>DATLOR010000023.1:0-5372 GCA_035536135.1 Pyrinomonadaceae bacterium | reverse complement strand
TCATTTTATTTTTTTTTTATTACATAAAATTGCGGGCTGGCGTCTTGTCCGGCGTTTTTGAAACGGCGAGCCCGCTGAATCTGAAATGGCGTTGGAAACACTGGAAAAACAAATATCAAAGTCAGCATAACCGGCGGTTGTCATAAGGGGACTGAAGATTTATGCAGGTTATTTTATTTTCGAGAAATTATTGCAAATTGCTTTTGCGGGTTTTGACGGGCAAACACGAAACCACTTACCCGTTAGGCGTGCTGTGGCGTTGGCGGCACCGAAAGTATCTTGATCTTTAGATTTTACGATTGACCGCCAAAGATTGGAAATTAGGGAGAAAGTTTATGGCACCCAGAATTACTCCGAAACAAAGAAACAATTCCGTGACGACTCTGCAGAGAGTTACCAAAAACGATCGGATAACCGACAGTTTCAATACCTACGGCGATCTGATTTGGGCGATCGCCGGTAACCTAACCGATTCAGAGGAAGATGCGGAAAAGGTCGTCAGAGAAATCTTTCTCGACCTTTGGCACAATTCCGATCGCGCCGCGGCGGATGATTTCGATGAACTCATTTTTATTTCGATAATTACGCGGCGGCATCTGCTCGAACGAACGATAAAAAGTTAACAAATTTACAACTACGAACAAGGGAAGGTTTTTACAAGAAGTATTTCCGAATTTATCGAGGAATGCTTCTGTGTCGAAAAAGTGAGGTAAAAACTATGGTTAACCAGGAATATTCCCGTGTTCTTTATGCGGACGATAACGAAGATTCATGTTTGATGGTCGGTGTTCTGCTCGAAATTTCGGGAATTGAAATAACCGCCGCTAGAAGTGTTGCCGAGGCGTGGCGGTTGGCACAAACCGAACATTTCGACTTGTATCTGCTCGATGTCAGATTTCCCGACGGTGATGGTTTAGAGCTGTGCCGCATACTGCGGGAGTATGACCAGCACACGCCGATCCTTTTTTATTCCGGCAATGCCTATGAAGCCGACAAGCAGAAAGGACTTGCGGCGGGAGCCAACGCTTACCTGACGAAGCCCTATGTGAACAATCTGGCTGATACGATCAAATCGGCGATCCGCATTTCTAGAAAGACTTATGCGGGAAGCTGGGACAATTTTTATCCCGAATCACAAAACTATATCAATTAATATTGTCCGCCACAATTTTTTATCCAATCCGAAACCATTTTCGCGGTCTGCTGATCTAATGACTTTTCAAAGACTGCCCGTTTCATTTTCCAAAATATAACCGTAACTCATATCGATTGCCGCACCGACATCCGCTTCGATTGCCGGATATTTATCGATATTCATCTGAATCATTTCGAGAATTTCCGCATCGCTCCATCGGGCATCGGGTTTCTTGTCCATTACGAAGATTTTATAGGTGATGCGGTGCGCAATTTCATTTAGCCATTTGGCACGTTCGACGCGTTCCGAATCGGCAATGCCCTCGGTGAACAAAATGCCGCGCAGAGAAACCGTCAGAAAATGAGCGAACAGTTCATAAAAATAAACCCGCTGTTGGAAATTTAATGCCTCAATTTTTTCAAGATAATCAAACTTCATAACTTTTTTCCGCCTTTACAAATAAATCGCCAATATCATAGCACGGCAAAATATTGATTGTAAGAGAGATTTTTCGAAGTCCCTCGATTTTCGTATTTTCTAGTGGCATTCTGATTGCATACGACAATTTGAATAATAAAAGTGTATTAAAATCATTTTTAATACCGAACGAACAAGGGGATGGTTAGCTACACTTGATTCAAGTGTAGCTTTTTCATTCAAAAATGGATTTTACAAGATTACCCTTCAAATCTTATTTTATCCGGGGAGTAAGGCTTATGAAGAGAAAAGTTTTAGTCGTCGAAGATTACGAAGATACCCGCCAATTTATGAAATTCTTGATCGAAAGCTACGGTTTTCAAGTGTGCGAAGCAGTCGACGGATTGGATGCCCTCGAAATTATCAAACAACATTTTCCAGACCTTATTTTAATGGATATCGCAATGCCCGTGATGGACGGACTGACCGCGACCAGAAAAATCCGCTCCTTCAAGCAGGGAGCGGATATTCCGATCATTGCGGTCACGGCGCACGGGAAACAATTGTATGAAAAAGCGATTGAAGCCGGCTGTACCGACCTGATCGAAAAACCCGTCGATTTCGAGTCGCTCGAATCTGTACTGAATCAATATCTCGAGCATTGATCGACCACCGATTATGGCGCAGTTGCGTCATTTCGAACCATATAATTTTAAAGTCAGTTCGCGGCTTTCAGCTTCGTATGCGCCAATTTATGCAAAATAGGCAAACTACCTGAATAAAATCAGTTATTTGCCATGATGCAATGTGTGCTTTGCGAAATGAACGGCGCGGATTTTATTGGCTGATCCGCGCCGTTTTTATTTATTTTGCTTTCGGGCTTAAATAACCCTTACGGTTCGAGAGCTTGTATTTTTTGCCCGCCGCCGCTTTTACTTTTATTTTCAGTTTGTGCCACTTGCCGTCCGTCACGTCGGGATAAAATCCGACGACGTATTGGTTTTCGACCTCGGCGTGAACTTTTTTGAAAACTCCGTAGAGCAGAAAACGGTTCTGCACGGCGCGTTCAAATGTTTGTCCGCCGCTCGATTTGCTGATCTCATCGAGTGCAGCGGTGCTCAGCTGCGAAGTTTCCGACGCGCCGAGCGTTTGCCTGCCCTGATTGCGGTAAATGTCGTAATAACCGAGATACCGCCGGTTGTCGCTGCCAAAGGAAACCGAATAGACCGGCAGGTTGACACTCCGCAGATGCATCCGCAGCTCTTTCAGGCTGTGATGACTCGCATTATCTTCGCCGTCGGTCAGAACGATCAAAACCTGTTTCGTGTTTCGCTGTTCGCGCACCTTTTCCGATGCCGCAAAAATCGCGTCATAAAGAGAATTGGGCGTTGAGGGCTTTGCGTCCGACAGATTCGCGTTGATCTGCTCGGCGTTCGGGACAAATTCGGTCGTCAAACTTCCCCGTTCGTTAAAAACCGTCACGAAAAAATTATCCTTCTGCTTAAAATCCTTGGTAAATTGACGAAGCGCGTCCAAAACCGTCTTGGTCCGTTCGTCGGTCGTCGGGTGCATATCGTATACGATGCCGAACGAAACCGGCACGTCTTCCGCCGAAAATGTATCGATCGGCTGCTTTGTTCGATTATCCCAAACCTCGAAATCTTCTCTTTTCAGGTTTTTGACGTATTTTCCGCTTTTGTCCGTCACCGCGACATTGAGCGTGACGAGATTGGTTTCGACGCGAATCGGGTCGTCCTGTGCAAAGGAAAATGCCGAAAAAGCGGCAGTTAGAATGATTGTCAGTAAAATTGTTTTGATAAATTTCATTGTTTTCTCTCTTGTTACAAAAATTTTCCTTGTTGCTATTGTTTCAAACGTAAGCCGGAAAGATTTTGTTTCGTCTGGAAATATGAAATCGGGCAAAGTTTCTTTAAAATAAATCTAATTTATTTGGAGCCTGGGCATCCAAAGCCCGCCCCGGGCGAGTTAAGCGCAAGCGAAAACCAACTTTCGCGCTGACCGAAGATCAGTTTCTTTTGAAAATCCGTATATGAAGATTTTTGTCGCGTCGGGCTATTACGATATGGCAGTGCCGTATTACGCAACCGAATATACGCTCGCGGCGATGAATCTCGAACCTGCTTAAAAAAAACATCACGACCAACTATTATGAAGCCGGACATATGATGTATATCGAGAAAAATTCCCTGCGGAAATTAAAAGAAGACGCGGCGCGGTTTTTTCAAAGCTCGCTGGTCAAATGATCAAAACGAAACTTCGACCGACTTTGTAAAATCTAGCCGCAAAACCGATTCCTGATTAAATTGTTTTTTATAGTTTGCGCGAAGCTCTTCGATCTTCGGATTGACGGCCT
This sequence comes from Pyrinomonadaceae bacterium, assembly GCA_035536135.1. GTDB lineage: Bacteria > Acidobacteriota > Blastocatellia > Pyrinomonadales > Pyrinomonadaceae > JAFDVJ01. Next base: position 1,446 of record DATLOR010000023.1, on the reverse strand, counting down.
CGCGCATTTTTTTCGGGTAAAAAAGCACTAAGACCTTGCTCGCCTCGCGGACGATCTTGCCCGATTCGTCCTTAAATTGCCCGTAGCCTTCCAAAACCGTAAAACCGTCGGGAAAACGCGGCGTAACCTCAGTTTCGAGAAATCTGTCCCAATCTTCGGAAGTGACTTTTCCGCCGTCCGCTTTATCCGTCCCGAAATAAAGCTCGGTGCGAAAAAACTTGTCGGCGAGAAAATTTTGCGAAATTTGCAGGCGTGAAAATTCGGCAAACGCCGTTTGATTTGCAAATAAAAAGTTAAAAAACAAAAACCAAATAATGATTAGCTTCTTTTGTCTTAACATTTTCTCCCTTTCTCCTCTTCTCCTTTTCTCCCCTTTTTCTTAATGGCTGGTATTTCCCGCCAAAAGGTTGACGGCGTGCTGTAAAACAGGCTTGATAACGTCGAAACATTCCTGCACGCCTTTCGGTGAACCCGGCAGATTGATGATCAAAGTATTGTTGCGGATCCCGCAAACGCCGCGTGAAAGTATCGCTTTCGGATTGATTTTCGAGGTTTCAAAACGCATCGCTTCCGCAAGTCCCGGCGCTTCTTTTTCGATCACGGCGCGGGTTGCTTCGGGCGTATTGTCGCGCTCGGCAAAACCCGTTCCGCCGGTCGTGACGATCAGATTGACGTCCTCGCGCTCGGTCAAAACGTAAAGCATTTGCCGCAGATCGTCGAAATCATCGGAAACAATGATCTTTTCGTGAACTTCCGCGCCGGTTGCCAACAGCAGTCCGAGCAGAGTCACGCCCGAAACATCATCGATATCCCGGCGCGAATCGCTGACGGTGACGACGATTGCGCGGATTTTCTGATTCATAATTAACTTTACAATAGAAAAAGACGGCGTTCTTTTCAAACGCCGTCCCGGAAAATGTAACTAAAGCCGCTTTATTTGCCGATTATCGATCAGCGGTTGTTAAAGCTTGCAATCGGGTAATTGTAGTACACGGGCAGCCAATTGTATTCGCCCCACGGAATGACAAACGGATTTCCGCCGTTTGACGGCGTAATCCAGAATTTGGGATGGTCATTCGGGTCTTCGGTCTGAACGTAAACGGCATAATCCGTTTTTCCGTCCCCGTCATAATCGCCCTGCACGGTTCGCGGAATTGGTCCTTCGAGAGGAATGTTTCCCCAATCTTTTCTCGTTAAATAAGGATTTTGATTCGGATTTAGACTGCTGTGGTAGTACCAGGTTTTGTAATGTCCTTCGATCGAAACGACGGCAATATCCGTTTTGCCGTCACCATCAAAATCGCCCGGTGCTCCGAAAACGAGATTCGGTCCGAACGAAATCATTTTGACGCTCAGATCGCGGCTGTTTAAAATCCACCAGTTTGAGCCTTGATGGTCAACAAAATCGGCACGTCCATCGCCGTCAAAGTCGCCCGGATTGGCGTA
>DATLOR010000022.1:0-2461 GCA_035536135.1 Pyrinomonadaceae bacterium | reverse complement strand
TAAATTGGCGGTTTATTGACTATAAAACCGGAATTTGCGCCCCAAATGTCCCCAAAATTAAAAGAGTGAGAAATTAAAAAAGCCTTTATTTTACTGGATTATCAATAAAATAAAGGCTTCTGTGAAATGTGAATTGGTGCCGACTACAAGATTTGAACTTGTGACCTATCGCGTGTGAAGCGAGTGCTCTACCACTGAGCTAAGTCGGCGACTGAAATTTTATCTTTCAAATTCAAAATTATACCTTAAAATGACGGATCCTGCGCTGTCGCCGGACGATTATCTTCGGTTACCTTGACCGCACCGAGCGTTGAATCGTAATAAAAATGCCGTGTTCCAGAACCGGTTTGCGGATCAACATTCAGCGAGTATTTGGCGGGTGTTGTGCCTGACATTTCTTCGATTTTCTGTGAAAAGACGTAACCGCTGATCACGGGTTGTTCTGCGTTGAATTTGTCGCCGTCCAAGCATCCGCTTTTGACAAGGTCGGCAAAGTTGGCAAATTTTCCTTTGTTTTTGCCGGCATAACTCGCCTGACAGGTGCGGATCGATTGAATCGTCTGCGCGGCGGCGGTTTCGTTTCCGCTGCGGACCATTGACTGCCACGCAGGCACACCGACACCAATCAAAAGTGCGATGATCGCGATCACGATCATCAGCTCGATAAGGTTAAAACCGGCTTGATCTTTATAAATTCGGCGTAAATTTTTCATATTTCTTCTTCTGGGTTTCCTCCGAACCTATCACGAATTTCTCGGCGAAAGGTTGCAAATTATTTAATAATCAATTTATACCACAAAACAAAAAGGGAATGAAATTTTGATTTTGGACAATTTTCAAAAAAACGCGGAACTTTTCGGTAAAAATTTAGTCTAATAAATTGAAATAAAACTTTTTAATGCGCAAAAGGCATCAAATCCTGTAAAATGGACTTGGCATGTCTGTTCTTCAAACAAACAAGATGAGAGATTGGATTATCAACGAAAGCGAAACCGCTGCAAAACCTGCCGCCCCGATTTTTGATGCGAACGCGCAGATCAAACTTCTGCAAACGGCGATCGAGCGCGTCATCAAAGGCAAATCGGAAACCGTCAAGCTCGCGCTCGTCGCGCTTCTGGCGAAAGGACATCTTTTGATCGAGGACGTTCCGGGCATCGGGAAAACAACGCTTGCCAACGCGCTGGCACGCGCGCTCGATTTAACATTTCAGCGCGTTCAGTTTACCTCAGACCTTTTGCCGTCGGACGTGATCGGGCTTTCGATCTTTAATCAGCAAAGCGGCAATTTTGAATGGAAACCGGGACCGATTTTCGCAAATATCGTGCTCGCGGACGAGATCAACCGCGCGACGCCGAAAACGCAATCCGCGCTTCTTGAAGCGATGGCGGAAGAACAGGTCACGGTCGAAGGCGTTTCGCGCCGTCTGCCGATGCCGTTTATGGTGATCGCCACGCAAAATCCGGCGGAACATCACGGCACGTATCCTTTGCCCGAATCGCAGCTCGACCGTTTTATGCTGCGCCTGCATATCGGTTATCCGAAAAAAGAAGACGAACGCGGCATTTTGCGCGACCGTGAACGCGAAAATCCGCTCGAATTCGTCCGCGCCGTGATGAGCGAATCGGATGTTTCCGAGCTGCAGAGACTCGTGTCGGAAGTTCGCGTGGACGACGCGCTCGTTGAATATCTTTTGAATGTCGTCGAACAAACGCGGGCGGCGGAAACGATCGAACTCGGCATCAGCCCGCGCGGAACGCTCGCGCTTTTCCGTTCGGCGCAAGCCTTAGCCTTGATCGAAGGACGCGATTTCTGCATCGCCGACGACATCAAACGGCTTGTCCTGCCGGTTTTCGCGCACCGCATCATCGTCAGCTCGCGCTCGACCAACCTGAAACACAAAACCCGCGAAGCCGAACAGCTTTTGCAGGACATTCTCCAGAAAACAAATGTCCCGATCTAAACATTTAACATTTATCATTCATCATTTATCAAAAAACATTTGAAACTGAGTGATAAATGTTAAATGATAAATGACGAATGAATCTAAAAGTTCTCAGCCAAATTTTCAGCCTGCGTGATTTTCGCAATGCAATTCTCGGAACGGTGGTGGTTTTCGGCGGGCTCGGGCTGGCGGTTTTTACGCTTTGGGCGCATCGTTCGGGCGATACGCGGCTGGCGGGAATCGCGGCGGGCGCGTCGCTCATTTTTGTCCTGATAATTTTGATTTTCGTTGTGCCGCCGCTTGCGCGCAATGCGAGCGCCGAAGCCTCGCAGATGAATTTGCCGTTCGAGCTGACGATCGGCGGCGCGGTGATCTTGGGGCTGATCGTGATCGTCGGATTTTCGGCTTGGAATACGGGCAATAATCTGCTTTTTCTGGTGCTCTCGTTTCTTTCGGCATCGCTCGTCGTCGGTTTTTTTATCGGCAGCGCGTGTCTGAAAAAACTCGACGTGAAAATGC
>DATLOR010000021.1:0-9104 GCA_035536135.1 Pyrinomonadaceae bacterium | reverse complement strand
TTTTATAAGTTTTCGATAATTCGATTGCTTTTAACATTAAATAAATGCCTCGTTGTATGATTTGACCGATTAAGCCGGCAATTCTTACGTCATAAAATTTTAAAATGTTTCCACTAACTCCAAAATAAAAACGACTGAATTGTTTATTTATTAACAATTCGGCCGAATTCCGTTTGATTTTATTCCTGAAAAATTTCGTTCGTATTTCTTTGGTTTAACCAATTAAAGTCCGGTAAAAAAAATGTTGGCAATCACTGGGTAAGTGTGCTAAACTGAATTTCCAAACTAAGAAAAAGGAGTGAGTAAACTATGAAATGTTGGCACTGTGAAAATGAACTCGTTTTGAATTTTACTGGCGAAGAATTTGAAAAGTTCTATCATTGCGCGATTTGCGAAAAATGGTACGAAATGTATAAAGAAAAAGTGAAGATCAATGGGGCTGTTCCTGTCAGATTTATTGAATTGGATGCGCGTCCGACCATACCGGCGACTGCGCGCGGATATTCTGCCTAGCAGCGGAAAATCTTAAATAAAAGTTTTGAGGTCAGACAAAGTGCATTGTCTGACCTCTTTGTTTTTAAACTTTATGAACTTTTCAACCACACGGGCAGATCGCGCATCGTTTCAACCTGCCCGAATTTTTTGCCTTCGAGTTCTTCGTCCGAAACCCTTTCGTGAAACCATTCGGTCTCATACGGCACAAAAACGGCTTGCGCGCCCGCTTCGATCACCGGCAGAATGTCGGATTTCAGCGAATTTCCGACCATCAGAAATTCTTCCGCCGCAATTTCATGACGGCGCATGATGTATTTGTAAATCTTCGCGTCCTTGCGCGGCACGATTTCAAACGCGCTGAAGTAATCGCCCAAACCCGAACGCGCGAGCTTTGTTTCCTGATCCAACAGATCGCCTTTTGTCACAACCATCAGACGATAATCTTTTGATAATGCCTCGATCGTTTCACGAACGCCCGGGAGCACATCGATCGGCGCGGCAAGCATTTCTTTGGCAAGACCGATGATCTGTTTGATCTTATCGCCCGTAATGCGTCCGCCGGTCAGCTCACACGCGGTTTCGATCATCGAAAGCGTAAAACCTTTGATGCCGTAGCCGAAATGCTTGATGTTGTTCGTTTCGGTTTCGTCCAGATGCTGTTCGATAAAATCCTTATCGGCAAAATCGGCTAACAGATCGGTGTATTTTTCCTTGGTCGAAATAAAAATGCGCTCCGTGTGCCAGAGCGTATCGTCGGCGTCAAAGGCGATCGTGGTAATCATAAAAAGTAATCTTATTTTTCTTTCTTCGGCTGATTTTTAACTCTTTCGATGACCGCTTCGGCTTGGGCGATGTTCGCTGACGCGGGAAATTCCGTTTTCAGCATTTGCAGATATTTATCGGCGTCCTTCATTTTGTCGTTATTGGCGCTTCCGAATACGAGGAAATAAAGAGCACTCTCTTTAAATTCCCCCGACGGTTTGGTTTTTAGAAAATCTTCCATTATTTCGACGGCTTGTTTAAAATCCTTCAGGTTCAAATAATTTACGCCGAGCGATAAGTAGGCATTTGTTTTCTTTTCCGAATCGGCTTGAATCTCGGATGTTTTAAGTGCTTTTCGATAAAAGTCGTTGCTCAGACGAAGCATTTTCGCGCCGCGGTAAGCGTTGGCGATCTTAAAAAGCGCAATGCCGTCGTCTTTTTTCAGGTCGAGCGCATCGTAAAGTTTGATCATCGGCGAAAAATCTTTCGGCATTTCGTCAAAGATCATATTCAATTCCTGAACATTTTTCTTTGAAAAGCCTCGTCTGAAAGTAATCAAATTACCGAGCGGGTCGGTAAAAACCACAAACGGAATTGCCGAAACCCCGTATTTGCTGACGACGCCTTTATCGCTGTCAAAATCAATTTTCACGGCGATAAAAGGTTTCGAGGCTTCGATCACATCTTCGCGCACCCAAAACTCTTTATCCATCATCTGACACGGCTTACACCAGACCGCCGTAAAATCCAGAAGTAAAGGTTTTCCGCTGGCGCGGGCGGCTTGCTGGGCTTTTTTGAAATCTTTTTCCCAAACGATTCCTTCGGTTTGAGCAATCGTCACAAGCGTTGAAAATAATAAAATAAAAAACGCGGTGAAAATCCCTTTCATAGCGCAATATTCTACAATATTTTGAAAATTTTTAAAGAGAAAATTAAAAAGGGCGGGAAAATTTCCCGCCCTCGCTTTTAAGTTTACTGCGCCAGCAATTGCCGCAAAACATACGGCAGGATGCCGCCCGCTTTGTAGTATTCAACTTCGATCGGCGTGTCGATCCGCAGCGTCAATGACACGTCTTCACTCGAACCGTCCGCGCGTGTGATTTTCAAATTAACATCCTGGCGCGGTTTGATCTCGCCGTTTTCAAGACCGGTCAGATCAAATGTTTCCGTGCCGTCGAGATTCAGCGTTTGCGCGTTTTGTCCTTCCTTAAATTGAAGCGGCAAAACGCCCATTCCGACCAGATTTGAACGGTGAATGCGCTCGAAAGACTGCGTGATAACGGCGCTCACGCCCATCAAACGCGTGCCTTTCGCTGCCCAATCGCGCGAGCTTCCCGTGCCGTATTCCTGCCCGCCGAAAATGATCGTCGGCGTGCCTTCCGCGCGGTATTTCATCGCCGCATCGTAGATCGTCGTGTCCTCGCCGTCGGGCTGGTGTTTCGTAAAACCGCCTTCGACGGGCGCGACCATCAGATTTTTGATCCGGACATTCGCAAACGTCCCGCGCAGCATCACGCGGTCGTTCCCGCGCCTTGAGCCGTAGGAATTGAAATTCTCGACCGGAACGCCCAACGATTGCAGATAAAGTCCGGCGGGCGAGCTCGGTTTGATCGCTCCGGCGGGTGAGATATGGTCGGTCGTCACCGAATCGCCGAAAATCGCCAACGCGCGCGCGCCCTTAACATCGGAAAACTTACCTGTTTCCATCGAAAAATCTTCGAAAAACGGCGGTTCCTGAATATACGTCGAATCCGCGTCCCATTCGTAGACCGCGCCGGTCGAAGACGGAATTTCGTTCCAGAGCGGATTTTGTTCGGCAAATTCCGTGTAGAGTTTTTTATAGGTTTCCGGATCGAAAGCCGCTTGCAAATGGTCTTTGACCTCATCGAGCGAAGCCCAGATGTCCTTTAAAAACACATCGTTGCCGTCGGTGTCCTGCCCGATTGGATGCAGGTAAACGTCCTTGATAACCGTTCCTGCGAGCGCGTAAGCAACGACAAGCGGCGGCGACATCAGGAAATTTGCCTTGATGTTCTGGTGAACACGCGCCTCGAAATTACGATTGCCCGACAAAACGGATGCGGCGATCAGATCGTGTTCGACGATCGCTTCTTCGATGCCCGGATCGAGCGGACCCGAATTTCCGATACAGGTCGTACAGCCGTAGCCGACGAGATTAAAACCGATCTTGTCGAGATATTCCTGCAAACCCGTTTTGTTCAAATATTCCGTGACCACGCGCGAACCCGGCGCGAGCGAAGTTTTGACATAATTCGGAACTTTCAAACCCTTTTCGACCGCTTTTTTCGCGACGATTCCGGCGGCGATCATCACCGACGGATTCGATGTGTTCGTGCAGCTCGTAATCGCCGCGATCAAAACATCGCCGTTGCCGACCGAGGTCGTCTGCGCCTCGATGTCGTCGTTCAGATTTTCAACGCGGTCGGGTGTCGGGCGATTGTTCATCATCTCGACTTCGGTCGTAATGTTCGTATTTTTCTCGCTGACTTCGCCGAGAACCGGCAGCGGGATCGATTTCGTCGATTGCTCGCCGCCGCCCGCGGAACTGTGCGGATGGCTGACGCCCATCGTCACCATAAAGCGTTTTTCCAAATCTTCTTTGAGTTTCCCGTAACCGCCGTCCGCCACGGATTGACCGAATAATTCGATAAACCTGTCGTCCAGTGCCGAAAGCTCGATGCGGTCTTGCGGACGTTTGGGTCCGGCAACAGCAGGCGTAATCGTCGCTAAATCGAGATTTAAAGCGGTTGAATAATCAACTTCGCCTTCGAGCGGAATACCGAACATTCCTTGCGCTTCGTAATAATTTTTGATCGTGGAAATCTGCGCTTCGTCGCGTCCCGTCGAGCGGAAATAATCGAGCGTTTTTTCGTCCGTTCCGAAAAAGCCCATCGTCGCGCCGTATTCGGGAGCCATATTCGCGATCGTCGCACGGTCGGTTGCCGTCAGCGCGGTCGCGCCTTCGCCGAAAAATTCGACGAATTTGCCGACCACGCCCGCTTTGCGGAGCATTTCCGTGATGCGCAGAACCAGATCCGTCGCGGTTGCGCCCTGCGGCAAACTGCCCGAAAGATGCACCCCGACAACGTCCGGCGTCAGGAAATAAACGGGTTGCCCGAGCATTCCGGCTTCGGCTTCAATTCCGCCGACGCCCCAGCCGACGATCCCGAGTCCGTTGATCATCGTCGTGTGCGAATCCGTTCCGACCAAGCTGTCGGGATAATAAACGCCGTCTTTTTCAAACACGCCTTTCGCGAGATATTCGAGATTGACCTGGTGCACGATCCCGATTCCCGGCGGCACGACGCGAAAGCCGTTAAAGGCTTGCGTTCCCCATTTCAGGAAACGATAACGCTGTTCGTTGCGCTTGAATTCGGTTTCCATATTACGCTGGTAAGCCGTTTCGCTACCCGCATAATCAACCTGCACGGAATGGTCGATGACCAGATCGACGGGCACGAGCGGTTCGATCACGCCGACGTTTTTGCCGATTTTCTTTACGGCAGAACGCATCGCCGCCAAATCCACAAGCAGCGGAACGCCCGTAAAATCCTGCAAAATAACGCGGGCGACCGTGAACGGGATTTCTTCCGTCCGTTCATCGCCGGCGATCCAGCCCGCGAGGGCGCGGATATTATCTTCGGAAACTTTTTTTCCGCCGTCGAAATTTCTCAAAACCGATTCGAGCACGACGCGAATCGAAACCGGCAGGCGCGAAATCTTGCCGATGCCTTCTTTTTCCAACTGCGGCAAAGAATAAAAAACTCCGTCTTTGCCGTCGCCTGTTTTGAATGTTTGCCGTGTATTAAAAAGATTATGTGTCATATTAGTTTGATAAATTTGAAAAGTTCAAAAAACATCAGGTAAATCAAAGATTTAGTTTAAATTTCGCTACCCGAAAACTCAAGCCATTATTAGCTTTAGTAATTTTTTTCATCTAGCCGTCCGCGCTGATTTTCCGAACTTATAATTTTGATTTTAAGAAGTTATTTACTACCGTGACCGGAGAGGTACGGTAGTTTATTAAAATTTCTCGGCGCCTTCGCCGTCTTCGGCGGTGAAAAAAACTTGAACAACTTTCTCTCTAGTGTAAAATGCTTATGCGATAATTTATAAAAGTTCACCTCAAAATAAATTGATTCTATGAATTCGACGGGTAAGAAAATCATTGTTTTCTTTCTTGCTTTGCTGGTCGGTTTGGTCTTTGTCAAACCGCTCTTGGCTGAACGTCTGCCCGTCAGGATCTACACTTCCGCCGATGGTTTGGGGAGCAGTTTTGTCGATTACCTGATGCGCGATTCGCGCGGGTTTATGTGGTTTTGCACGCGCGACGGGCTTTCGCGCTTTGACGGTTCGCGGTTCATCACTTACCAGATCGGCGACGAAGCCTCGCCGCCCGGGATTGAAAGTATTTATCAAGCCCGCGACGGAACTTACTGGATCTCGACGACCGGCGGCACATACCGCTTTGACCTGAATGAGATCACCAAGCCCGATCCGGTCAAACCGCGCATCAACGCCGAATTCATCACCGGCGGACGCGGACTGTTTTTCGAAGACAGCGCGGGAACTCTCTATCTGACATCGGGCACTTTCGCCCGCATTGTCAAAAAAGATGGAAAATACGTTCTTGAAGATATTCCGCTTGATTTGCCGCCGCGGGCGAACACGACTTTGACTATCGCCGACATCGGCGAAACAAAAGACGGTTCGCTCTGGCTCAATTCGAGTTGGGGATTAATTCGCCGTCTCCCTGACTCGCGGCTTGTTTTTTACCCGGCAGATAATTATTTCAGCGGCGGTAATTCTTCGATGATCGTGGACAAGAGCGGACGAATTTGGGTTTCGATGTTAAACAGCCTGCTTGTTCTGAAACCCGAACCGCTCGAAGCTTTTGCCGCTTCCGGCAATCTGACGATCAAATCGATCGAACCGACCACAAAAATCACACTGAAACCCGAAGGAACTTTTTCACTGCCGAAAACGGGCGGCGAGATCATTCAATTTTCAAGCGAGACGATCAATAGTTTTGTCGAGAATTCATACGCCAAAAGAATTTATCAAACTTCGGACGGCGATGTCTGGGTGTCGGCGGAAGATAAATTACTCCAGTTTTCAAACAGCGGTTTTCACCTGCACAGCCGTTCGGAAGGTTTGCCGAATGTCATGTCGCGAATGGAAGAAGATTCCGCCGGAAATTTGTGGATCGGCGGTTTCGCGGGTTTGGCGCGGCTCGACCGTCAGGGATTGGTTACTTTCGGGACTGAGGACGGCGCCAATTCGACGCGTTTTTTCGCCATTAACGAAGATTCGGACGGCACAATTTATGCCGTCGGGCGCGATTTTTATCTGAATCGCTTTGACGGCGAAAAATTCAAAGCCGTACAACCTTTGGTCGATCTTGAGTCGCAGTTTTTATGGACCTCGCGCTTCGGACTCCGGACTTCTAACGGAGATTGGTGGATTTTGACGAACAAAAGGCTCTATCGTTTTGCGGGGATCACGGATTTTTCCCAGCTTGATAAAAGGCAAGCCACCCAAACATTCACCTCCGCCGACGGTCTCAAGTCGGACGGAATGTTCCAGATCTTCGAAGATTCAGAGGGCAGTATCTGGGTTTCAACCCGCGGACGCGGAAACGACAGCATCGGCGTGGCGCGGCTCAAAAAAGGCGAGACTAAATTCCACGCATTTACCGAAGCCGAAGGCTTGCCCACGGGAAAAGCCGCATCGGCTTATGTCACGGATTCTTACGGCAATATCTGGCTTGGTTTTTACGAAGGCGGACTCGCCAAATTCGACGGCGAACGATTTGAATTTTTCGGTAAAAACAACGGTTTGCCGACCGGTGTGATAACCGATCTGCACGTTGACGGCAAAGGTCGTTTGTGGATCGGCTCGGCGATCAGCGGTCTGCTCAGAATTGACGATACGAGCGCGAAAACGCCTTCGTTCGTTTACCTTTCAACAGCCAACGGCTTGACGAGCAACAATGTCCGCACGATCACCGAAGACCGTTTCGGTCGCATTTACATCGGCACGGCAAGCGGCGTTGACCGCATTTCGCCCGATACCGGACACGTCAAACATTATTCGGTCAATGACGGTCTGGCGGCGGATTTTGTCGTTGATTCGCACTGTGACAAAAAAGGCGATCTGTGGTTTGCGACCAACGACGGCTTGTCGCGGCTCAGTCCTTTGCCCGACGAAAAGACCGCCGCGCCGCAAGTTTTTATCGGCGGTTTAAGAATTGCCGGACTCGAACAGCCGATCTCGCAATTCGGCAACGCGGAGATCGACAAAGGCGAGCTCGCGCACACCGACAATAATTTTCAGATCGACTTTTTCGGGCTCGATTTTCGCGCCGGTGAAACTTTGCGCTATCAATACAAACTGGAAGGCGCCGACGCCGACTGGAGCCAGCCGACCGAGATCCGCACCGTCACTTTTGCCAATCTGCAGCCCGCCGATTATCGTTTTTTGGTGCGCGCCGTCAATTCCGACGGCACTGCGAGCGAAAATCCGGCGATCATTTCATTCAAAATTCTTTCGCCGTTTTGGCAGCGCTGGTGGTTTATTCTGCTCTGCGCTGTGTTGGTTTCGGGCGCAATCATCTTGCTTTACCGCTACCGGATCACGAATTTGCGCGAAATCAACGCGGCTTTGACCGATGCCAAAAACGCTGAAGCAGATTTACGAAAATCCAAAGAAGAACGCCTTGCCGAGCTCGAAAAAGTGCGTTCGCGAATCGCAACCGATCTGCACGACGACATCGGCGCAAGCCTCACGCAGATCGCAGTTTTATCGGAAGTCGCGCAGGCGCAAAGCAAAGGCAACGGGGCAACCGAACCGCTGACGCGCATTTCGAACGTTTCGAATGAATTGGTCGAGGCGATGAGCGACATCGTCTGGTCGATCAACCCGGCGAAGGATCATCTGTCGGATCTGACCCAAAGAATGCGCCGTTTTGCGTCCGACATTTTGGCGGCAAAAGGCATCGCGTTTCATTTCGACGCGCCGCACGCAGACCAGGAAATAACCGTCAGCACAAATCTGCGGCGCGAAGTATTTTTGCTTTTCAAGGAATCGGTCAATAACATCGTCAAACATTCCGGCGCCAAACACGTTGAGATCGAACTGAAGATCGCCGACGGAAACTTAAAACTGAAAATCGCCGACAACGGGAAAGGTTTTACAATTGCGACCAACGGCGCAATTCAGCCGGACGATTACGGCGGAAACGGTATTTTGAGTATGAAAAAACGCGCGCTCGAAATGAACGGCAAAGTCGAGATCACGTCCGAGATCGGCAAAGGCACGACCGTTGATCTGACTCTGCCGCTCGAACAATTTTCGACCGTCTGAATTCTTGCCTACCCAAGCGGGTGGCGACAAAAAATACGGCGATTTTATAGAATAAAAATGGAAGTCGAAAACAAAAAAACGCGGCGGCACGATAATGAAAAAATTTGCCGAAGTCTTTTCTTAAAAGCTGCCGCGTTTTTTTAACGATTTCCGCACTTAAAACATTAAATGGAAACTGCCACCGAAAGCATTATAAAAACGGCTATCGTCGAAGATATGCGCGACATCCGCGAAGGTCTCGCGACGCTTATTAATTTCACCGACGGTTTTTCCTGCACGGGCAGTTACCGTTCGATGGAAGAAGCGATTCCGCGCATCCGTCATCAAACGCCCGATGTGCTTTTGTCGGACATCGGGCTTCCGGGAATGAACGGGATCGACGGGATCCGAATCTTAAAAGATCTGTACCCGCAGATGACCGTGCTGATGCTCACGGTCTACGACGACGACGACCGCATCTT
>DATLOR010000020.1:0-5628 GCA_035536135.1 Pyrinomonadaceae bacterium | reverse complement strand
TGTTTCGATTCTGACCGGTTGTGTTTCGCTGCTCATAAAACGATTATACCTTTTAAATTTCAGAGGTAAATCCAGTAAAAATCATCGGCAAAAAAACTTTGTCAAAGAACTTGGCTAAAGGTTGACAGAAAAAAATATTTATTGATGAAAAGGTCAAATAGAAATAACCTGTTTAGTTAATCAATTTAAGCAAAGATCAAAGACGCCCTTACGGAAATGGTTTTCGTGTATTGATTTAGCTTTAATTTAATTTGATACAAACATTCTTTTCTTCCGTGAAAAATCTTAAAGCCTCGAAACCGCCTTCGCGTCCGACGCCGGATTGTTTCATTCCGCCGAACGGCGTGCGCAAATCGCGCAAAAGCCAGCAATTTACCCAGACGATTCCCGATTCGATGCGTTCCGCCATTCGATGGGCGCGGGAAAGATTTTCCGTCCAGACGGTCGCCGACAAACCGTATTCGACCGAGTTGGCGTAAGTTAAAACTTCTTCTTCGGTGTCGAAAGGCTGAATCGTCACGACCGCGCCGAAGATTTCTTCCTGATTCGTCCGGCAATCAAACGCGAGATTTTCGATGATCGTCGGTTCGATAAACCAACCCGTGAGCGATTTTGGATTTTGGATTTCGGATTTCTGATTGTTCGATCCGTAAGATTCGTCTGATAGATCGACGCGATTTCCGCCAATCAGAATGCGCCCGCCTTCTTCTTTTGCCAGCTCAATATAAGAAAGAACTTTTTCGAGATGCTCACGCGAAACAACCGCGCCGATGTTGGTCGTTTCATCGAGCGGATCGCCGATCTTGAGGCGCGAAACGCGTTCGACGAAATCCGCCTTGAACTTTTCATAAAGCGGACGCTCGACAAAGATCCGCGAGCCGCACAGGCAAATCTGCCCCTGATTGGAAAACGACGAGCGCACGGTGGTCGCGAGCATTTCCTCGTAATCGCAATCGGCAAAAATGATGTTCGGGTTTTTTCCGCCGAGTTCCAGAGAAAGCTTTTTAAACTTCGGCGCGGCTTCCCGCGCGATCCATTCGCCGGTGCGCGTGCCGCCCGTGAACGAGATCGCTTTCACGTCTTTGTGCGTCACGATCGCGCTTCCGGCTTTTGTTCCCAAACCATGAACGATGTTCAAAACGCCTGCCGGGAGTCCCGCTTCGATGCAGAGTTTTGAAAGAAGATACGCGGTCATCGGCGTAATTTCCGAAGGTTTCGCGACGACGCAGCAGCCCGCGGCAAGCGCGGGCGCGATTTTCCACGTAAAAAGATAAAGCGGTAAATTCCACGGGCTGATACAGCCGACCACGCCGAGCGGTTGGCGTAGAGTGTAATTGATCGCTTGCCCGACGGTTTCGTGCGCTTCCGAAGCCGTGTGCATCGCGGCGGTCGCGTAAAACTTGAAATTTGAAACGGCGCGCGGAATATCGACCGTCTTAGCGAGAGTTTTCGGTTTGCCGTTATCGATGCTTTCGGCTTCCGCCAATGCGTCCAGATCGCGTTCGATCAAGGCGACGATTTTCATTAAATAATCGTGCCGTGTTTCCGCCGACATTCTCGACCAGACGGGAAAAGCCTTTTTCGCGGCTTCGACCGCGCGCTGAACGTCGCGCTCGTCCGAATCGGGAATCAAGCTGTAAACTTGCGCGAGCGCGGGATTAAAATTGTCGAGATAATTTTCGGAAACCGGCGCAAACAGTTCGCCGCCAATGTAATTTTCGATTTTCAGCATCAGGATAATTTTACATTCTTTTGCTTATTCGTAAAATTTCCCGTTCCATTTGAATAAAACACGGATAAATTTATGATTTTGTCCCTCGAAATCTTCGAGCGTGTCTTCAAAGACATAGAAACTTTTGGCAAGCCGTTTATTCTTGATGATTTGCAGTGATTTTGACCCGCGCGGAAGCCCGTATTCTTCCGGTTCGCCGAGAATCATATCGGAATAGATCCGGTTGGTCAGCTTTCCGTTATCTTTAAATAGTTTTTTGGGAACGGCGCGATTGGTCTTTTTATCGATCGTAAAATAATAAAAACTTTCGGTCGGGTATAACCCGCCGCTCGTCGTGGCGATTTCGATGATTGTTTCCTTGCCGTTAAAAGCGTAGTCAAAACCGAGCGGAAAATCGGCGCGGGTATAAAAACCGTCGATGATTTCCGACGCGAAAACTTTTCCGCCGACGCGGTTCAGCAAAAAGATGTCCGAGCCGCTAAAGCCTTGCTGGTAGCACGGGTCATCGGCAATAATGAAGCGAAATTGATTGTTGCCGCCGAGATGAAAATAATATTCGCCGCCTTCATATTGCTGCTTTTCTTCCCTGGAAAGTACGCCCGCTTTTTTGCGGAAGTCGCAAAGATTCAAATCCTCGACCGAGGTTTTCCACCAATCGGCGTAAACAAATTTTTCGAGCGATTTTGTGTAAAGCTCGATCGCTTTCAGACGGTTCGGCTGCGTTAAAACCGCGTCGTCCGACTCGGTCAAATCCTCGCTGCATTTGTATTTTAATTTCGGAAGCGGCTTGAGCGCGGCGAGAGCCGCCGTTTTACAAACAAGCTGCTGGCTCAATGTCGGAACAATTATTGAGAGCATCAGTAAAAAAAAGGTCGTAATTTGAAATGTTTTTCCAATCATAGTTTTCCAATTCAATAAATTCGAAGACATAAATTGCCCGGTAATTTTGCCGAATTTCCGAAAATGAAAATACTTCTAAAACAAGATCTGCAAAACCTGTTTGGGACGAATTTTTGGCGGACGGCGCGGCAGCGTTCGGGGCAGGAGTCGCCATCAATACTGGTTAGACAGGGAATCGAAAAATAAAAGAGGCGGACCGTTGCCGGAACGCCTCTTAACTTTTGATAATTGTAAAACTGCTTTTCCGCCAATGCCAAACACTCTGTTTGCACCTCTACGGAAAATATTTGATCCTGCGATTTGCCGGACGGCACTGAAATCTCAGACCAGGTCGAAGCGGTCAAGATTCATCACCTTGGTCCACGCCGCCACAAAGTCCTGCACGAACTTCTCCTGAGAATCATCACATCCGTAAACTTCGGCTAAAGCCCGAAGCTCCGAATTCGAACCGAAGATCAGATCGACCCGGGTGCCGAGCCACTTGAGTTCGCCCGTCGCGCGGTCGCGACCCTCAAATATCTCTTCCGCCTCAGATGTCGCCTTCCACGTCGTGCCGAAATCGAGCAGATTGACAAAGAAGTCGTTGGTGAGCGTTTCCGGACGCGTCGTAAAGACGCCGTGTTTTGACTGATCGAAGTTCGTGTTCAGAACGCGCAAACCGCCAACCAGAACCGTCATTTCAGGCACGGTCAGCGTCAGCAGCTGTGCTTTGTCGACTAGCATTTCTTCCGCCTTCGTCTTGTGATGACTCCGCTTGTAATTGCGGAAACCATCCGCCTGCGGTTCGAGGTATCGGAACGAATGCACCTCGGTTTGTTCCTGCGATGCATCGGCGCGTCCCGGGCTAAAGGGAACCGTCACATCAAACCCTGCATCTTTCGCCGCCTTCTCAATGGCAGCGCATCCGCCGAGAACGATCAGGTCGGCAAGCGAAACCTGCCTGCCGCTGGAAAAAATTAAACCGGACTGAGCATCGTTGAAATCTTTCTGGATGCCCTCAAGTGTTTCGAGCACTGTCGCCAGCTGCGCCGGATTATTGACTGCCCAATGCTTCTGCGGTTCAAGACGAATTCGTGCGCCGTTCGCGCCGCCGCGTTTATCCGAGCCGCGAAACGTCGAGGCTGACGCCCAAGCGGTCGATACCAGTTGGGATACCGATAATCCTGAATCGAGGATTTTACCTTTGAGCGCGGCAATGTCCTCGTCATTAATCAGTTTATGCGTAACGTCCGGGATCGGGTCTTGCCAGATCAGTTCTTCCTCCGGCACTTCGGGTCCGAGATATCGTGCGCGCGGACCCATATCACGATGCGTCAGCTTGAACCATGCCCGGGCAAACGCATCAGCGAATTCGTCGGGATTTTCGAGGAAACGTCTTGAGATCTTTTCGTATTCCGGGTCGAAGCGCAGCGACAGGTCGGTGGTCAACATGGTCGGCACACGTTTTTTCGAGGGATCGTGAGCATCCGGGATGATCGCGTCAGCGCCTTTAGCAACCCACTGATGGGCGCCCGCCGGACTCTTCGAGAGTTCCCACTCAAATCCGAACAGGTTTTCGAAAAAATTGTTGCTCCATTTCGTTGGGGTCGTCGTCCAGGTTACCTCCAGTCCGCTTGTGATCGTGTCGGCGCCTTTTCCCGTACCGAAGCTGTTTGCCCACCCGAAGCCTTGCGCCGCAAGTCCTTCAGCCTCCGGCTCGACACTTACGTGCGATGAATCAGCGGCACCGTGCGTCTTGCCGAAGCTATGCCCGCCCGCGATCAGCGCGACGGTTTCCTCGTCGTTCATCGCCATGCGACCGAACGTTTCGCGGATGTCGTGGGCTGCCGCGATCGGGTCAGGATTCCCGTCCGGACCTTCGGGGTTAACGTAAATCAGTCCCATCTGCACCGCAGCCAACGGATTCTCCAGCTTCCGGCTGTGCATATCGCCGTCCGCATCGTCATCGGACACCAGCACCCCGCCCGACTTTTCGACGCCTTCAGAACCGTGCTTGTAGCGGATGTCGCCAGCCAGCCACGTCGTTTCGGCACCCCAGTAAACATCTTGATCCGGTTCCCAGACATCTTCGCGCCCGCCGCCGAAACCGAACGTCTTGAAGCCCATCGTTTCCAGCGCAACGTTACCCACGAGTATGAAGAGATCAGCCCATGAGATCTTCCGCCCATACTTCTGCTTGATCGGCCACAAGAGCCGCCGCGCTTTGTCCAAGCTGACATTGTCAGGCCAACTGTTGAGCGGTGCGAAACGCTGTTGACCACGACCCCCGCCCCCGCGCCCGTCACTGATCCGATACGTACCCGCGGCATGCCACGCCAGCCGAATAAACAACGGACCGTAATGCCCAAAGTCTGCAGGCCACCAATCCTGCGAGTCGTTCATCAGCGCCGCCAGATCTGCCTTTACGCCCGCTAGGTCGAGAGTCTTGAACTCCTCCGCGTAATTGAATCCCTCACCCATCGGATCCGAAAGAGAAGAGTGTTGACGAAGGATGTTCAAATTCAGCTTATTCGGCCACCAGTCACGGTTCGACCTGTGACTGGCGGTGGTGAACTTGATCGCTCCGCCTGTAAACGGACAGCGGCTTGAACCGTTAGCATCCAAAACTGAACCATTTGATGATTTACTTTGATCTATGTCATGTGCCATATTGATTTACCTTCCTTTGAATTGTTTTTTAGAAAATTATTCCGGAACAAAATTAGATTATTCGCTCCGGCTCAGCCCCGATATACTGTCAATTTGCTCACTTACAGCACTCAGGACATAAACCACGCAGAGTCAGTTCGATCGATTCAGCTTCGAATTTCGAGAGGTCGGCGGCTTCTTCAATCAGCCCGACCGGAATAGACAGTTCCAGATCGACCAGCTTTCCGCAGTTGTTGCAGATGGCATGATCGTGCCGCGTCAGTTTGCGGTCGTAGCGCGCGGCATCCGTGCCGAACCGGACTTCGCCGATCAGCCCCTCATTTTTCAGGTAGCGCAGAGAATTGTAA
>DATLOR010000019.1:0-3292 GCA_035536135.1 Pyrinomonadaceae bacterium | reverse complement strand
AAAATTGAAATTGACGGCTGGTATGTCGATTTTTCGGCAGAATTCAATTGCCCGGCGGATATTCCGCAAACGCCGCGGTCGCCAATCACCAAACCGGATTGCAAAGACCGGATCGTTTTCAAAGGAAGCAGAAGCGCAAATACCGGATTTTTGCTGAATGGCACGACCCGGTTTTTTGACGAAAACGGAAATCTGACCGTTTCGCAAACAATCGAAACGCTCGAGCTTTCGCGTGCGCCGCTGCTCGCAACGCTTTTCGATATCCCGGCAGACTACAAATCGGTTTCGACGGCGGATGAGCTTTATTCAATGCCGGACATGACCGATCTGATGCGGCAGCCGAACAAAAGCGAAGAAAATCCTTCAATGCCTGTCAATACGAACCGGAAAAATGTCGGTTTGAATATTACATACGGCGCGGAGGCAAAAGTAAATCAGGCGGAAATCAGCCAATATCTGCAAAACAAACTGCGCGACAATAATTTTAATGCGCGGATCGGCACGGGCGGCGGGCTTGATTATATTTTGAATGTCGAAATAAAGAAGGTCAAAGAAACCAAAGCCGGAAAGATCGGCGGCATTTTCGGAAAGGTCACGGGCGTTGAAACCAAGGGGCAGACGGAAATCGAAATCGTTTTGACGCTCGTAAAACCGGGCGCGAACGCGACTCCCGGTCAAGCCAGAATCGAGCAGAAATATGACGGAACCGTCTCGGAAGCCGTCAAAGCGGCGATCGACGACGGGCTTGATAAAATCCTGGGCGAAATCGAAAATTAGAAAAAAATCGGGATTTAACATGAAAAACAGCCGCCGGAGCAAAACATAGTTCCGGCGGCTGTTTTTGATGTCTTACATTAATTTCATTCGACGGCAAAACCGATGTTGACGACCGCCGTAATATCCTTATCAATCGATGAAGTATCGCTGATTCCGGCATCCGAGACTTCGGTCGAATCGGCAGCCGTGATCTGCATCACGCCCATTTTTGCCGAGCGCACCGTGCCGATCGAGTTGCCGGTGCTGGCGGCGATGCGTTCGGCGCGCGTTTTAGCGTCTTTGGCGGCTTCGCCGAGCATTTCGATCTTCAGATCGCCGAGTTTGGTGTAGAGATACTGCGGCGAATTCGACTCGATCAAAATACCCTGATTGATCAGCTCGGTCGCCTCGCGGGCGATCTGCGCGATCTTGTCGATCTCGGTCGAGCGCACTTCGAGCTGCTGGCGCAGGCTGTATCCGGAAATCTCCGCCGATTCCTGACCGTTTTCGTCCGTTTTTCTCAGGGTCGTCGTCGTGATCGAGGAAATCGTGATCTCATTTTCGGGAATTCCTTTACCGATCAGATACTGCTTGACGCGCGGCACATTTTCCGACAGCGAGCGATAAGCTTCCGCCAGTGTCGCCGCCTGATAAGTCACGCCCGCGCTCCAGACGACCAGATCTGATTTGATCCGTTTGCGCGCCGAACCCGTGACCGTCACGATCTGGTCGCCCTTGCGCGATTTTTCAAAAAACCAACCGAAGATCAGCGACGATAAAATCAACCCGACGGCGAGCGCGACCCCGGCATTAAACCAATAATTATTTTTTTCTCCATTCATTTTACATTACCTCCAATGAGCCATTAATGATTGAACAACATTCACCAAGCTTTGAGAACAGTAAGAGCGACTGCGGCTATCTGTGGACAGCCACAGCCGCCGTTCTTAGTTTTTATTCTCAAACCTCAGAATAGTCATCGCTCCATTCTCATCTTCGATGTCCAAGCCGTCGGATTCACCGCTCGAGCTCAGGATTATTTTGACAGATCGCGCCTTTGTAATCGTATGAGTAAAATGGCGCGCGTCCTTTTTCTCTCGATCCCAAAGCATAATTTCAATCACCGGCGCGGCTTCACCGCGCGAATCGAGATCGATTCCACCGAGCGGCAAACCGTCTTCGAGCCAGAAATCGGTCATCGCGCCCGGTTCGCCTTCAAAAACGCCGAGGCGGGTCGGGCGATTATGATTTTGGCGGCTGAAGGTTTCAAGAAATTTCGTCCAAATATGTTGTGTTTCCGTTTTATTCATTGTTTTTTCCTCTACCAATCTATTGGGATCGCCGTAAAATCCTGATCGCTCAAATCGTCCATCAGCATAACGATCCGCGAATCGGTCGCAAATGTATAACGCCGCGAGCTGACCGAGATGGCATAGCTTTCACCGACGGGAAGTTCCGTAAAACGGTAAAAACCAAAATTATTGGTTCTGGTCGAAAGCACCTCGCCGTTCGTGCCGCTTACCGAAACGATCACGTCCCTGACCGCGCCGCCGTAAATATCGAAAACTCTTCCCGAAAGAACAGCGGTTGCGGCAGTCGGCACGGCATTAACAAAGGTGCAGGTGACCGATTCGCCTTCTTCGAGAATGATGTTGGCAAATCTGCTCGGCAGGCTCACGGTCGTATTTTGCTGTCCGCCGCCCCCCGAAGCGTCTTCGACGCAGTTGATCTGCGTCAGAGAATAGAAATTGACGGGGAGATTTTCCGTCACAGTGACGCTGTTGGTCGCGCCGAAATTCGTGAGATTTTCGAAAAGCTGACTGTTGCCCGAATTGGTGCCGTCATCGACCAATGAAAAATTGGAAACTCCGGGTCCGTTTGTCGTGAAGCCGAAAATCTGACCAGTATTCGGTCGGGCATCTTTGATGATCGCGATCTTTCCTGGGAAAATGGTTGCCGCACTGCTCAAGGAACGGTCTTGATTGCCGCCGGTCCCGTTCAGATCGATCAGGCGCATATGATACGGCGAGCCGCTGATCGCAATTGCCGAATTATTGGTTCCCCAATTCACACGGGTCGAAATATGACCGCCCCACGCGAGTACCGGATTGGTCGCATTTGCCGTAAAGGTTATGGTGATCTTCGTTTGGCTGGCTCCCGAATAGGTTCCGGTAATCGTGTAGCTCGACACAGCGGTGATCTGCCCGTTAAACAGCGTAAAGTCGCCGGGCATTGCCGGAATATCGTCGAATGTTCCGTTAATACCGTCAAAACCGGCTGTGAAATTCGCGTCCGGCGGAATGGCAAAATTATACTTATCCGTTAAATTACAACCGGCAACACCCGAACATGGATCAGCCGTCGTTTCGGTGCGGTCAAAACTTGTCAAACAATCGAGCGCGTGTTTTGCGCCGCTGTTTTCGGTCGTGTCGTATTCGATCGTAACGGTGTAGGACGCGCCTGCCGAAAGATTTGAAAATCTTAAACGGTAGGGAACCGATTCACCCTCGAGATAATGTGCCTGACTTTGCCCGAG
>DATLOR010000018.1:0-7058 GCA_035536135.1 Pyrinomonadaceae bacterium | reverse complement strand
GATTTTTTTTGCAGCTTTGGCTAAATGTTGAAATATTGGAGTTTGTGGGCGATAAAATTTTGTGAAGATTATCTCTGAAAATCGGTTTGAGCGTAGGAATTGTAGAACTCGACGGGCGCAAGATCGTCTGTCAGGATATTTTCCCGGGAAATTAGCGGCTGATTATACAAGTTATCCAAAATTTTGGATAACTCCGGGTCGACGCTTTTCAGACTGACGGGGATATCGCTTTTGGTGGCGACGATGATCAGGTTTTGGACTTCTTCGTCGGCGCGTTCGGGGCGGACTTTGAAGAGCAGAACTTGCGGGAAAATTTGCCGATAGGTTGCCAGCTCGGCGTTTAAGAAACGGCTCGCTTTGCCTTTGATCGCGCCGCCGACGTTGAAGATCACTACGCCGTCCGGCTTTAAAACGCGATTGATCTCAGATGCGGCTTCGACGGTTGTCAGGTGAAAAGGAACTGAAAAAAGCGAACTGAAAGCGTCGATAAAAACCGCGTCGTATTTATTCTGTTCGGCGCGGTTGAGAAAGATTCTGCCGTCTTCATGAATGATTTTGAGATTCGGATTTTCCCGTAAATTGAAATATTTTTTGGCGATCCCGGTCATTTGCGGGTCGATTTCGACCGTTTCGATTTGTTTGCCGGGGTAGGTTTTCAAAAATTCTTTCGGGAACGAATAGCCCGCGCCGCCGATCAGCAGGGTTGTTTGAAAATCGGGTTTGAAATGGCGGACGAGATGATAATATTTGGCGTATTCGCTCGCAAGCTCGTCCGAATCGAGATACATTTTCGACTGGATAAAATACGGGTCGATCGCCAGTGCGCGAATCTTTCTGCCGACCGTTTCGTCGGTCGTCGTAAAAATTTGGACGCGGTTATACTGCGTGTCGATATCGTGTAGATCGTTGGTTTTTAGCAAAATCCAGCCCTGCAGCTCGGTCGTGAAAACACCGAAAACGAACAGGATCAAAATCGTCAGATTCGTTTTCGTCAGGGCAAACGGCGCGAGAATCAGCGAAAGCGCGAGCAAACAAGCGCCGATCAGATAGAGCGTGCGTGTGCTGCCGACGAACGGGATCAGGAAAAATCCGGCGAGGAATGTTCCGAAAATACTGCCGACGGTCGAAAGCGCGTAAAGTCTGCCGACGGTTTTGCCTGAATCTTCGAGTGAAAGCATTTTCAGTTTGACGGCGTAAGGCGTCACGAATCCGAGCAGAACGCTTGCCGGAGCGAAGAGAAAAAGCGCGGCAGCAACCGATTTCAGTTCTAAAATCAAAGGGCTCCGGGCGATGAACGAAAGAAAAATATCTTTGAAAAGAATCGTCGCGGCAACCGCGCCGCCCGCGAGAAAAATGACCGACGCGAGAATTTTCAGATCGGGTTTGCGGTCGGCGATTTTACCCCCGAGCCAGTAACCGAGGCTCAATGCCGCCAAAATTACGCCGATCAGACTCGTCCAAACATACGTCGAAGTTCCGATATACGGCGAAAGAATCCGCGAGCCGATGATCTCGTAGATCATCACGAGCGCACCGCAGACAAAAACGGTTAATTCTAAAACGATTTTTTTTTGGCTAAATGAAGATTCTTTGTCAGACATTGAATAACTTTACCAATTAAACAATCGGCGGCAAAACGAACGCGCCGATGTGCGGCTGATTGGTATTCAAAGTCGTTTGCAGAGCGAGAGTCAGTGCGGCGCGCAGATTTTCGGGCGGAACGATCGCGTCCAGTAAACCGCGCGCCGCCGCGTGTTTTGCGTCGAGTTCTTTTTCGTAAGTTTCGCGCACCTTTTCCATTTCCGAAAGCGTCGCTTCGTCGGGCTGTTTGCCTTCCTTTTTAAGGCGGTCGAGCTGGGTTCCGAAAATCGCCTGCACCGCCGAATCGCCTTCCATCACGCCCATTCTACCGGTCGGCAAACTGAAGATAAAATCAGGGTCGAAACCTTGTCCCGCCATCGCGTAATAACCTGCGCCCGAAGCGTGATTGATCGTCAAAACGAGTTTCGGAACCGTCGCGGTCGCCATCGCTTCGACAAAATGCGCGCCGGCGCGGATGATTCCCGAATGTTCGGCTTCCGCACCCACCATAAAGCCCGAAACGTCCTGGACGAAAAGAAGCGGCGTCGCGTGACGATTGCAGTTTTCGATAAAATACGCCGTTTTTTCAGCCGATTCCGTGTAAACGATGCCGCCGAATTTGGGCGGTTTGTTTGGTTTTCCTTTGACCATTCCGCGATGGTTGGCGATGATTCCGACCAGAATTCCGTTGATTCGCCCGCTTCCGCAGATCATTTCTTTGGCGTAATCGGCTTGAAATTCGTCGAGTTCGCCGCCGTCCAGGAGACAATTCAAAACTTCGCGCATATCATACGGCGCACGATGGTCTTCGGGCAGAATTTCGTAAAGTTTCTCGGCTGATTTTTTCGGCTTTTTCGGTTCAATCCGCGAAACTCTCGTTTCTTCTTTTTTCGGCAGTTCCAAAACCAGCGCACGGATTTTTTCGAGACATTCCTGCTCGTTCGCGGTTCGGTAATGCGCGACGCCCGAGATCGAATTGTGCGTCATCGCCCCGCCCAGGCTCTCGTTGTCGATCGTCTGCCCGGTCGCGCCTTTGACGAGATTTGCGCCGCCCAAACCCATAAACGAAGTGCCTTCGACCATCAGGATCACATCCGAAAGCGCGGGCAGATACGCGCCGCCCGCGACGCACATTCCCATCACGGCGGAAATTTGCGGAACTTTTAAATAGCGCCGCATAATGGAGTTGTAATAAAAAATCCGCGCCGCGCCGTACTGACCCGGAAAAACGCCGCCCTGATAGGGCAGATTAACGCCTGCCGAATCGACGAGATAGATGATCGGCACGCGGTTGCGCATCGCAATTTCCTGCGCGCGAAGGATCTTTTTGATCGTTTCGGGATACCACGCGCCCGCCTTGATCGTCGCGTCGTTGGCGACGACAACCGCTTCGCGCCCATGAATTTTGCCGATCGAGGTGACAACCGCCGCCGCCGGAGCCTGACCTTTATATTCGTCGTAAGCGATCAGAAGACCGATTTCCTGTTGGTATTCGTCCTTATCAAAAAGCAGGTCGATGCGCTCGCGAGCCGTCAGTTTTCCCTGTTTATGGATTTTTTCGATCTTTTCCGCGCCGCCTCCGAGGCGGAGTTTATGTTCGAGGCGCAGATATTCATCGGAGAGTTCGTGCAGACGTGTTTTTTTTTCGATTTTCATTCGGGCAAATTGCGTTTTTGTTATGTTCGGAAAAGTTTTACTTTTAATGTTATAAAATAACACAAGAAATTTCGGCTCGCCAAAGTCGAGATTATTTTGTTGCCAATTTGACGCAAAGTTTTGACTAAATTAACATTTCAAAAGGTTTAATTTTATGATTTGCCAAAATTGCCGGGCGGAAGTCGACGACGATCTAATATTTTGCACAAACTGCGGCGCGCGTCTGATGAATTCACAAACCAGTGCACAGACGGTTTTAATAAATGATCCCGCAGCGACGCAAAAAACCGTCAATCCGCCGCCGCCGAAATCAGCTTCAAATTTCAAGTGGATTGCATTAATTATCGCGCTGGTTGCGATTCCCGCTTCGATCTTCGGCGTTTATCTGCTGATGAGACAAAATCGCCCGCAGGTTTCGCAAAATGTCAACAAAACCGCCACGCCCGTTTCAACGCCGGCGCGTAAAGCCAACACCAATCAAAATTCAAACGCCAATCCTGCCAATTCAAACGTGAATTCGGCAAATTCAAATGTCACGGCAAATACAAATTCGGCAAAGACCGCAAACAAAATCGAAGTAATGAACGAGCGCATTGAAATTGCGCCGAAATCGCATTACGCCGTGCCGTTTGAAATTGAAAATGAAAATGTAAAGCTCGTCGGCGAAGCGAAACTTCTGGAAGGCGAAAAAATTACCGGATTTGTTTATTTGCAGAAAAATTACGACGAATATTTTCCCGACCCAACCTACAAAATGTTCAGTTTCGAAGGCAAAAAATCGGCGGAGATCGACGCTCCGTTAGTCGAAGAAGAATACGTTCTGATCTTTGTCAATGAAACCGATAAACCGATGATCATTCAGGGAAATTTTTCGCTTAAATAATCAACGAATCGAAATATTTCTGACGCTTGAATCGCTGACGGTCGGATTGTCCAGGCTGACCACCCGAAGCCGCGCGCGGCGCGTCGCTCTGCCTGAAACCACAACGTTTTCCGAGCCGTCGTTCGGCGTATTCGCAATCAATGTTTCCCAGTTCGTGCTTTCGTCGCGCGAAATTTCGATACGAATGTTTCCCGTCAGATTATCCGACGACCACGTTAAATTTCGGGCGATCAGACGCGGCAAAACTTCGCCGCCGTTGAAATTGTTCATCATCAAATTGCTTCCGCTGTAGCGGTAATTGGCAATCGTGTCCGCCGTGTTGTTGATCGAACGCGCATTGTCGCGGGCGTTGTCGATTCCGGTCGGAAGTCCGCTGAACAGGATTTCGGGATTGGAAAAATACGGGCGACGCGTACAACCCGCCGGACACGGGTCGACATACGACATAACGGTGCGGAAAACGCCGTTGACATAATGACCGAAACCGTACGGATAAGTCGGATTCGAGCCATTTTCGGGATTATGCTGGCTTCCCATATTATGCCCGAGCTCGTGCGGGAAACTCAGGTTTCCGACCGCGCAGGTCCGCGAAGTGACCGTAAAACCGTTCAGCGGATTTCCCGAACCCATCAGATAACCGATGCCGCAAGCGTCCGACGAATTTGAGATCATCGCGACCAGATCCGCCTTATACTGGTCGCGCAGAGCGGCAACCGCCGTGTTGCTGCGCACCGTCGAAAGCTCGGTACTCAAGGAACCGGTTTCGGCGATCGTCGTTTCCTGTGCGTTGACGAGCCGCACGCGCTGGCGGATCTTACTGTTGAGATAGGTCGTATTGGTCGTATCGATCGCCGATTGGGCAAAAGCTTGCGCCTGAGGTTCGCCGCCGAGCGATGTTTTGACGGGCGTTGTGTAGAGCACTAAAACATCGATCCGGTCGCCCGAATCGGTCGTCGCAAGGGCATTTCCGGTCGGCGGTTTTGATTGCTCGCCTTTCAAATCGCCGGCGCATTCGGGAAACAGATCTTGATTCAGCTCGATTAAAATCTGCTTTTCGCCTTTCGGAATAATTTCGTAAACCGCGTTCAGCGGAGCGTAAATAATACCGGCGACGTAGCCTTTTTTGAACGTCAGAATCACGTCTCCCTCAAACTTCCCTTCGGAAATTTTTCCGCGCCAGGTGTAATCGTTCATCGCACGTGTTTCGGTCTGAAAACGCTTTGCCACATAGGTTTTACCGTCGAAAAGCGGAATTTCGAGCGTTTCGGTTTGGTTAAGACTTAAAGAATCAAAGCTGATCTCGCTTTCGCGCACCGAAGCAATCGAGGATTTATCAAGTTTGGCGGACGGAGATCCTTTAATTTCAAACAATTTCGGGCTCGCTTGCGCCAAAGCCGAATTCGCACCGATGAAAACCGTAACCATTAAGGCAATCGCCGAAAAAAGTCTTTTCATTAATGTTTTTCCTTGATAATAAAGGTCGGCACCATTCCGCCGCCCGACGAAACGTTTGCCAGTTCCGATGTCGAAAGCCGCGTGAAAGCCGAACCGACCTTGCCGAAATATAAAAGCGGATCGAGATCGACGAGCTGTTCCAGAAACTCGAATTTACCCTCTTCGCCGAACAGCATCGGGAACAATTCTTTCGAAGTTTCAACGCGTTCCTGCACCAGATAATCCTCGTCAACAAGCGCGATCTTCATCGCTTCTTCCCATTCTTTTTCGTCCGAAACCCAGCCGATATATATTCCGTGTCCGCCGTAATCGTCGTTCGGTTTTAGAACGAGTTTCGATTTGTTAGCACGGGTCCATTCAATCAGATCGATCTCTTCGCCGCCGTTAAAAGTCTTTTCTTCGCGGAATTTGCGCGTCCAGGGAACATGTTTCGCAATCGCGCCTAATTCCTCTTCGTTAAAAAGATGCGCATATTTTTCGTTGGTCAGGATAGCGAAAACCGCTTTTTTGTGGATCAATTTCGACTGAAAACTGTTGACCATACAAATCGCACCGGCGCGGTAAGCGTTGAGCAGATCGGGATATTTGTCCATGATCGGCAAATATTCGTTGACGAGCAGACGTTTATAAACAATGTCGATCTTCACGCCTTTGAACCAGAGCTTTTCGCCGTCGAATTCGAGCTCGTCCGGCGAACAGATCAGCGACGTACAGCCGTTTTCTTCGAAATAATCACGGAAAAGTTCAAATTCCTTCTGCGTCGGCAAATCCTTCAGATCGACAATCGCAATGACGGGCGACTGTTCGGGTTTGTGACCGAGAAATTCTTCGTAAGCGAGAAGCAGAACGTCGAGCATTTTGGGACGACCTTCGAACCCTTGCACTTCGTATTTTTCGGCAAATTTCCGCATCACCGGAAGATTCAGAAAAATCTCCGTCGCCGAATCGGCGTAAGCAATTCCCGCGGGCGATTCGCCGTTTAATTCGACAAAGGAATAGGCGTTGTCGGTCAAAAATGAATCGAGCCGCGCGGTCGGCGAAACAGTCTTATATTTCGGGTCGATTGCGACCAGATCTTTTTCGATGGCGGTGATCCCGAGCTCGTCGAGCATTTCATCATCGCCGACCGCCGCATCCTTGACCTTCTGGAGTGCCGACCAGACGATCTCGCAAATCGCTTTGACGCGACTCCAATCCGATTCCAAAACAAAATGCGGTCGCAAATACGGAGACAGGCGGCGACCGCCGAAGATCAAACGCGCTTTGTCAAGACCTTCGTCCAATTCCTTCCGCGAGGCTTCGGCTAATTCTTCATCCTCAAGGAGTTCGTGATAATAGGCAACGGCTTTTTTTAACATAGATTTGATTGCCGCAAAAAGCACAGAATTCGCAAAAAATATTGTGTCTTATGTGCATTTTGTGGCTCTTATTATTTTCCAAGTTTTACGATCGTTTCAAATTCTTTTTTCGTCAAAGTCATCAC
>DATLOR010000017.1:0-8006 GCA_035536135.1 Pyrinomonadaceae bacterium | reverse complement strand
CGCCTGCTGATACATTTTGGCGCGTTCAAAACTGTCGCCGAGTAATTGATAGATCGTCGTCGCATCGGGCGCGCCCGCAAGCTGCGCGGCGGCTTTTTTGAGCGAATCGGCGGCAAGCAGATAATTTTGTTTTTCGCTTTCGAAATCGCCCGCACCGGCAAAACCTTCGGCGCGTTCTTTGTAAAGCAAACCCAAACCCGTCAGGGCTTCGGGCTGAACGCCTTTGCCTTCCGTGACCGCACGTTTGAACGAGGCGATCGCTTTGTCTTCTTTATCGAGCGCTTTGTAAATTCTGCCTTCGACGGCTGACGCTTCGGCATAGCCAAGCCGCGCTTTCCGGGCATTTTGAATCGTTTTTAACGCATCGTCCGGTTCGCCCGAATCAAGCTGCGCCCGCGCCATTCCGAGTTGTGCTTCCGGGTATTTCGGACGCAATTTGATCGCTTTTTTGTAAAGTTCAACGGCTTTTTCTTTGTCCGATTCGGCTTCGGCTTGCTGAAAAGCAAGTTCGGCTTCGTCGGTTGTTTTAACGAGCGTAATGCTTAGATCGCCTTTTTGGACGGGCGGCAGATTTTGCGAAGTTTCCTTGAAACCGCCCGCGCGAACGCGGATCTTGTGCGTTCCGCCCGAAAAAGTTTTGAGCGCGAGTTTTCCGCTCGTGTCCGTCTTGCCGTAATTTACATCGTCGATCCAAACCGACGCGTTCGGCTCACTAATAACCGTAATACTTCTCAGGGAAATTTTTTGCGCCGCAACCGCAACTGCCAAAAGGCTTAAACTTACGCAAAATAAAACCGCCGTCGTTAATTTTTTACTTTGTATTCGCATTATTTTCTTTCCTAAACAATATTTTCGACAAAAGACCGCTTGAGTTTCCCGCATTTTGATGCATCGAAACTCATGCTTCGGTTGTATGAAAATCCATCGCATCCATATCTTCGTCCGATTCTTCGGGTTTACCAAGAATTTTAAGCCACAGGAAACCGATCGTTCCGGCCGTTAAAGAAGCGAGCAAGATCGCCATTTTCGAGGCATTGATAATATTCGCTTCGCCGGCAAAAGCCAAATTTGTAATAAAGATCGACATCGTAAAACCGATCCCGCCCAGAATTCCCGCGCCGAAAACGTGTTTCCAATTTAAATCGAGCGGCAAACGGCAAATTCCGAGACTGACGACAATAAAACTCAAAAGCGTGATGCCGACGGGTTTGCCGAAAAAAAGTCCTGCCATAATTCCCGAACTGTTCGCGGTCGTCAAACTTTGAAAAGCGTCCGCGCCGATCACGATGCCCGTATTTGCAAGGGCGAAAATCGGCAAAATTATAAATGCGACAGGTTTATGCAGAAAATGTTCGAGCTTGTAGGAAGGCGAATTTTCGTCGTCTTCTTTGGCTGAAAACGGAATCGTAAAAGCGAGCAGAACCCCGGCGATCGTCGCGTGAACGCCCGATTTCAGCATCAGAAACCACAATAAAACGCCGCCGATCAAATACGGCACAAGCGACATCACGCCCGTTTTTTTAAGCAGGATCAAAATTCCGAGAACGACGATCGCGCCGAAGAGATAAATGGTCGAAAGTTTCGCCGTGTAAAAAACGGCGATCACGATGATCGCGCCGAGATCGTCGATCACTGCCAGAGCGGTCAGAAAAATCTTTAAGCTGGCGGGAACGCGGTTTCCCAAAAGCGCGAGAACGCCGAGCGCAAACGCGATATCGGTCGCCATCGGAATCCCGATCCCGCTTTGCGTCTCAGTTCCTTTATTGAAGAGAAAATGAATCAGCGCCGGCACGGCAATCCCGCCGATCGCCGCAAAGATCGGGAGCAGTGCGTTTTTTATTTCCGACAATTCGCCGACTTTCAGCTCGCGTTCGAGTTCGAGTCCGATCAGCAAAAAGAAAATCGCCATCAGCGCGTCGTTGACCCACAGTTCAAGAGTTAAACCGCCAACTTCCTGATGCCAGAAATGCAGATAATTCGCGCCCAAAACGGAATTTGTGATCAAAAGCGAAACAACCGTGCAAACTATCAGCAGAATTCCGCCCGCTTTTTCCGAGTCGAAAAAATCCGTAAACGTTCTCGATAATTTTCTCTGAACAACACCCATAATTTACCAACTCAAAGCAGATAAAATTAGCGATCCGATCGGTTCGATCTGTAAAGTCAGCGCCGCATAATTTGGTTTATATGATACGACCCAAACCGGTTTTCGCCAAAATTCGCTTGATTTTTTCGCGCGGAGAATTATAATCAATAATTCGTGGCTGGGTAGCTCAGCTGGTTAGAGCGTGGGATTCATAACCCCAAGGTCGAGTGTTCAAGTCACTCTCCAGCCACCATAATTTTAACGGCAAGTTGCTTAACTTGCCGTTTTATTTTGCCAAAAATTATCTTGCCAAAATCCGCTAAATCAGTTTATCTTATTGATATGCAAAAAGTTCTGCTTCTGTTCTGGGCGTTTTTTATTCTGCTGACAAACATCGCAATAAAAGCGCAGTCGGCGAAGGATTTTGCCGAAATCTGGGAAAAGAATCACATCTCCAACATTCTGCCGTCGAACGCGCGTCACAAGGATTTGCAGAAATATCTCACGCAGCTCAAGGAAATGGGCTTGAAGGTCGAAGAAGTCGGACGCAGTTACGGCAACCGCGAGATTTACCAGATCGAATGGGGCAAAGGCGCGACGCGCGTTTTTCTCTGGTCGCAGATGCACGGCGACGAACCGACGGCAACATCTGCGCTGATCGATATGTTCGCTTATTTGCAGAAAAACGGCGATAAAAAATGGGTCAAAAAGTTTGAGGAAACCTTTACGATCCGCGCCGTGCCGATGCTCAATCCCGACGGTTCGGAACTTTACCAGCGCTATAATTTACAAGGCATCGACATCAACCGCGACGCAACTAACCTGAAAACGCCCGAAGGTCAGCTTTTAAAGAAACTGCGCGACGAATGGTCGCCGCAGATCGGTTTTAACCTGCACAATCAGCAAGGATTGACGACCACCGGAGATTCGACCCGGCAGGCGGCAATTTCGTTTCTCGCCGTTCTCGGCAATCCGAACGGCATCACGAATCCGGGGCACGAGCGCAATAAACGCATCATTTCGGCGATGATTATCGCCTTGAATCAATTTATCGGCGGCTATATGGGACGCTACGACGAAGATTACAACGGTCTCGCGTTCGGCGATAATTTTTCGGCTTGGGGTACGCCCGTGATTCTGATCGAAACCGGCGCGCTTTACGGCAAGGACGAAATGTTTCTCGTCAAAATGAATTTCGTCGCCTTTTTGACGGCTTTGCAGTCAGTTGCCGACGGCACCGAGGCAAAGCTCAGCCCGGTCAACTACGATCTTCTGCCGCTCAATACTTCGGGTAAAATTACGCATTTCGTTTTCCGCAAAGCGACCGTCGTCAACTTTCTCGATCAAACGATCACCCCTTTTACGTCCGACGTGGCGGTTTATGTGGCACGCCGCCGCGCCGAACAAACCGCGCCGACTTCGGTTCGTCAAATCGGCGATCTGCCGAACTTAAAGGGCTTGGAAGAATACGATGCATCGGATTTTTATCTTGTGCCGCGGTTTGGAAAGTTAAAAACGGGCGAAATGGGCGAATTTCTCTTTTATAAAAAATCGCGCACAATTGATTGGAAAACGCCGAATCTCGAATCGAGCGTGCCGCCCGACGCGATCTTCAGCCAGGGAAAATGGTTCAAGGGCGAGGGCGTTCTCTCAAAAAAAAACTAAAATTTAAGCGAGTGAAACAATCAAAAAAAGATATTTGAGGTTTTGAGAAATAAATCCGTCATCAATTGATACGTTGGCTTTACAATCGCAAATCTAAAATCCAAAATCTAAAATCGGATTATGCTTTCTCTGCTGAAAATAAAAAACATCGCGCTGATCGACGAGCTTGAAATCGAATTCGCGTCGGGACTTAATCTCTTGACGGGCGAGACGGGTTCGGGAAAATCAATTATCGTGGACAGTCTGGGCGCTCTGACGGGCGAGCGCGTTTCGTCGGATCTGATCAAGGAAGGAGCGAATCAGGCGCAGATCGAAGGGCTTTTTACGCTGCGCGCCGACCCGGATCTGCACGAAATGTTTTACGAAAGCGGCATCGAACTCGACGATTCGAGCGAAACCGATCTGATCGTCCGGCGCGAATTGGCGCTTTCGGGCAAAAACCGCATTTTCGTCAACAATCAGCTCGTCACGCAGGCTTTTTTGCGAAAGATCGGCGCGTTTCTCGTGGATATACATGGGCAGGGCGAACAGGCGACGCTTTTTAATGCTTCGACGCATCTGGAAATGCTCGACGAATTTGCGGGCGCGGAAAGTTTGGGCGAAACGGTTGCCGCAAAGTATAAAAAAATGGCGAGCGTGCGGCGCGAAATCGAAAGCTTGCGCGAAGACGAAGCGCAGAAGCTTCAGCTTCTCGATATTTTGCAGTTTCAGGTTGACGAGATCGGCAAGGCGAACCTGCAAACGGGCGAAGACGAAGCGCTCGAAGAAGAAAAAAAGCGGCTCAATAATGTCGAAAAACTCTCGTCCCTGAGCGAAGAATCTTACCTGCTGCTTTACGAAAACGAAGAAGCGACCGTCACGACGCTTGAAAAAGTGATTCGCCGGATCGCGGAATTATCCGAATACGAATCGAAATTTGCCGAATACAACGAAGGTTTGGCAAACGCGCAGGCGGTGCTCGAAGATCTGGCGTTTGCGGTCAGGGATTTTCGCGGTTCGCTCGAATTTTCGCCCGAACGGCTGGCAGAGATCGAAGACCGCCTGGCGGAAATCTCGCGTCTCAAACGCAAATACGGCGGCACGATCGAAACGGTTCTGACGCATTTTGCCGAAAGCGCGGAACGCCTCAGAAACATCGAAACCGCCGATCTGCGCGAAGCGGAATTGCGGAAAGAATTGAGCGCGGCGCGTGAGGATTATCTGAAAACGGCTTTGCAGCTTCACGAAAAGCGCGAAAAGTCGGCGAAAAAACTCGAAAAGGAAATTGAAACGAATCTGAAAGCCGTCTCGCTCGAAAAAGCGCGTTTTGAAGTGCGTTTGAGCGGCGACCAGACAGACGATAAATCTTTCACGGCGAAGGGTTTTGATAAGGTCGAATTTTATTTTTCTGCCAATCCGGGCGAAAGCGTGCGACCGATCGGCAAAGTCGCGTCGGGCGGCGAGCTGTCGCGTTTGATGCTCATCCTGAACACGACGACAAAATTATCGGAAAGCGCGAAAACGATGGTTTTTGACGAGATCGACACAGGCATCGGCGGACGCGTCGCCGAAGCAGTCGGTTTGAAGTTAAAAGAACTTGCCCGAACGCAGCAGGTCTTGTGCGTCACGCATCAGCCGCAGGTCGCTTCCCTTGCCGACCATCATTTTCTCGTGCAGAAGGAAACGGTCAAAAACCGCACGCAGATTCGTCTGAAAGAACTCGGCGAGGCTGAACAGGTCGAAGAAATTGCGCGAATGCTCGCCGGGGAAAAGATCACCGATACGGCGCGCCAGCACGCGCGCGAGATGCTCGCAGGAAGTAACTAGCCACGAATGCCACGAATAACACGGATTATTTATATTTTTATTCGTGATATTCGTGTCATTCGTGGCAAAAAATCTTATGCAATCTGAAATTTTAGCCAAAGTGATTCGCGGCGACACCGTTGAATCCGTGCATCGCGGAAGTCTTTTGATCATTGACGGCGACGGTAAAGAAGTCGCGAATATCGGCGACGCGGAAACAATCGCGTTTATTCGTTCGTCGGCAAAGCCTTTTCAGGTTTTGCCTTTTTTATTACGCGGCGGGGCGGAGAAATTCGGCTTTATCGAATCTGAAATTGCTCTGGCGTGCGCGTCGCATTCGGGCGAGAAGATTCACACAACAATTGCCGAAAGAATGCTCAGGAAAATCGGTCTGAGCGAAGCGGATCTGCGGTGCGGCGCGCATCTTCCTTTCAACGAAGCGCGCGCCGAAGAGATGATTCGCAGCGGGGAAAAGCCGACTCAATTGCATAATAATTGTTCGGGCAAACACGCGGCGATGCTTGCTTTTGCTTTAACTATCAAGGCGGATTTAAAGACTTACGATCTGATCGAAAACCCGGTTCAACAGGCGATTTTAGAAATGGTCGCGCTCTTTTGCGAAACGCCGAAGGACGAGATTCCGGTGGCGATCGACGGCTGCTGTGCGCCGAATTTTGCTTTGTCTTTAAGGGCGATGGTGAAAGGTTTTCTCAAACTCGTTTTTCCGCCTTCCGAATTTGACGCTGAGCTGCGCGAAGCCTGCCGCCGCGTCGTTACGGCGATGATGAATTATCCCGAACTCGTCGGCGGGACAGAACGCCTTGACACGCTTTTGATGCAAGGAGCGCGCGGCAAATTCATCTCGAAGATCGGCGCGGAAGGCGTTTGGCTGTGCGGCGTTCTGCCCTCGCCGAAGTGGACACGCGGACTCGGGATCGCGCTGAAGATCGACGATGGCGACGACAAACGCGCCCGCGCCGTCGTGTCGGTCGAAGTTTTGCGTCAACTCGGAATTTTTGGCGAAAGCAACCTAAAAGACTACTCACCACTTCCGATAAAAAACCGGCGCGGCGAAATCGTCGGCAGAACGGAAGCGAATTTTAAGATTTGAGGTCAATATGAAAGGTTGGTTTTGTATTTTAGCGATTATTTTATGCTCGTCCGCAGCTTTCGGTCAGAAGGAATCTGATAAAAAAACAGACAAAATCACCAATCAACAAATATCGAAACTCCCTCAAGTCAAAGGCTCAAAACCGCCGATCGAAATGCCGAAAGCTCTCAAAATAATGGAGAAGTTTATCAAAAAGCAAAAAATAGATACTTCGAATTATTATTTAGCGCGGGTCAATATGATTCAATACGGCGCGAAAAACGCGTCAAAACCCGTGTGGTATTTCAGATGGGTAAATGTTGACGGCAGTCTCGGCAACTATATTGAGATCGCGGTTTTTATGGACGGACGCGCCGAACGAATGCCTGCGATGTAAAAGAATTTACCGACAGGTTGCGCGCCGCCACCGATGACTTCCGCAACGTTACCGACGGGTTCAGAGCATTCACCGATGACTTCCGCGTATTTACCGACGACTTCCGCAGCGTTACCGATTGATTCAGAGCATTTACCGATGAGTTTAGAAGCGTTACCGATTAGTGTTGAGCGTTTACCGACGAGTTTCGCGCCGTTACCGACTGGTTCAAAGCATTTACCGACAGGTTTCGGACGTTTACCGACGGGTTTTGCGGCTTTACCGGCGAATGCAGGCAGTCTGCCGATAACCTCCGCAACGTTGCCGATTGGTTCCGAATGACTGCCGATCGGTTCCGCGCATTTGCCGATGACTTCCGAGACGTTGCCGATGACATTCGAGCGTTTGCCGACAAGTTCCGAGCGGTTGCCGACGACTTCCGGGCGTCTGCCGATAAGTTCCGAGCGGTTGCCGATGACTTCCGCAGCGTTGCCGATAAGTTCCGCGACGTTGCCGACAGGTTTTGCGGTTTTGCCGATGCGTGTAGAATAGTTAAAGATTATGGCACAAGCACAACAAGGAAATTTACCGCCGAAGCTGCGGAAAACTCAGAACGGCGATATTGATGTCAATTCGCTCGCGGATCTGCTCGAATGGTTTTTGATGAACGACCAGCGCGTCGGACTCGTCCGTCTGCCGCAGGTCGAAGAGCTTTTTCAATGGAAGCAGGCGGACGATGCGGCAAACGGCATCGAGGTTTACCCGTTTGAAAACGCCGAAGCACGGCTCGCGATCGGCGCGTTTCAGGCATTAGGCGAAAATCAGACCGAAGACGAACTCGGGCGTTGGATCACCGATCTTCTGCAGGCGCTCGGCGAAGCGAAACAGACCAACGAGGACATCGCCGCGAGCTACAAACTGGAACAAAGCAGATCGCACGTTGAACAAGCCGCGAAGATCACGAACAATCTGGAACGGCGCATTTACCTGACAAGCTGCTGGAT
>DATLOR010000016.1:0-32084 GCA_035536135.1 Pyrinomonadaceae bacterium | reverse complement strand
AATCTCCTCGTATTTTAATTTGGGCAGTTTTTCCTCTTTTTGTGCTGAAACGAGTGTTGTCATAAATGAAACGAGAACAAACAGCGCAATCAGAAATCTTGTTAATTTCATTGCAAACTCCTTTTAACTTATTCTTTTATAGATAGATAATTTTCGAAAATCACAAACCTTTTCATGCTTATTTTGATCGGATTTTTCGTTATGTGATTTCTTTAGACGCAAAAATCTGAGTTTAGGTTTCAAACGATGTTATTTTTTCCAGATAACAAGTTCGTTTTCGGCAAGTTTCCCGAGCTTGTCGGAAATTCTCAATTCCAGTTCGTATTTTTTCCCGCCGATCTCAAAAACGGTCGGCGCAATGTCGCCCGTGCCGCTCGACCACGAAACTATTTTTTCTTCGTTGGCGGTGCTTATATTGAAATCGTGGTACAGAAAGCCGTTCGGAAATTTATCG
Organism: Pyrinomonadaceae bacterium; assembly: GCA_035536135.1. Lineage (GTDB taxonomy): Bacteria > Acidobacteriota > Blastocatellia > Pyrinomonadales > Pyrinomonadaceae > JAFDVJ01. The sequence goes on along the minus strand of DATLOR010000016.1, from coordinate 31,630 downwards.
GAAAAAACGCGTCTTTCGCCGGTTGAAATTAATTGAAAATCTTCAAATTTTACCGGAACGCTTAACGAAAATCTCACCTTTTCGCCAAAGCGTGCCGAAGTGATCCCCGGGTTTCCGCAAAGACTTGAAAACAAGCCGAGAAAAATAAGAAATCCGAAAATTTTAATCATTTTTAAGCTGAAACTTTGGCAACCGCCATCACTTTTTCAAGCGGCGAAACGACCACGCCGCCGGGTTTTTCCGCCGTTACCGCAAACATTTTCGGTTTTTGAACCTTTAATTTTGCATCGATCGGAATGATGATCTCGCCCGCTTCGTTGGCGTCGAAAACACCGCCGTCGATCGGCTGTTTTTGATTTTCGTCGAAAATCCAGAGCTGATAGGTTTCTTTCGTTTTATCGTTCACAGGCAAATTGCGGAAACGCACAAAACCTTTCTGCGCGGAATTGCTCCAAACCACATCGCCCTGCACGTTTTTCGGTTTTGTCGGGTCAAAATCGCCCCAGTTCGACTGCACGACGTCTTTCGCCGATGCAATTAATTGCTCGCGTTCCTGTGTGGCGGTCAATTTAATTTGCGGCGTCGCGGTCGGTGTCGGAGTAGCTTTTGCAAGCTCGTTTAATTGTCTTTGCGTCGTGTAAATATTGACCGCCAAAACCACGCAAGCCGCCGCCGCCACCGCCCAGCCGAGCCATTGCCAAACGGAACGTTTCGGCTCAAACGCAAAAGTCTTTTGGAATTCTTCCTCTTTTTCGGCTGGCGTTTCCGACGCGGACACTTCCGTCTTGCCGCTGCGCGACGCGAAATATTTTTCCGCGTCCGAGGCAATTTTTGTCCGCAAATGCGCGGGCAAGGGTTCGCTTGTGTCGAGGTTCAACATACCGATCGATGCCGCCGCAAGTTCGAACGATTCGTCGTTTAACTCGGGAAAATTCTTTTCCAATTCCGCGAGCTCGGCAATTTCCGCATCGGACAAACCGAAAACCGCTTCGTCTGAAAGGAGTTCCAGCATTTTCTCTTTTTCTTGTTCGCTCATGCTGCTGTTCCTCCTTTCATACCTTCCATACTGCTCATTCCTAAAAATTCCCTGACCTGCAAAATTCCGCGCCGGGCGTGTGTTTTGACTGTCCCGAGCGGCATTCCCGTTGCATCGGAAATCTCCTGATGCGACAAGCCCTGCACGATCGAAAGCTGTAGAACCTGCCGCTGTTCGGGACGCAGTTGATTTAATGCCCGTGCTGCGTCTTTCGCTTCGATATTGGTCTGCATTTCTTCATCGGCGCGGTTTGACGGCTCGCTGACAATGTCTTCCAACGAATCCGCCGAAATCCGCCGTTTTGCATAACGCAGACGGTCGATCAAACGCCGCCGCGCGATCATTGCAATAAACGTCGTTTCCGACGATTGGGTTTCGTCAAATCGTTCCGCGTTTTTCCAAACATCGATAAAAATTTCCTGCACGGCATCTTCGGCATCGTCAGTATTTGCCGACATTCGCCGCGCCAAAGACCAGACCAGACCGCCGTATTTGCTCAGGCAATCCTGAACGGCAGTTTTGTCGCCCCGGGCAACGCGATGAAGAATGGTTTCAGCCACTATAATCCTTAACTCTTCCAAAAAAACTTAGTAAAACTTTGGTTAAACTATTTCATTTCATCGCATTTGCCGGAAATTTGCAAAAGCAAACCGCAAACAAATAACGGAAGGCATTTTTAACCTTCCGTTATTGATATTCGTTTAATTTGTGAAAACGGTTTCAAGTCCGCCAAAAACGCGAAAAAAGCGCGATCGCAAAAAGCGTCACGCAAACCGCCGCCGAAAGCAGGCAATACTGGCAAAACTCGCGGATCTCGTATTTCTGAACATAAAGCAGATAAACCGAAAAGATCGCCATGATCGTCACCTGAAACCCGAAAAGTTTCCACATCAGACGATTCCCGAAAGCCGCTAAGATCGCCAGACTAAACGCGATAAAATAAGCCGCCGCGCCGAAAACCGCGAGCGGAATTCCGCCGATCTCGGCATAGGAACTGCTCAAAACGGCTTCACAGCCGCCCGTCACACTGCACGGAACTTTTTCGCCCGTGTAGTGATGAATCGTCAGATAGATCGCGTCACACAAGCCGACGAGCGCGACGAGCGCCGCGAGAAGCGGCAGTTTAGCGATTTTGTTAGCGGGTTGTTCGGTTAAAACTTCTTCGTTCATTTATTTTTTGGGCGCGGTGTTAGCCGCCGTATTCGAAGCCGGTTGACTGGTTTGGGCAGTAGGCGCAGGCGTGGTCGGTGCGCCCGAAGTTGGTTGTTTTTGCTGATTGCTCTGTCCTTTTTGCAGTTCGCTGTCGATGATTTGGCGCAGCGTTTCGATATTCATCTGCTCGAACGGGATTAACACTCCGTTGACGAAAAGCGACGGCGTCGAACTGATGTTCAGGGCGCGACCGCGCTGAAGGTCGGCATCAACGCGTGATTTCGCATTCAAACCAGCCATATCGTTCTTGAATTTTTCGATGTCGAGACCGATCTGGCTCGCATATCCTTCCCAAACCTTGCGGTAATCGGGATTCGCTGACCAAGCCTGCTGATTCGTGAAAAGCAAATTTTGCATATCCCAGAATCTGCCCTGCAAGCCAGCGGCTTCCGCCGCGACCGCCGCGTCATAAGCCTTGTCGTGCGCCGGAATCGCTAACGGATAATTGCGGAAAATAAATTTGATGCGGCTTCCGTAGATCGAATTGAGTTCCTTCATTTTCGGATGCATCACACCGCAGGTCGGACATTGAAAATCGGCAAATTCTTCGACCGTCACGGAAGAATTCGGCGACCCGAGCATATTCGGCGGCTGAGCTCCTAAAGCACTGACGATTGCCGGTGTTTTTGTCGTATTTGCTACCGAAGTATTAGTATTTCCACCCTTTTTCGACGGTGTTTTCGATTGCGTGTAAAACCACCAACCCGCGCCGACGGCGGCAATCAAAACCAGACCGATGATTACTAATGGAAGATTGTTGTTATTACTATTTTTTTTCTCGTTGCTCATTTATTTTCAGTGGTCAGTGGTTGGTGGTCGGTGGTCGGTGAAATCAGATTTTTTCTGACCACCGACCACCGACCACTGACCACTATTTAACTATTTTCAGCCGTTTTTTACCGACACGGCGTTCTTCTAAACTTTCGATTGTTTCCTTTGCCTTCTGATAAATCCCGTCCGCGTCCAGACCGTATTTCGCGAGCAGCAATTTCGGATCGCCGTGCGTGATGATCCGGTCGGGCACGCCCATTCGGATGACTTTAACTTTATTAAGCAAGCCTTTTTCTTCGAGGCATTCCATCACCGCCGAACCGAAACCGCCTGCGAGATAGGCTTCTTCGACCGTTATTATTACGCGATTCGTCTCAGCCAGTTTCAAAATCAACTCCGCGTCAAGCGGTTTGACGAAGCGGGCATTGACAACGGTTGCCTGGATGCCTTCTTTTTCGAGATTATTCGCCGCTTCGACCGCCGGGTAAACCATCGAACCGTAGGCGACGATCGCCACGTCGCCGTCGCCCTCACGCAAAACCTCCGCCTTACCGATCTCAATTTTCTTCGGCGGCGCGGAAATATCAACGCCGAAACCGCTGCCGCGCGGATACCGAATCGCGGCGGGCGCCGGATGTTCGATCGCGGTCAGCATCATATCGCGGAGTTCCGCTTCGTCCTTCGGCGCGCATAAAACGATGTTCGGATAACCGCGCAGGTAAGCAATATCGAGCAAGCCGTGATGCGTCGGACCGTCGGCGCCGACGATTCCGGCACGGTCCATCGCCAATGTGACATTCAAGTTCTGCAAGCAAACATCGTGAACGACCTGGTCGAAAGCACGCTGCAGGAAGGTCGAATAGATCGCCGCGACGGGTTTTAAACCTTCGCAAGCCATTCCCGCGCAAAATGTGATCGCGTGCTGTTCGGCAATTCCGACATCAAAGGCGCGTTCGGGAAATTTATTCAAAACGTAATCGATTCCGGTTCCGTCGGGCATCGCGGCGGTCAGCGCGATGATCGATTCATCCGTTTCCATCAATTCGCACATCGTTTTACCGAAAACTTCGGTGTAAGTCGGCGCGGAAACCTTGCTTGATTTATACGGCAAACCCGTTTTCGGGTCGAAAGGTCCAGTCGCGTGATAGGCGTAATAATTTTTCTCGGGATTCGGAAAACCTTTGCCTTTCGTTGTCAAAGCGTGAACGATGACGGGACCGTCGGTCACCTTTTTCGCTTCTTCGAGCGCTTTGACGAGCATCGGGACGTTATGACCGTCAACATAGCCGATATATTTAAACCCGAGTTCATTAACGAGCGCACCCGGCAAAACCGCCGCCGCGATCGCATCTTTGAAACTTTTCGCGGCGCGGCGCAAAGTTTGTCCGAAGCCGGGAACCGATTCGAGCGCATCGCCGAGCTCTTCCTTAAAATGCTGGTAGCTCTGCGCGCCTTTGATGCGGTTCAGGTAACGCGCCAGACCGCCGACCGCCGGAGCGATCGACATTTCGTTGTCGTTGAGCAAAACGATCATCCGCGATTTCAGATGTCCGGCTTGATTGATCGCTTCCATCGCCATTCCGCCCGCCAAAGATGAGTCGCCGATCAGCGCGCAAACGTGAAAATCTTCCTTCTTTTTATCGCGCGCGACCGCCATTCCGAGCGCGGCTGAAAGTGATGTCGATGCGTGTCCCGCGCCGAACGTGTCGTATTCCGATTCTTCGCGCCGCAAAAAGCCCGAAAGTCCGCCGTAGGTTTTGATCGTGTGCAGTTCGTCGCGTCTGCCCGTCAAGATCTTGTGCGCATAAGCCTGATGCCCGACGTCCCAGACCAGCCGGTCGTCCGGCGTGTCGAAAACGTAATGCATCGCGACCGCCAATTCGACCGCACCAAGGCTCGCGCCCGTGTGTCCGCCGACGCGCGAACAGGTATCGATGATGAATTGACGCACTTCGTCGGCTACTTCCTGCAAATCTTCAACTTTTAACTGCCTTAAGTCCGCAGGCGAATTTATTTCCGATAAAAATCTCATTTAATATTTCCGTTTCTTCTAAATACTCAAACTTCGCATTTTACAGTTATAGCAGGCAAAAGTTAAATCAAAACTAACAAATTATAGGTGTAAAGCAGAAAACAGGACGCGGATGAACGCGGATAAAGCGGATTTTTGCCAATAATTTTTTAGAACAAATCAGCGAAAATCTGCCTAATCCGCGTTCATCCGCGTCCTCTTGCTTTACAATTCTTTACTTAAAGGTCAAAAAAACATTAGACCAAAACGAATTTGTTTGCGTCTTAGAATGTGAAAAGCGAAAGCTAAATTCCAAAAATTAAAACGAGGTAAAAAAATGTCATTAAAAAATAAATTCTTTTCAGCTCTTACAATGGCGTTTGCCGTCTTTGCGTTTTCCGTCTTTGTTTCGGCTCAGGAAACAACGAAAACCGATTCGGACAATACGCAGAAGCAGGAAAAACGCGAATGGCGCAAAGGCAAGCGCGATGGAATGGGTAAAGGTTTTCGGCGCGGCGGCGGCGGACGCGACGGATTTATGCGCGGTTTCCGCGATTTGAATCTGACCGATGCTCAGAAAACACAGATCAAAACCATCATGGACGCCAATCGTCCCGACCAGACGACGATGGAAGAAATGAAAACACTCTTTGAAGCCAAACGCAGCGGCACGCTCACGGCTGACCAACAGGAAAGAATGAAAACCCTGAGACAGCAAGCCCGTGAAAAAGGTGCGGCGGTTCATCAACAAATTTTGGCGGTTTTGACCCCCGAACAGCTCCAGCAGCTTGAAGCAAAGAAAGCGGAAATGAAGCAAAGACGGGAAGAACGCAAACAACAGCGTCTGCAAAACCAGCAAGTTCCTCAAACAGAAAAGAAAGATAACTAATTTTTCTTTTCTCTTTTCTAAAAAAACAAAAAAGGTTCGGGATAAAATCCTGAGCCTTTTTTGTCTTAGGTTCGGTTGATATAAGAAGGGTATTGATAAAAGTCCCGTGAGCGACGCAATGTTTGTAGCTAAAAGTCAAAAATATCTGCCGAGTTCCATCGGGACGGCACAAATAATCCGCGTTCCGATGGAACTTTGGTCATTAATTTAATCGAATATCTACAAACATTAAGCTCCGCCGGAGCTTAAATTTCTTATAACAACAGAAATTGGAAAAGACAATTTCCTCTAAAGAAAGGGCTTTTACGCAAAAATAAAAAGACGCGAATTTCTTCAGCGTCTTTTTATTTTTAATAATTACCCCGACAAAAACTAGCCGATAAACATTTCGTCGTCAACATAAACGCGGTCGATCTGTTTCGGCGTGGGCGCGAAAAGAACTTCCAGACCTTTGCGTACGCCAGCCATTACGGCGGCGATTTCACGCGCCGGTTCGACAACCTTGTGCTGAATAAATTCGGTCGTTGAAATAACCTGATTATTCGTGCGCTCGATCGTGTTGCTGACGAGTTCGACCTTATCTTTCGCGACCAGCGCCGTTTGCCCGACAAGCAGTTTGAGTTCGGAAACTTCTTCGCGGACGAGTCCGGCGGATTCGGCAAAATATTTCGTCGCCGTCGAGAGATTTTCCGAAATCTCGTTAAACTGCACCGAAATCAGCTTGCCCTGTTCGCCGATCGCATTGACTTTGGTCATTAAAGGCTCGATTTTACTTAATATCGGGTCAACTTTTTCTTCGACGCGTTTGACCGTTCCGACAACTTTTCTGACGATAACGGCAATCGCAATCATCGCAATCGCCATTGCGATAAAACATACCGCAATGACGATTGACGCAATCATCATCCAAAATTCCGGCTTACTTGCATCCATAAATTATTAACCTTCTTTTTCTTTTTCAACCGGATACGTCGGACGACCTTCGGTAATCGCTTTCGATTCGGTTTTGCGCTTTTCTTCCGTATAAGCTTCCTTTCCGGCTTCGATCGCGGCGGTAAAAGGGTTTGCCGACTGCGCGACCGCGCCTTTCGCTTTTTCGGTCAATTCGCCCGCTTTTTCCTTCAATTCACCGACTTTTTCCTGCGCGGTCTGGTAATATTCGCCCGCTTTTTCGCGCGTCACTTCGTAATACTCACCGGCTTTTTCCTGCAATTGCGCCGCGGTTTCTTTGCTCTTTTCGATTCCCTTGCGGGTGACGTCGGCAATATCGCCGCGCAGCTCTTCACCCGATTTCGGCGCAAAAAGCAATGCCAGGATCGCGCCGATTCCGCCGCCGATCAGCAAATATGTCAATTTCGTGGTTGCGCTGGTTTCTTCTCTATCGTATTCGTTTGTCATAAATACCTCCGATAATTTTTCTAAAATGTATCAAAATAAAACGTTTGATTCGATAAATGAAATATAGCAAAATTCGCGCCACAAGACCAACAAAAAATTTTAATTATCAAGCGCGCGCCTTGACCATTCTGGGAATGCCTTGCAGATCAGGCAAAATTTCGACGCTTTGCCAAATTTTCGCGTCGAACATTTGTTTCACGTCTTCCGCTTGCCCGAACCCGATCTCGATCAGCAAAAAACCGCGCGGCTTGAGGAATTTCGGCGCGTCCGTGATAATTTTCTCGACGATCGAAAGCCCCTCGCCGCCGTCGGTCAAAGCGTTCAAAGGCTCGAAATCACGCACTTCCGCCTGTAGATTTTCAATGTCCCGGCGCGGAATATAAGGCGGATTGGAAACGATCAGATCAAATTTTTCGCCCGTTAAACGGCTGAAGACATCGGAAATCTTGAGGTCAAGTCTTGCCGAAACCTGATGTTTCTGCGCGTTTAATTTCGCGATTTTCAAAGCTTTTTCCGAAACCTCCAAACCGACCGCCGAGCTCGTACTAACGTTGTGCAGAATCGCCACCGAAATACAGCCCGAACCGACGCCGATTTCGCAAAAACGCGAATTTTCCCGCGGTTTTAAGATTTCCAGCGAATTTTCGACGATCATTTCGGTTTCGGGACGCGGAATCAGAACGTCGGGCGTGACGATAAAATCCAAACCGTAAAATTCCTGTCTGCCCGTAATGTATTGAAGCGGTTCGCGCCGCGCGCGTCTTTGCAGTGCGGTCTGAAAATTTATTTCTTCTTCGGCAGTTAGTTCATATTCGGAATGCGCGATCAGAAAAGTTTTGCTCTTTGCAATCGCAAACGCCAGCAAAGAATTCGCCTCACGGCGCGGCTCGGCAATTCCGCTCGATTGCAGAATTTCGGTGGCTTTTTTGAGCGTTTCGGTAATCTTCGGCATCACGGTTTGATCGCTTTTGTCGCAATAAATGTCGGCGTGTATTTGTTCAAAAGACGGTTTTCGTCCGTCCACCAATCTTCGTAGAAACCCGCGATCAGGAAACCTGCGCTGATTTGCCCGCCGATCTGCGCATCCAAAGTATGCCCGAACTCAAGCGGCGCATTTCGCGCGAGTTTTGCTTGTCTTTCGGCATCGGTCAAATCCCTGACATCCGAAAAGGGCAATTTATGACGAAACTTCAAAACGCCTTCTTTTTCTTCCGCTTCTTCATCAAAAATAAAAACGATCGGATTGTTGAAACCCGCAAGAAGCGCGCCGCCGCGCCGCAAAACGCGGAAACATTCGCGCCAGATCGGCTCAAGTTCCGCCATAAAACAATTCGAGCAGGGATTAAAGATCAGATCAAATGATTCATCGGAAAAACGCGACAAATCCGCGGCATCGCCTTTTTCAGTGCGGATTTTGAGATTATCTCTGTCAGCCACAAATTTGTCTTTTTCAAGCTGTTTTTCCGAGGCATCAAACGAAGTGACATTTGCGCCCGCCGCCGCCAGAATCGGCGCTTGCTGACCGCCGCCTGAAGCCAGACACAAAACATCCTTTCCGCGAAGATCGCCAAACCATTCACGCGGAACGCTTTTGAGCGGCGTTAAAACAATTTCCCAAACGCCGTTGCGCGCGCGTTCGATCTCTTCCGAACTGACCGGAACGCTCCATTTGATATTTTTATCGGCTAACTCATCCCAAGCTGCGCTGTTATGTTCTAAAACATTCATAAATCTATAAATTTCGATGCAGATACCAGATCGGATTGATAAAAGGGAATTTCTTTCGGGTTTCATCGAAAAACGGTTTAATGCTCACGGTCAGCCATTCGTGAACTTCTTCGATCGGCTGCGAACCGTTTTCGACCCGTGCGATCACATTGCTGATCGTGACGAGATAATTAACCAGTTCTTCCGCCGAGAATTCAAGCGTGTTTTCGTTAAATTCTTCGTGTTTCAGCACGAAATCCTGCGCATTTTCGCTCGCCCTCTCAAATGCCCTTTTCCCGCGCGGCGGAACCGGATAATTTTCCAGAAATTCGTTTTTGTACCAATCATTAAACGCCGGATTACCGAGCATCTGCCCCTGAAAATAATTGTCGTAAGCCGCGATCATCGAATCTTTTTTCAAAACGCGGTCGGCTTCCGCGAAAAATTTTTCCTTATCAACCCAGTGAATTGCCTGCGAAATTGTCAGTAAATCGAATTTCGCAGCATCAAACGGAAGGTTCTCGGCGGAAGCCAAAAGATATTCGATGCCGTCAGCTTTTTTCGCTTGGTTGAGCATTTCAATCGAAACATCAATTCCGACAATCTTTTCGGAAATTTCTTTCAGCGCAACGCTCGAAAGTCCCGTGCCGCAGCCGACATCCAAAGCCAATCCCAAGGATTTTCGGGGCGCGAGAAATTTCTTGATTTTACTGATCACGAACGAATGAAAACGCGGGCGACCTTTCGCATATCTTTCCGCTGCTGTTTTTGCACCAAAATAATTTTTATAAGTTTCCTTCATTTCGATCTAGCTTCGATCAATCGCGCCAGAGCATACAAAGTCCAGGCATTCGACCAGCGGATAAAAGACGTTTTAACGAGTGTATCCTTTCGCTTTTGATAATAAAAAAAACCTTGCGCGTCGCGCATATTTTCGATCGTCCAGCGCGCAACTTTTTCCGCTTGCGGCAAACATCGCGCATCAAATTCGTTAAGTTCCGCGAGCGCAGCGATCGCCGCGCTCGCCGAATGAATATCGACCGGAAAAGTTTCCCGGTCGTAATATTTCGGCGTTCCGTCCACGAGAAAAAAGTTTTCGAGCCAGTAATTCAAGCCTTTTGAGATCGTTTCAGTGCACCGGAAATCCGGAATCAATTTCTGCAGACGAAACAGCGAAAGCAAAACATACGCCGTGTGAAAATTATCGACCCACGCGTATTTCGACTTTGCGCCGTATGTCCACGCGCCGTTTTCGTTTTGACGTTTGATGACAAAATTCGCCGTTTTTTCGGCTAAATGTAAATAGTTTTCGTCCCGTAAAACCGCGCCCGTTTTTGCCAGAACTTCGCCCGCGAGAAGCGACGCGTTAAAAATCACGGTTTTATCGATCGGCGTGTAGCTGAAACAAACTTCCTCGGCATTCTCGCCGATGCGGTTGAGATCTTCCGTGATAAAGGCGCAAATTTCTTTGGCGGTTTCGAGATAAATTTCATCGCCGAAAAGCTCGAAACCTTCGAGCAAGGCTTGCGCCGCAAAAGCCGTCGGCACGATCGTCGGCGTTCCTTCGGGCGCGAAAAAGGCGCGTGATTGCCAGTCGAAATTATAACCGAAGGCGGTTCGATTTGGGATTTGGAATTTTGGATTGCGGATCGAGATCTTTAATTCGAGAAGTTTTTCGAGCAGAGATTTGGCGTTTTCGGCATGCTGAGATTTATAAGTAGTGCGAAATCGTGAAAGTTCCGCCAATGCAAAAAGCGCGATTCCTTTGGCGTTGATGCCTTTTTCGATCTTTAGCGCAGGTCGCAGATTTTTCGCCGAACGCTTGACCATTTGCAGAAAAGCGAGCCGTGCAAAGCGCGAATATTTGAGAGGGAAGAAGCGGAAAACACGGCTGTTCAGCCCGTCAAACGGGTCGTAACCCGCAAAATTTTCCGCTTCGCAATAGGCAAATAATCTATCATAAATTGTCTGCAAATCTTCGGTCATCTGAAAAAGAAAACCACAGATTAGCACAAATTTCTTTTGGGCTGAATAATTGTTGAAAATTTTACCCTTCGGAATAACTGAAAACTGATAACTGATAATTTCAGAATCGGTTATCAGCTATCAGCTATCAGTTTTCAGTTATTCCGAAATTATTTTTTTGGCGTAACCAATTAGACTACAATCTTGGCAAAGTAAAACTGAACGTTGAGCCTTGCCCGACTTCGGATTCGACCGTCACGTCGCCGCCGTGCTGCTCGATCACTTCCTTGACGAGCGAAAGTCCCAAACCCGTCGATTCGTCTTCTTTGTCCTGACCATCGCGGGCAACGCGGTAAAATTTCTGCCAGATCTTTTCTTTTTCGTCGGACGGCACGCCGTAGCCGCGGTCTTCGACGACGACGCGCAGAAAATCGGCTTCCAGAACGGTCGAGATCATCACGGAAGTTCGTTCGGGACTGTATTTGATCGCGTTGTCGATCAGGTTCGTCACGGCGCGGCGGATCAGACCTTTATCGGCGGCGATCGGCGGCAGATTTTCGTTCGGTTGTTCGACCAGCCGAATCCGCTTGCGTTTCGCGGTTTCCTGCATTTCGCCAACGACTTCGCGGACGACCGTGTCGAGCTTGACGGCGACTTTTGAAACTTCTTTTTTGTCGGATTGTTCGAGATTCGAAACCGACAGAAAGGTCGAAAGCATTTTTGAAAGCCGCTGTGATTCGTTAGCGATGATCGTTAGAAATTCACGGTTTTCTTCCGAAAGCGCGTCGTCCATCAAAAGCAGTTCGGCAAAACCTTTAATCGAAGTAATCGGCGTGCGAAGCTCGTGCGACATCAAACTCGTCATATCCGAGCGCAGTTTTTCGTTTTCCTTGACGGCGGAAATATCGCGCAGGGTGATCAAAAAACACGCCGGTTTCATCGAGACGTTGGTTTCGTGAATCGAAACGTCGTCCGATGGAACTTTGACGAGCGAGATCTGCAAATCGAGCGTCCGGTTTTTTTCCTGAAAATATAATTCGTTCTGGTAATTTTCGCCCGTTTGCAGAACGCGCCGGATCGCCAGATGAGGCTCGCTGAAAACATCTGTTTTGAAATTTTCAAGCAGCCCGAAAAGATCGAGTTCGTAAATTTGATCGGAATTCAATTTCGCGAGATGACGCATTTGGCGGTTCAGGTAAGCAAGCGTGCCGTCGAGATAAGCGATCGCGTGCGCTTCTTTCAAATACGAGCTCGCGACCGCGCTGAACGATTGCTCCTTCATCAGACTTTTGATCAGGCTCGTCGTGCCGATGCGGTTTTCCGCCGAATTGGTCGAAAGAAAGCTCCACCAGAATTTGTTCGGCAGATCTTTTCCGCGCAATTCCTTGCGCTGAAAATTTCGCGCCAGCTGACCGCAGAAAGATTCCAGCACGTACTGGTCGGCGCGTTCAAAATCGCGGTAAAACTTGACGAATAAAACGCCGACCGCAATGCCTTCGTAGATCAGCGGAAGTGCGACCTGCGCTGATTTTGCGTTGTTTTCGTCCGTTTCGATCACGGTCGTGCGCGAGTCCAAAGCGCGTTCGCAAAGCGCCACGCTTTCGCGCCACGCATTCTGCCGGGAAATCAAAGAATCAATCGAATTCCCGCTCCGGGCGCGTCCGACCGGCGTTAAGCCTTCGTATTTATCAAGCCGAAAAACAATCGCTTCCGAAAGCGGCAAGACCGTTTCGAGCAGGCGCAACCCGCTTTCGATGCGCAGATCGGCGGATTTTCCTTCGAGAATATGTCCGGCTGAGGCGAGTTCGACCAGTTTTTCCGTCAATTCCGAATCGATCAGCCAGAGCTTTTTCAGATGAACGAAAAAGATCGGCAGAAAGATAACCGAAGTTACCCGCAGAAAAAACAGGTTGACCGAAAAATATTTTGCCGCGATCAAAGATAAAACCGCCCACACGACCGTAAACGGTACGGCAAATCTCAAAATCCGTTTGACGCTGAATTTTTCGGTTAACCCGCCGAACGCGAGCGCCGTCAAAATCATCATCGAAAAGCTCCACCAATTGAGCGAAACTTTTTCGACCGGCAGATAGGTATTCAGGTATAGTGCCGCACGGACAACAACTTCCCACGAAGAAATGACCAGTAAAGCGGCGATCAGCGATAACAGCAATGAAACAAAAATACCTTTGCTTCGAACGATTTCCATAGAATTTGAGTGAATCTTAAAATCCGTGATTTTGCAGAGAATGATTGAAGGAAAATTCGGGCGCGGACAATATTTGCCGCCTTAAAAATTATGCAATAAAAATGGAGCTGAATTCAAGTTTTTAATCCATCAAAACAAAAATTTCACAACCAATTTTATTTTGCCTTTTTACTTTTTATTTTTTACCTGATGCGCTTTTGCCCTTTTCGCCGAAAGACCTCATAATAAAAAGTTGTTTTAACTTATGAAATTTCTTTCAAACATCAGGCTTTTGCTCACTGGTTTATGGCTCGGCTCGGCTGTTTTTTTCAGTTTTGCGGTTGCTCCGAGTGCGTTTATCGTTTTGAGAGACCTGCAAGTCACCCGTTCAGCCGAAATTGCCGGAGAGATCGTTTCGAGAAATCTGATGATCATCAACCTCGGCGGCTTGATAATCGGCTTGATCTTGCTCGCGAGTTCGTTTATCAACGCGGCAAATACGAACCGCTTCGCGCTCTGGACGGAAAGAATTTTACTTTTGCTGCTGACCTTAGCGTGTGCGGTCGGGCAGTTTGTCATCGCGCTCTGGCTGCGAATCGTCAAAACGGAAATGGGCAAGCCGATCGATGAATTTGCGGCGGACGACCCGCTCAGACTCAAATTCAACAATCTGCACGAGTATTCGGTCTGGGTTTTAATCGCCGCGATGATCGCCGCGCTGCTCGCGTTCTTTTTAATTGCCGGAAAATCTGATAAAAAAATAGTGGTCGAAGACAAAAACGAATTCAAATTTTAATTCTGATAAAAAATGTTCAATACGATTAGAGAAAATATCGAGCGCACGCTCGGCATCGAGCGCAAAGCAAAGCCGAGCCGCAAAGGCGCGACCGTTGAAGGAATCACCGAATTTTCGGGACGCTTTAAGAGCTGGCGCGGCGATGAAAGATTAAATAATTACCCGTTTGTCGAAAACACTTACGCGCCTTTTACGCCTTTGCAGCGCGCGCTTCCGATGCTCAATTTAGCGTTGATCTCGTCCGCCGGCGCATATATTGACGGAACCGAGCCGTTTGATCTGGAGGCAAAGGACGGCGATCTGAACTTTCGGGAAATTCCGGTCGAAGTCGAAGCCGCAGATTTCCTTTACTCGGCAAAAGGCTACGACCCGGCGGCGGTCAAAGAAGACCGCAACGCGCAAATTCCGATCGAGCGTCTGCAGGAATACGAAGCTAACGGCGTGATCGGCAGATTAAATAATGTCTGGTGGAGTTTGTCGAGCTATATTCCGAACGCGGCACTCGTCGCCAGAGAACTCGCGCCGGCAATCGCCGATCGTCTGGTCAGCTATGAAGTGCAAGCCGCACTGCTGATTCCGGCTTCGCGCCTGTGTCATCAAACTCTCGGGATTGTCGCCCGCGCGATCGAAGAACGCGGTATTCCGACGATGATGATCTCGGTTGACCGCACCGTGACGGACAAAATCCGCCCGCCGCGCACGGCTTATTACGACGGCAAACTGGGCGCCGTAGTCGGCGAGCCGAACTGGAAACAGTATCAGCTCCGCGTGCTGGACGAATCTCTGCGCTGGATCGAAACCCTAGACCAGCCCGCTTCGAGAAAATTAGCCGTCGATCTGGAAACCGCGACCGAAGCATCGCGCGGAGAACGATAGATTTAATCGCCGCAAAAAGCGCAAAAGACGCAAAAGATATGATTAACTTTTGCGTCTTTTGTGCTTTTTGCGGCTATTTTCTTAAATGTTCATCTGCCAGTTTTTGACCGAATCAAGCGGATAGATCAGCATCAGAATATTCAGCAGAAGTCCGTCGCGAATCCACAAAAGCAGAACGATCTCGACCAGCAGGAAGAAAATCAGCGACTTCCACCAGCCGAGTTTGAAAGCAATCCAAAAACCCAGCGCACAGGCAATTAAATCGCCGACCGAATTAAGGATCGAATCGCCGAAATAATCTAAGGAAGCCGTATTTTCGCGGTATTTTTCGATGATGTAATTGGTATTTTCCAAAACTTCCCACGCGGCTTCCGCGTCGATTGCGATAAAAAATTGCCACGCGCCGCTGAATTTGGAAAATATCAGGCTTGCCAGCCAGAAAAACAGAACGCCGTGCAGAACGTGCGTGAAAGTGTACGGGTCGAGAAAATGCTGTGAAGTATGACTGCTGTTCCACGCCTCGTTGACGTAAATTGCGTAATCGCCGAGCTTGCACCACCAGATCCTGCCTTGCGTATAAAGCAAAATAACCATCAAAATCGCGGCGGCAACCGATAGGATCAACGGTAAGAAATTCTGTTTTGAAAAAAGCTTTTCAGTCATAATTCTAAAAAGATTGTCATCGGATTTGGCTAAATTTACAAGTTTTCTGCTACATTCAAATAAAACGGACGCGTTATTTTTCTTTAATTTACGAATGAATCGGACGGAAATGTTAGCCCGTGTTCACGAACACGAAAAAATCTGGGATTTTGTCATCATCGGCGGCGGCGCAACCGGAATCGGCTGTGCGGTCGACGCGGCTTCACGCGGGTTTGATGTATTACTGCTCGAACAAAACGACTTCGGCAAAGGAACTTCGAGCCGTTCGACGAAATTGGTTCACGGCGGCGTTCGATATCTTGCGCAAGGCAATGTTTCGCTTGTCAGAGAATCTTTGAAAGAACGCGGAATTTTGTTCCAAAACGCGCCGCATCTGGTCAGAAAACAATCGTTCGTCGTGCCGGTTTACAGTTATTGGGACAAATTTTTTTACGGCGCGGGACTCAAAACCTACAACATTCTTTCGGGCAAATACGGTTTCGGGAAATCCGAAATTCTATCGGTCGAAGAAACGTTAAAATTGTTGCCGAATGTCAAAAAGCAGGATTTATACGGCGGAATTTTATATTTCGACGGGCAGTTTGACGACACGCGGCTTTTGATAAACCTGGCGCAAACCGCCGCCGAACAAGGCGCGATTTTACTCAATTACGCGCGTGTTTTTTCATTCAACCGCGACGAAGACGGGAACATTGACGGCGCGGCGGTTTCCGATGAAATCACGGGACAGGTTTTTCTTGCCCAAGCCAAGGTCGTGATCAATGCAACGGGCGCGTTTTGCGATTCCGTCAGGAAGTTTTCCGACCGGAATGCGGAAAACATTATTGCGCCGAGCCAGGGAATCCATCTTGTTTTCGATCGCAAATTTTTGCCCGCCGAGTCGGCATTGATGGTTCCGAAAACATCGGACGAGCGCGTTTTGTTTGCGATCCCGTGGCACGATCACGCCGTTTTCGGAACGACCGATACGCCGATCGAAAAAGCCGAACTTGAGCCGCGCGCGCACGAAGACGAGATCGAATTTATTCTCGAAACCGCAAAGGATTATCTCGAAAACCCGCCGCGCCGCGAAGATATTTTGAGCGTTTTTGTCGGCATTCGCCCGCTCGTCAAAGCCGACAACGCGCAAAATACGGCTTCGCTTTCGCGCGACCACACAATTGAAATTGATAAATCGAATCTACTGACGATCACGGGCGGAAAATGGACGACCTATCGCCGGATGGCGGAAGACGCGATCAATCAGGCGGCAAAGCTCGGCGGTTTGCCCGATAAAGACTGCGTTACGGAAAATCTGAAAATTCACGGCGCGGCTCAGGCAAAGAAAACTCAAAACGATTTGAATATTTACGGCACAGACGCGGAAGAGATCGACAAACTGATCGCCGAAAATCCCGATTTAGCCGAAAAACTTCACACTGATCTGCCGTATCGAAAAGCGGAAATTGTCTGGGCGGTTCGCCATGAAATGGCGCAGACGATCGAAGATGTGCTTGCCCGCCGAACCCGCGCTTTGTTTCTCAATGCGAAAGCCGCGATCAACATCGCCCCGCAGGTTGCCGAAATTATGGCGGAAGAATCCGGCAAAGAATCCGCCGAGATCTGGATTCAGGAGCAAATTCAAATTTTCGGTGAAACCGCCCAGCATTATCTCGTCAAACCGTCCGGATAATCCTTTCTAAATCAATCCTTCCAAACCATTTATTCCAAAAAAGTTTTCTGGAATATCTTTCCAAAACCCCGCGATTTACTCGCTGAAAACGCGGTGATGAGATTTGCCGCGCTCAAAATTTCAGTTTGAATTATTTGGAGAAAATTAAGAATGTTAAAGCAAAAATTTATGATCGGTTTCGCCGCAATTGCGGTATTGGTTTTGGGAATGCAGGCAAGCGTTTTTGCCAAGAAAAAAACAGCCGTCTTTAAGGTCCGGATTGAAAATGTTTCAAGTTCCGACGGTTTGGCGGCGGCTGACGGTTCGAAATATCCGTTCGCGCTTTCGCCGGGAATGTATGTCGTCTCAAGCGATAAAATGGATTTTTTCAAAGCCGGCAAAAAAGCGAGCGACGGGCTCGAGCCGCAAGCCGAGGACGGCAATCCCGAACTTTTATCAAAAAATTTATTATCCCGGATCGGTTCGACAAAGATGGGCATTTTCAATCTGCCGGTCGGTGCGGAAAAAGCGGCTCCGATTTTGCCGGGCGGCGCGTATGAATTCACATTCGCGGCGGAAGAAGGAATGAAACTGAATTTCATTGCGATGTACGGTCAATCGAACGACCTTTTCTACGCGCCCGAAAAAGCGATCGATCTATTTGTTAAAGGAGAAGCCGTGAGCGGCGATATTACCGGCAAACTGATGCTCTGGGACGCGGGAACGGAAGTCAATCAGGCTCCGGGAATCGGCGACCAGCAGGCTCCGCGTCAGAAAGCGGCAAACACGGGCGCGGCTGAAAACGGCGTTGTCGGTCAGGTCAAAGACGGCTTTTCATATCCGAACACAAAAGACGTTCTGAAAGTTACGATCACGCGGCAGTAATAGAGTCGAAAAGTGAAAATGTGGAAAAGTGAAAAAGTGTTTTGCTGAATCGCGACCAACTTTTTCACCTTTTCACCTTTTCACTTTGAAAGGAGAAATTTATGAAAGGCTTGTTAAAAAATATCGGTTTTATCGCACTTGTTTTATCTATTTTGACGATCTCGATTTCAGCCCAGATCGCCGAGAAAAAATCTTTGAATCTCGAAGGCGCGCGTCAGGTAATTGCGGCGGCAAAAGAATATGCGCGAAAGAACAACGCGCCGGGCGGGGTGATTGCCGTGGTCGATGACGGCGGCAATCTGGTCGCTTTGGAACGTCTCGACGGAACTTTTTCGGCGGGCGCGAATATTTCGATCGGCAAGGCGAAAACCGCCGTGATGTTCAAACGCCCGACGAAAGTTTTTGAGGAAATCATCAAAAACGGGCGCACGGCGATGGTCGCCCTGCCCGATTTTACGCCTCTGCAAGGCGGTGTGCCGATCTCGGTTGACGGGCAGATCATCGGCGGAGTCGGCGTTTCGGGCGCAATGAGTGCGCAGCAGGATGAAGAACTCGCGATCGCGGGCGCGGAATCTTTGAGCAACCGGAAACTGCTGCCCGTTTCGTTTTTTGACAGCAAGACCGTCGCGGACGCATTTTCAAAAGGCGCGGTTCTCGAAGACGGCTCGAACGGCGAAAACTATATGGTTCACGCCAGCCGCCGCGAAAAATCCGGTCTGGTCGAAGTTCACGAGCTCGACACCGACATCATCTATGTTTTGGGCGGCACGGCAACGATCGTCACGGGCGGAAAATCGCTCGAATCGAAACAGGTCGCGCCGAACGAATTTCGCGGCATTTCGGTTGAAGGCGGCGAAACCCGCGAGCTTAAAAAAGGCGACGTTTTGATCGTCCCGCGCGGCACACCGCATTGGTTCAAACAGGTCGACGGCGCGTTTCTGTATTACGTCGTGAAAGTTCGGTAAGACAATGGAAAATTGAAAACGGAAAATTGAAAATTATTTCTTTGAATTTTCCGTTTTCAATTTGTTAAGGAGTTGGATTATGAAAATTTTATCAGCAATTTTACTGACGATTCTTTTTTCGCTCGCCGTTTTTGCGGGTGAAGTTCCAAGCGGTAAAGCCGAAGCGAGCGTCGATCTAACGACCGCTGACGGCGCGAAAACGGTTAAGGGAATTTGGAAATACAGCGATACGCGCATTATCGAAACCGATTTCAAATCCGCCGGCGCGGATAATCAGCCGACCGGCGCGGCGGTCAAAACCTACGATTACACGCCGAAAGCGGGCGTCGCGGATTTTGACGATTCGAATTGGGAAGCGATTGCGCCGACGGATCTGAACAAACGGCGCGGCAACGGGCGGATCTCGTTTAACTGGTACCGCATCAATATCACGATTCCCGAATCGGTCAACGGTTTCGACACGGGCGGCGCGACGGTCGTTTTTCAAACCGCGCTCGACGATTACGCGGAAATTTGGGTGAACGGCGAAATTTCGCGCTATTTGGGACAGCAGGGCGGCTCGGTTGTTTCGGGCTGGAATGCGCCGAACCGTTTGATTATCGGGCGAAACGTGAGAGCCGGACAGAAAATTCAGCTCGCCGTTTTTGGCATCAACGGTCCGATTTCCAATCCGCCGACAAATTATATCTGGGTGCGCGAGGCGAAACTCGAATTTTACAAAGGATCCGCCGAACCGCTGGCGATCACGCCGAGCGAGGTTAATGTCGAAATCGTCAAAAAGGATGACGCGCTCGAAAAGATCGTCGGCGCGAACCCGAAACTCTGGAAGCTCGCCGAAGGCTTTAAGTTCACCGAAGGTCCGGTTTGGACAAATGACGGTCTGCTTTTCAGCGACCCGAACTCAAACACGATCTACAAATATTCAAAAGACGCGAAACTTTCAGTTTTCCGAAGCCCGAGCGGTTATTCGGGCGCGGACATCGCGGAATATGTTCAACCCGGCTCAAACGGCTTGACACTCGACGAGGACGCCAATTTAGTTATCAATCAGCACGGCAACCGCCGCGTGATCCGGCTTGAAAAAACGGGCGGCGAAACCGTTCTCGCGGATAAATTCGAAGGTAAAAGATTAAATTCGCCGAACGATCTGGTTTACCGCTCGGACGGCACGCTTTTTTTCACCGATCCGCCGTTCGGTTTGCCGAAAGTTTTTGACGATACACGCAAAGAACTGAATTTTTCGGGCGTTTATTCGATTTACAAAGGCAAGTTACAGCTTTTGACCAAAGAATTTACGGGTCCGAACGGGATCGCTTTTTCGCCCGACGAAAAATATCTCTATGTCGGAAACTGGGACGCGCAGAAAAAGACGGTTTACCGTTATGAAGTCAACACGGACGGCACAATCAAGAACGGCAAACTGTTTTTCGACTTCACCGGTTTCAAGGGCGAAGACGCGATTGACGGGATCAAGGTCGATACACAAGGCAATTTGTATGTTTCCGCGCCCGGCGGTTTGCAGGTTTTATCAAAGGATGGCAAGTTCTTGGGCACGATCGTCACGCCGCAGCACGTTCACAATATGGCGTGGGGCGACGCGGACGGCAAAACGCTCTATCTCTGTGCGCGAAACGGTCTTTACAAAATGCGTTTGAATGTCGCGGGCGTGCGTCCGAAAATAGATCAGGCAAAATGAATGAAATAACAAATCTGATCTTATCAAAGCGAAAGGAAATGCCGGCGGAGCAGAGCTTGCTCGCCGGCATTTCGGGTATTGACGCAAGCGGCAAAGGTTTTGTCACGGCAAAATTGGCAAAAGAGTTGGAATTTAAAGGGTTTAGCGTTGCGAATATCAATGCTGACGGTTGGCTCAATCTTCCGCAGATTCGCTTTGATAAGACAAACCCGGCGGAAAATTTTTACGAAAATGCGATTCGCTTTGAAGAAATGTTTGAGCGGTTGATCTTGCCTTTGAAAGAAAACCGCTCGATAAATCTGAACGCCGATCTTGCCGAAGAAACTGCCGCAGAGTTTCGCCGATACGAATATTTTTACAAAGATATTGACATTATCCTGCTCGAAGGAATTTTTCTGTTCAAAAACCGGTTCAAAAACCTTTTCGATGTTCAAATCTGGATTGAATGTCCGTTCGACATTGCCTTGAAACGCGCAATTGCGCGCTCGCAGGAAGGTTTATCAGCCGCCGAAACGATTAAAGCCTACGAAACAATTTACTTTCCCGCTCAAAAAATTCATTTTGCGAAAGACGCGCCGCAAGCATCCGCCGATCTTGTTTGGCAAAATGTTTAAAATTGGAGCGCGGTCAGGGATGCCCGCGCTCCGACTAAAAAAATAGCGTTGAGATTACCGAATCTCAACGCTTTCAAGTCTAACAGGACAAGAGGAGGAGCAATGAAAAAAAACTTCTCAGGCAACCGCCTGATTTGTTTGAGCCGTCCGAATTCCGTATTCACCGGCGACTTTCGATAAAGATTTTTTAAGCTGGGCGCGTCCGCGATTAAGGCGCGACATCACCGTGCCGATCGGAATATCAAGAATTGCCGCGACTTCCTTGTAATCAAATTCCTGCACATCGGCTAAAAGCACGACCGAGCGGTAATGTTCGGGCAATTTATTGAGCGCGCCGATAACTTCAGTGTCGGTCAGATGTTCGGGAATCGGCGCAGTGAATGCCGCCGAAAGAAACGTCAGATCGTCGGCTTCCTGAATATATTTCGCCTGCGTGTATTTCTTGCGGCGATGATGGTCGAATTTGTTGAACAGAATTTTGTAAAGCCACGCGCGGCAATTCGTTCCGAGCTCGTAATGGTCAAACGATTTCCAAGCCTGCATAAAAGTTTCCTGCACCAGATCTTCCGCGTCCGTCTGATTCATCGTCAAACGCTTCGCCGTGCGAAACAGATCGTCAATGTGCTGCATCGCTTCCATTTCAAAAATTTCGGGGGTAATTTCGCTTTTCATTTTTATCTCCTTTAATAAACAAATGCTTTTATAATTTTTTCGGATTTTTTCCGCTTACACCCCTTTGTCGTTTGAAACCCCGAAATCCTTACACGAATTTTTAAAATATTTTTCAAAAAACTTAAAAATATGCGAAAATGTCCGTAAATACGGGTGCGAAAATTGAAATATTTTTTTTGATCGACTGATTTTTTGTCGCGCAAAGAGATTTGCCAACCGCGCAAACCGGTAACAATTGACGGCGGGCGGACATTCTTTGAAAAATTTTGGAATAAACCCGCAGGCGCAGGGAATATTAGATTGAAATAAGGATATTTTAGATAAATTATTCTTCGATGAAAGACAAAAAGATTATGAGAAACGAAAATAAAACGGTCAAAACCTCGAACGAAGAGCACGAGAACAAACGTCTTCGCGAAATTCTTCAAAAAGCCGTCAACCGGGAAAAAGCACCTGAAAGTTTGCGTGAAAGAATCGCTAAAATGATTCGTGAGCAATAGTCCGGAGCTTCAAGTCTCAAGACCCGAGTAAAAATCGAAAAACTTCGGTCTTGAGACCTGGGACTTCGGACTCCGAAAATAACTGTGCAAGTTCAAACCGCCGAAAATAAAACGACTTTTGATGCGACCGTCTGGGTCGACGCGCACGGCGATTTTCTTTATTCGTTCGCTTTTTCAAGGGTGCGCGACCAATGGCTGGCGGAAGATCTGGTTCAGGAAACTTTGCTCGCGGCAATGCAGTCGAGCAATTCTTTTGCCGAAAAATCTTCGGAAAGAACGTGGCTCTGCGGAATCTTAAAGCATAAGATCATTGACCATTTTCGTAAAAACAGCCGCGAAGTCGAGCTTTCGGACGAAGAAGCCGATCTGTCGAGTTACGATTATCTCTTTCGCGAAGAGGGCGTCTGGAAAGGACACTGGACAGCGGCGGCGCGTCCGATCGTGTGGGAAGAAAATCCCGAAAAGGTCCTGGAACACACCGAGTTTCGCGGGATTCTGACGCATTGTCTCGGCGAATTGCCCGAACGCGTCGCAAATTGTTTCACCCTGCGCGAAATGGACGGCTTCGCAGCGCCGGAAATCTGCCGAATTTTAGGAATTTCACCGAATAATTTTTGGGTGATGATGCACCGCGCACGGCTTCATTTGCGCCGCTGTATAGATTTTAACTGGTTTCGGGAAGGGCACAAGTAATGGCAAATCTCAAGGCAAAATTCAAAATGTGGCTTTCGATGAAAACCGAAGAATGCAAAAACGTTTCGCCGCTATTTTCCTATGCTTACGACCGCAAACTTTCTTTGCTCGAAAAAATGCGCGTCCGGCTTCATCTCTACACCTGCGGCGCGTGTCTGAATTACGTTTCGAATCTCAAATTTATGCACGAAGTTTTCCACGCGCAGGAAGAAGATTTTGAAAACGAAAAAATCCACGACTCGTTAAGCTCCGAAGCAAAGACGCGCATCAAGGAAAATCTCAAAGCGCAAAATTCTTAAAGTTTTATAGTTTTCTAATCTGAAATTGGTGTAATATTCCGTTTCAACTCAAACAAGTTTCTTTGGCAATTAAGCAACAAATCAATTATTCAGCGGCATCATAGGAATTATCCTTAAAGAATTTTCGGAGATAATTTTATGAAAACTTTGATCATAGGTTTTGCGGTGATTTTGCTTCAAACTCCGATCTTCTCTCAAACCTTGCCCGAATGGTTTCGCGTTCACACCTTTGATGACAAAAGCATCGTCGAATTAAATACCGATTATGTAATGTTCAGCACTGATAAAACAGGTCGTGTGCGCTTTCGCTGGACGTATGTCGAACCGCAGAATCTGGGCGGAAAAGAACAAATAAAATACCAAAGTCTGATTTCCGAATACCGGTTTGATTGTCAGGAAAAACGTTTTCAAATTTACACCAACCAATATTTGGATGCTCAAGGAAAACTGATTCATTCGGCATCTTATGACCCGTCAAATGAATGGCGAAGCGCACGCTCCGGCACGATCATAAAAAAGCTGATTGAACCGGCTTGCAAGCTGATCGATCTAAGAAAGCGAGAGCCCGCTCTTGAACGTTAAATCTCAAGTTTTTCAAATCTATTAACTCAATATTTTTGGAATAGTTTTCCGCAAAAACGTAATAAAGCGTCTGTATGTTGGACGCGATAAATTTTCAGACGAACGACCACCGGCACTCGCACGCGCAAAATCGTTTTGCCGTGATCCCGACCGCCGACAAATTAAACGCCGATTTGCGGTTTACGGGGCGCGGCGTGTGCATCGCTTTTCTCGATTCGGGATTTTACCCGCACACGGATTTTGCCGACCGCGTGATCGCTTTTCACGATGTCGGAGCGGAAGAAAAATCGTTTCATTCGATCCGCGAGCCAAAAAGCTGGCACTGGCACGGAACGCAAACCGTGACGGCTTGCGCCGGAAACGGCGCGCTCTCGGATGGCGTTTATCGCGGCATTGCATCAGACGCGAAACTCGTTTTGGTCAAGGTTTCCGAGGGCGGCGGCAGAATTTCCGACGAATCGATCGAAAAAGGTCTTTTGTGGATTTTGCTCAATCGCCAAAAATACGATATCCGCGTGCTGAATATGTCGCTCGGCGGTGATATGGACGTTTCGTTTGCGGAAAGCAGAATCAACCAGCTTGCCGAAGAATTGATAAAACAAGGCGTTTCGATCACGGTCGCGGCGGGAAATTCGTCTGAAAGTCATTCGATTCCGCCCGCCAATTCGCCGTCGGTCATCACGGTCGGCGGTTACGGTGACGAAAATCAGTTTTCAAACGAGGCTTTTGAGCTTTATCACTCGAATTTCGGCACGACGATCGACGGTCTCGTCAAACCCGAAATCATCGCGCCCGCGATGCTTGTTGCCGCGCCGATCCTGCCCGCGACGGAAGATTACGCCGTTGCCGAAACTTTATCTTTGCTGGCAAACGCGCCCGATTACGCGTTTCGCCTGCTGCTCGATGAATACTGGCAAAAAGCCGGTCTCCCGGATTACATCGGTTTTCACGGCAACGATTCGGCACGCGCCCGGATCGAGGAAAAACTGCAGGAGCGAAAGGTCGTCGCGACGCATTATCAACACGTTGACGGCACGAGCTTTGCCGCGCCGATCACGGCTTCGGTCATCGCGCAGATGCTCGAAGCAAATCCAGGTTTAACGCCGCTCGCGGTCAAAAATATTCTGATCTCAACCGCTCAAAAACTCGCCGGTCAGCCTTTGATCCGGCAAGGCTACGGCGTTCTAAACGCTAATCTCGCCGTCGCGCTAGCCGAGCGCGAAACGCATTTTCTGAAAGCGGAAAACTTTGCGCCGCCGCGGATCGAAAACTCTAAAATAGTTTTCTTTTATCACGACGACCGGGCGGCGAGCGTTTATCTGGTCGGCGATTTTAACGATTGGAAAAAACGCGAAACGCAATTTACAAAATCCGCCGACGGCGTTTGGCGCGCCGCAATAAACGGCTTGAAACCGGGAAAATACCGCTACAAATTTTTTGTGAATGACGAAGTTTGGACGGAAGACGCAAGCCACGGACTTAAAGAGCAGGACGGCTTCGGCGGGTTTCATTCGATTTTGATAGTGAAATAAAAGTTTAACCGCGAAAAGGCGCGAAACACACGAAAAGATTTAACACGATTTTCGCGTCATTTAGCTTATTTCGCGGTTAAATTTGTTTACGCTTCCTTTGGTCTTCGCCGCCGCGCGGTTTCGCGTCCACCGCCGAAATACGCCAGAATCATCACGACCAGATGCGCGATAAACCAGATGTTTTCCGCGCCCATATTCTGATAGATATAAATCAAAATCAGCACGCGCGGCATAAAAATACCGAGCAAAAGGTCTGCCCATTGCGGCACGGCATTTTGCGGAAACTGCGCCGGAAACATAAACAAATAAACGAGCAGAACGATCCGCGGGAAAAATAACGAAAAGATCAAGAAATAAATATCCATATTTTTACGCCTCCGCTTAGAACAGATTTTACGCCTGTTTAGCCAAACCGCCAATTTATTTTGGAATAAAAACGTAACGCACAATGATTTTTATTTGCGGAAAACGACGTATGTTGAAAGCGTTAAAAAATCATTGGCGGGAATATTTGATGGAAGCGTGGGGCTTGGGCACGTTTATGATTTCGGCGTGCGTTTTCGGTGTGGTCTTGTTTTCACCGAATTCGCCCCTGATCGATCTCAACGCAACGCTGCGCAATGTTTTGATGGGCGCGGCAATGGGCACAACGGCAATCGGAATTTTTCTTTCGCCGTGGGGCAGGCGTTCGGGCGCGCATATCAATCCGGCGGTGACCTTGACGTTTTGGCGGCTCGGAAAAGTAAACGGCTGGGACGCGCTCTTTTATGTTCTGGCGCAGTTTGCGGGCGGCACGCTCGGAGTTTTCTTTTCGTGGATGGGTTTAGGGAAATTGCTCGCTGACAGTGCGGTAAATTTTGTCGTGACTGTTCCGGGCAGTAACGGTGCGGGCGCGGCATTTGCGGCGGAAGTCATTATTTCATTTTCGATGATGATGATGGTCTTGGTTTGCAGCAACGCGGCGCGATTGGCGCGCCTGACACCGTTTTTTGCGGGAATTCTGGTGGCTCTCTACATCTCGCTCGAAGCGCCGGTTTCGGGAATGAGTATGAATCCGGCGCGTTCCTTCGGCTCGGCGGTGGTCGCCGATTATTGGAATTCGATCTGGATCTATTTTGTCGCGCCGCCCTTGGCGATGCTCCTCGCGGCGGAAATTTACGTGCGCGTGAAAGGCTTGAAGAATGTCTTTTGCGCGAAATTTTATCACTACGGCAAAGTGCGCTGTATTTTTAACTGCCGTTTCGGCGAGCTTGGAAAGAACGAAGAATTTATCGAGGTGACGAAACAAAAGCATTTGTTTCCGACCATTACACAGCTTTTTTAGGAGTTTTATGACAAACGGACATTACGATTTTATCATTATCGGGACGGGCGCGGGCGGCGGAACGCTTTTACATAAACTCGCTCCGTCGGGCAAAAAGATCCTGGTTCTGGAGCGCGGCGATTTCGTTAAACGCGAATTAGATAACTGGAATTCGCGCAAAGTAAACGTCGAAGGGCATTACAACACAAAGGAAACGTGGTATGACAGCGCAGGTCGCCCGCTTCATCCGCACACGAATTACAACGTCGGCGGAAACACGAAATTTTACGGCGCGGCGCTTTTCCGGATGCGGAAGGAAGATTTCGGCGAGCTGCAGCACTTTGACGGAATTTCTCCCGCGTGGGCAATTTCCTACGACGAATTAGAGCCTTTTTACACCGAAGCCGAACGACTTTATCACGTTCACGGACGGCGCGGCGAAGACCCGACCGAACCCTGGGCAAGCGCGGAATTCCCTTTCCCTGCGGTTTCGCACGAAACGCGGATTCAGCATCTGGCGGAAGATTTTGCGGCGCAGGGCGTCAAACCGTTTCACGTGCCGCTCGGCATTAAATTAAAGGAAAACGACCGCAAAAGCGAATGTATCCGCTGCGGTTGGTGCGACGGTTTTCCGTGTTTTTTGAATGCCAAATCCGACGCGCAAACCTGTGCGGTCGAACCGGCTCTGCATTACGAAAACGTAACTCTGCTGACCAATGCGCTGGTCACGCGTCTTGAAACCGACGCAAGCGGACGCATCGTTTCGGCAGTTCATGTTAAACGTAACGACGAAAACGAAATTTATTCGGCAAACGCCGTAATAGTTTCGGCGGGCGCGATAAATTCTGCGGCATTGCTTCTGCGCTCGGCGAATGAAAAACACCCGAACGGTTTGGCAAATTCGAGCGATCAGGTCGGACGAAATTATATGGGACACGTTAATTCCGTGATGCTCGCCGTGTCGAAATGCCCGAATCCGACCGTTTTTCAAAAGACGCTCGGCGTCAACGATTTTTATTTCGGTTCGGAAGAATTTCCCTATCCGATGGGACATATCTCGTTTGTCGGAAAGCTCGACGGCACGACGCTTTCGGCGGGTGCGCCCCGGATCGCACCCGGTTTCACACTGGATTTGATGGCGAAACATTCGATGGATTTCTGGCTGACGACCGAAGACCTGCCGCGTGCGGAAAACCGCGTGACGCTTAACCCGAACGGCGAGATCGTCTTGAGCTACACGCCGAATAATCTCGAAGCGCACGGGCGTTTGCAGAATAAACTGAAAAAACTGCTCAACGCCCAGCGCAAATGCAGTATTCACGGCAGCGAATGTCATCAGGGAGTCTTTGCGCGAAATCTCTATCTCGCCGAACAAATTCCGCTTGCCGGAGTCGCGCATCAAAACGGCACGCTGCGTTTCGGGAACGATCCGGCAACCTCGGTTTTAGACCGCAACTGCAAGGCACACGACCTCGATAATTTATATGTCGTGGACGGCTCGTTTTTCCCGTCGAGCGCGGCGGTCAATCCGGCTCTGACGATTATGGCAAACGCGCTCAGAGTCGGCGAACATCTTCTCGAGAGAATGAATTGATTTTTTTCAATCTTGACAAAAAAAGCGGCGCGGATATAATTCTCACGCCGCTTTTTCTTTGAAAACAGAGGGGAAAGTTTTTTACAAACGCAATCATCAATAAAACAAGGAGGAAGGTTATGAATGAAGCGAAAACGGTGATCTCTCCGGAAATGGAAGTCTTAAAGACAAAACTGAAAGCAACGTGGTCAGCGGGCGATTTCGGGCAGATTGCCCGGGCGTATTTGCCGGGAGCCGCCGAATTTATCGCCGGGCTTGATCTGCAGCCGGGCGAAAAGGTTTTGGATGTCGGGTGCGGTTCGGGGAGCAGTGCGCTGCCCGCCGCCCGCACCGGAGCGATTGTCACCGGAGTAGACATCGCTCCGAATCTGATCGAGCAGGCGTGCATCAATGCTCAAGCCGAAGGATTAGATTGCCGGTTCGACGAAGGCGACGCCGAAGCGCTCGTTTTCGAAGACGAAAGTTTTGACACGGTAATTACGATGTTCGGCGCGATGTTTGCGCCGCGTCCCGAAAAAGTTGCCGCCGAATTGATCCGCGTCTGCCGCCCGGGCGGGCGTATCGTGATGGCTAACTGGACACCGGGCAGCCTTATCGGAAAGATGTTTAATCTCACCGCTTTGTACGTTCCGCCGCCGAGTATGCCTTCGCCGATTCTCTGGGGCGACGAGGCAACCGTCAGCGAACGACTCCAGGGCGGAATTGCCGGATTGGAGTTGAACCGTCGTCTGATGACCTTTATTTTTCCGTTTTCGCCTGCCGAAGTCGTCGAACATTATCGTAAATATTTCGGACCGACGCAGAAGGCTTTTCTGGCACTTGAAGGCGATCAGGACAAACAAACCGCCCTGCGCCGCGACCTTGAAAAGCTCTGGACGGGAAACAATCTGGCATCGGACGGGACGACCCGTATCGAATCGGAATATCTGGAAGTTGTTGCGCGGCGTGAATAGCTGAAATCGGCGGACGATTGTTTTTCAGCGGCGGCTAATTTGTTTTCAAAAACTTCAGCGGCAGGCGGACGGGTGGAATAAAACCCGAGCCTGCCGTAATTATTTGGTGCAGGGAATTTGAGATATGAACAGTAATCATAAACAAACCATTAACGTCAGGATCGGGCGCGAAAACGATTTTCCGCTCGGTTGGCTGATTATCGGGATAATCGCGTTTGTCGCCTTTTTTTCGACAATCGCCAACGGGCAAAACGCTGTTTCGCGCGTCGAATCGGTCGGGTTTACCGTTTCGGAAATGGACCGGGCGATTGATTTTTACACGCGCATTCTGCCGTTTGAAAAAGTTTCGGACAAGGAATTTTGGGGCGCGGATTTTGAGCATCTATCGGGCGTTTTCGGTGCGCGGGTACGTGTTGTTCGTTTGAAACTCGGCGCTGAAACGCTCGAATTGACCGAATATTTAAATTCGAACGGTCGTCCGGTTCCGGTTGACTCGCGGAGCAACGACCGTTGGTTTCAGCATATTGCGATCATCGTTTCGGATATGGACAAAGCGTTTGAGGTTTTGCGAAAAAACAAGGTTCGTTTCGCTTCGACCGCGCCGCAGACTCTGCCGAAAACGATTCCGAACGCCGCCGGAATCCGGGCGTTTTATTTTAAGGATTTCGACGATCACGTTTTAGAAATTCTCTCGTTTCCCGCGGATAAAGGCGCGCGCAAATGGCATGATTTGGCTGAGGACAAAAATAAGCTGTTTCTCGGAATAGATCACACCGCGATCGTTATTAATGACTCCGGGGCGAGCTTGAAATTTTACCGCGACGCGCTCGGGCTTTCGGTCGCGGGCGAAAGTATGAATTTCGGCACTGAGCAGGAACATCTGAACAATGTTTTCGGCGCACGGCTTCATATCACGGGTTTACGAACAGCGCAGGACGGAATCGCGGTCGAGTTTTTGGAATACACGGCACCACGCGACGGAAAACCTTTTCCAGCCGATACGCGGAGCGATGATCTATGGCATTGGCAGACGAGTTTTGAAACGAATCAGATCGATCCCCTGTCGGAAATTTTGTTAAAAAATAAATTCGATTTTATTTCATCAGGCGTGATTTCACCGAACGGGAATGATCTTGATTACAAAAAGGCTTTTTTAGCCAGAGATACGGACGGACACGCGGTTCGCGTGATCGAAAAATAGTTATGAAAAAATTTATTTTGTTTTTAATTTTGAGCATCGCAGGTTTTTCGGCTTGCACAACTTCGGAAGGCGTTAAAAAAATTAACACGACGGCGGAAAACATTGCCATCAAAGGCTTTGACACGGTCGCATATTTCTCGGCGGAAAAAGCCATCGAAGGAAATCCGCAGTATTCATTTATCTGGAACGGCGCAAAATGGTATTTTTCGAGTGCGGAAAATATGGAAAAATTCAAAGCCGCTCCCGAACAATTCGCGCCGCAGTTCGGCGGCTATTGTGCATGGGCGGTTTCCAAAGGCTACACGGCAAACGGCGACCCGAACGCCTGGAAAGTTGTGGACGGCAAACTTTATTTGAACTATAACCAACAAGTTAAGGAAAAATGGGAAGCCGAACAGCAAAAACTGATCGAAGACGGCAAAAAGAACTGGGAAGAATTCAAGAAGAAAAAGCCCGAACATAAAGGCTGATTCGGACTAAAATAAAAAACGCGGTTGAGTTTAAAATTCATCCGCGTCTTTCTTTCACTTTAACAATGGGAAATTTATCAATCATTTTTTTATCGATTTTCCCGAATTTCCCATTACCGCTGAAAATCTCGACTCCATCTTGAATTTCATTAAATTCTTTTTCTGAAAAGGAAAGATCAGGAAATATTGTACCTTGATCTGCTGCATATCTTTGGTCGCCGAACCATATAAAATCAACTCTATTCAACACTTCAAACGGAGTAACTGTGTAGAGCATAACAAAAATAACTATTTTATTTTTTTTAACTTCAAAACCTTTATCATTTGTATCGTTAAAGGGAATTTTCATTCGGTATATTGCAACAATTTTATTCCTTTTTTCTTCTACGGCTCGCTGCATTTCACGCTCAATTTTTTCAAAGTTTGAATATCTGACTAATTGTGTATTTTTAAAGTCAGTAAATTTAATCTTTTGTCCAACCAAAATTGAATTTACCGATAAAATTAC
>DATLOR010000015.1:0-24443 GCA_035536135.1 Pyrinomonadaceae bacterium | reverse complement strand
CTGTTTCGACATCAGCGAAATCACGACAAGTGAAATGAAGACGGCGGCGAGCAGAGAAATGGCGACCTTTGGTTTCAACGCGCCTTTCTTCGGCGCGGCGGCGACCATTTCGGGACTCGGCGTTTCGCCTGCTTCGAGCGCAACCTGCAGAGGATTTCCGCCCGGAAGTGCCATCGCCACGTGAAGCGCGGAAGCGGGACGATTCGCCGGACTTTTTTCGAGACACTGAAAAATTACTTTTTCGACCAAAGGGTCAATGCCTTTGACGAATTCCGACGGATTGGTCGGCGTTTCGCTTTGCTGTTTTCTGATCAGATCAGGTATCGAATCGGCTTGAAATGCCTGTTTCCCGGTGAAAATTTCGTACAGAACCAGACCGAGCGCGTAAATGTCGCTTTTCTGGGAAATTTGCTTTCCCGTAATCTGTTCCGGCGACATATACGCCGGAGTGCCGACGCGCAGGTTTTCTTTGGAAATTTCCGCCTCTAACCCGGCGATGCCGAAATCGGTGATGCGCGCCCTGCCTTTTGAATCGATGATGATATTGGCGGGCTTAAAATCGCGGTGCAGAATTCCCGCGTCGTGAATCGCGTGCAGACCGACGCAAAGCTGACGCGAAATCTCGACGGCGCGTTCCGACGGCACGCGCCCGACACGCCGCAAAAGCGAAGACAGATCGTCGCCGTCAACATATTCCATCGAAATAAAATGCCTTCCGTCGATCTCGCCGATGTCGAACACGCGGCAGACGTTCGCGTGCGAAACTGCCCGCGCCGTTCGGACTTCGCCGATAAACCTGTTTAATGCGTCGCGGTCTTTTTCTAATTTGTCGGGCAGAAATTTGAGCGCGACCGTTTGCGACAATTTAATGTCTTCGGCGCGGTAAACTTCGCCCATTCCGCCTTTGCCGAGGATGCCGTTGATCCGGTAACGGCTTGCCAAAACCGTTCCGGCAACAAGTTTTTCCGTATTCAACGCGCCGGTTGTCTGATTGACGATGAGTGTCTTTTTATCTTCAAACAGGCTGACGGCTTCGGCGGCGGCAGGGTTTTCCAAAAAACTGTCCGCGCCTTCAAAAGATTCGAGCAATTGTTCGACCTCGCGGCGCAAATCCGCATCGCCCGCACAAGCCTTTTCGAGAAACTTTTTCCGCTCGTCAGACCTGAGTGCCTGCGCCGCGTCGAAGAGACTTTTGATGTTTTGCCAGCGTTCTACGTCCATTATTATGCTCGTCAGAAGGGTCGCGGTTTGATTCAATTTAACCGACATTGCCTTTTTTTCCAAATTGGCGGCAAACTCCGGTGTTTGCACATTTTCGCCGGCAATGAAAATTCCTTACTTCACGACATAAAGCCGCCGCGAAGAAAGATGGAAAATTCACTGTTTCCGTTGATTACCGAGGCTATTGCCCAACCCATTATGCCGAGCACGGCAATAATCAAAAAATTCATCAAAAATATACTCAAAGCAAAAGCCACGGTGGTTTCGGTCGTATTTTTAAAGTTTTTATCACGCATTTTATTTTCTCCTTAAATTTGAAAAATTTATTTCTATCTACTAACGCGATGTTTTCGGAGAAAAACGCTAATAATTTCGGCAAAATAAAAGCCGAAAGTCATTTAGACATTCCGGCTTTTTATTTGTGAGGATTTTCGGGGGTTAAAGGCTGATTTAATTGTTCGCCGAAGGACATTCGAGCTTCGGGTTGAACGGTGCGAACGTGCCCGACGGGTTGTTGCGCCACGCCCAGACGTGAAGCTCGTAAGAATTTCTTTCCGGGCTGTAAAAGTAAGTTTGTCCGAAAAGCACGGGCGGCGCCGGAACCAATGGCGCGGGAACGACGTATTCGAGTCCGACAAGGCGCATTGTGCCGTCTTCGTCGGGAAGATACAGCAGGACTTCCGGCTCGGTCGCATCAGCATTCGGATTCATAATGCGCCCGAAATTGCCGTAGTGAAAACCCATCGCGCCGAGTCCGGGAACCGAAACGCACGGGCTCA
Source organism: Pyrinomonadaceae bacterium (assembly GCA_035536135.1). Taxonomy (GTDB): domain Bacteria; phylum Acidobacteriota; class Blastocatellia; order Pyrinomonadales; family Pyrinomonadaceae; genus JAFDVJ01. The sequence goes on along the minus strand of DATLOR010000015.1, from coordinate 22,443 downwards.
GCTGGACAAAACCTTCGTCGATCGCGGTTTGAAAATCGTGGTATTTGGCGGTCGCCTTTTTCGCGGCGGTCAGCGCCTGGCGGCATTCTTTGGTTTCACATTCGCCGCCGCCATCGCCTTCGTGCGCCTCAGCCGGAACAAAGCCGGCGGCTAAAAACGCGATCATTAAAAGACTCGAAAAGATAACGTAAAATTGTTTGTTTAATTGATTTTTCATTTTATTTTCTCCTGTTTTTTTATTGTTTGTTGCTCTTTCGATTAGTAACGCGAAGTTTCTGATCGATCGGGATCACTTTTTTGCTTCGTTGGTTTCCTGAACCGATGTATTCTGAAACGCGGCGATTTCCCATTTGCCGCCGGTTTTCGTTATCACCAGCGTCATGCGCGCATTGCCTGTGCGGGTTGATTCGCCCTCCGTGACTTTCAACGAGCCGAAAACATGGACAACCGCGATGTCGGAGCGCAAAAATCGAATTGACTCGACCAAATACGAGATGGTCGAATTTTTATAAACCGTGTCGAAAATGCCCTGGTGTCCTTTGGCGATCGCGGTGCGACCTTTGATCTGCATTCCGTTGATCACGACATAATCGGCATCTTCGGCGAACGGTTTGGCAAACTCCGCGCCGTTTTTCGCGTTCCAGCCTTTCACCATTTGTTCGACAATGGCGCGCATCGCCGTTTCGTCCGCGCTTTGGTCATTGGTTTTTTGCGCGTTGGTTATTGTTGCGGTCATTATTAATACAAAAATTAAAATCGTAAAATTTCTTAACATTGAATTTTTCTCCTAAATAAATTGATTTGAACTGCCTTCAACTATTAACGCGACACTTTTTTGCAAAAACGCTAAAAGTTTTTTTGAGATCCGCGCTTTTTTAAAAAAAGGATTGACACAAAAGTTGCGGTGAGAATATTCTTGAAGCAAAAAATTATGAAAGATGATGCCGAAAACCCGCATAATGTCACGCAAATGCTTAAAGATTGGAGCGAAGGCGACGCGAAAGTTTTAGACACTCTGATGCCGCTCGTTTATGAAGAACTGCGCCGGCAAGCCTCGCGTTACCTGAGAAAGGAACGCGTCAATCATACTCTGCAAACGACCGCGCTGATCCACGAGGCGTATATAAAATTGATCGACCAGAAATCGGTCGAATGGCAAAACCGCTCGCATTTTTTTGCGATCGCTTCCGTCGCGATGAGGCGGATCCTGGTCGATTACGCCCGCGAGCGCCACCGCGAAAAACGCGGCGGCGTGGCGGAAAATCTTCCGCTCGACGAAGCCTTGCAGATTTCTTCAGATGAAAAGCCGGTTGATCTGATCGCCCTCGACGAAGCCTTGAATCGTCTGGCAAAACTCGACAAGCGGCAGGCTAAAGTCGTAGAATTGCGCTACTTTAGCGGTCTCTCGATTGATGAAACCGCCGAAATTCTGGGCGTTTCAAACGCGACCGTGAGGCTTGATTGGAATCTGGCAAAGGCGTGGCTCAAACAGGAAATTACAAAATGATTTTTTCGGATCGAAAATTATCGCAAAAACTCGAACGCACCGAAGCCCGCAGCAACGCGGCTTTTGTCGAAGCGCGGGTAAAATTGTTTCCCGAAAGCGGCGCCGAGTGGATCGAGGTTGCGGGCGCGTATGCGATGTTCGACGGCGCGGAATCGCCTTTGACGCAGACTTTCGGACTCGGGGTTTTTGATGAAATTACGGACAGGGAATTAGACGAACTCGAAGCGTTTTTTAAACGCCACGACGCACCCGTTTTTCACGAAGTCTCGCCGCTCGCGGATATGTCTTTGGTTGCTCTGCTGAACGCGCGAAACTATCAGCCGATAGAATTGACGAGCGTGATGTTTCAGGAAATTGCCGGCGAAACTTCGCTCGATTTACCGCTCAATCCGCTGATCAAAACGCGGATCATCGAAAAGGGCGAAGAAAAGCTCTGGGCGCAAACCGCTGCCAACGGCTGGGCGACCGAAATGGAAGGGCTTGCCGAATTTATGTTTCAATTAGGACAAGTCAGCGCGCAGACGGAAGGCGGATCTCCCTTTCTTGCCGAGCTTGAAGGCGTTCCCGTTTCCGCCGGAATGTTGTTTATTTATGATGATGTCGCGATTCTGGCAGGTGCGAGCACTGTTCCCGAAGGTCGTCGAAAAGGCGCTCAAACCGCTTTGCTCGACGCGCGTCTGAAATTTGCCACAGCACAGGGCTGCCGCATCGCGACAATGGGCGCATTACCCGGCAGTCAATCTCAGCGAAACGCGGAAAAAAACGGTTTCCGCATCGCTTACACGCGAACAAAATGGCAGTTGGTAAAATAGTTTAGCCACGAATGGACATGAATAACACGAATTATTATTTATATTTCATTCGTATTATTCGTGTCCATTCGCGGCTAAATTTCTTACGAGTTTATCACCCGCAAAACTTCGGCGACGCTCCACGCCTGCGCCATACAGCCGCGCGGCGCGTGCGGCGCGTCGGCATCGAAGATTTCGGAAATTTGTCCCAAACCCGCTTCCGAAAGATGGTTTTTGAAGCCCGAAAGAATTTCCTCGACGCGTTTTTCCACCTGATTTCCGTTTGAATAAACTCTTCGGTAAGCGTCAACAAACGCGCCAATCAGCCAGCCCCAAACCGTGCCTTGATGGTAAGCCGAATCGCGCTCCAAAGGCGAGCCGATGTAGATCGGGCAATAATTTTTGTCACGGGGCGAAAGCGAGCGCAAACCGACGGGCGTTAAAAGTTCGGCTTCGACCTTTTCGACGACCTTTTGCGCCTGCCCGATCGAAAGCATCGAATATGGCAAGCTCGCGGCAAAGATCTGATTCGGTCTGACCGAGCCGTCGCGCTTGCCGTTGATGACGACATCGAACAGGCAATCTTCCGCCTCGTTCCAAAAGACGGCGTTAAAACTCTGCCGCGCCGTTTCCGCCATCGCTTCATAACGCCCGCGGTCTTGCTCGTCGCCGAATTTACGGGCAAAATCCGCCATAATTTTTAGCGCGTTATACCAGAGAGCCTGAATTTCGACCGGCTTTCCGATGCGCGGCGTAATGACCAGATCGCCGATCTTCGCGTCCATCCAGGTGAGCTGGGTGCCTGCTTCGCCCGCGTAGAGAAGTCCGTCCGTGTCAACGTGAATGTTGTAGCGCGTGCCGCGCAAATGCCAGACGATCACTTCGGCTAATTTTTCATAGAGATTTTCACGGACAAAATCGTAATCCCCGGTTTTTTCGACATACGCGCGAATCGCTACAAAATACCAGAGCGTCGCGTCGACCGTGTTGTATTCGGCTTCGTCGCCCGCGTCGGGAAAACGGTTCGGGATCATTCCCATCGAAAAATGATTCGCGAATTCGAGCAAGATCTCGCGCGCAATTTCCGTCCGGTTGGTCGAGATCGTCAAACCCGTCAGCGCGATCATCGTGTCGCGTCCCCAATCGGAAAACCACGGGTAACCCGCGATCACGGTTTTTCCCGCGCCGCGTGAAACGATAAACTGGTCAGCCGCCAAAACGAGCTGTGCGCGAAAATCGTCTTTCGCGTCCGCCTTGACGATCAGATCTTCGCGCCGCGCAAGCTCCTTCGCCTCAAGCTGTGCGACTTCATAAACTTCGTCAATTCGGGTTGAAACTATCACGTTCGCAGCCGCGCCCGACAGATCGAATTTCAAAGCAAAAGGCTGAAACAAAGTTTCGCGGAAATCAAAGCCGCGTTCCTTTTCGATCGCGTATTCAAAATCACGATACCAATACGAAGTTTTCTCGACCCCGACGGCGTTATGGGCAAAAAACAGGGCGGGAAATTCCGCGTTCGGATTAACTGAAACGATTCTTTCCGCAATCTCGAAATCGGTCTTGAAATCCGCCGTATTTTGCCGCAAATGATGATAATCACGAAAGGCGAGAAGCGGCTTTAATTCCAGAGAAATTTGACGGTCTTTTGTCACTGGTTGTTCGTTGACGTTTGGAATTTCTAACCAACTTTTAAATTCACCAACTGCCGACCACTGGCAAACCGTCGTATTCTCGCCGTAAACCATAAAGATCTTCTTTTCGATCGCGATTCCTGCGACTTCGAAAATCCACGTCGGAAACGGGTCTAAACTAAAAGATTTCAGATATTTAAAGCCTGTCGGATAAACTTTGTCCGGATACTGATTTGCCGAAAGTTCGTAGGAATTTCCGTCAATCGTGAGCGTTTCTTCAAACTTTGAAAGCATCACGACGCGCCCGAGCGGCGGTTTCGTCGCGGCGGTCAAAAGCGCGTGATAGCGGCGCGAGTTTGCGCCCGATACGGTCGAGGACGCAAAACCGCCGATGCCGTTCGTTTCAAGCCATTCGCGGCTCAATGCTTCTTCAAAATTTGTGCAGATGTCCGAATCAAATTTAATCATCATCTTTCCTAAATTCCGTGTGCTTTTCGAGTTATTCCAACGCTAGATTTTGATTGTAAAAGTTTCGCCCGTAAGCGACAAATTCGGATTGTAAAAAGGGTCTTTTTCAAGCACCGCTTGCCATTTTTGTTTAAAAAATTCGGTTTCTTTCGCGCTTGGCTTGGTCGGCGCAACACTTTTTTCAGCCTCAATGAGTTCGGCGTAAGGCGTAAAAACGATCCGCAAATTTCTTTCCCGCTGTAATTTTAAACAAAAATCCGCAGCGAACAGCGAAGCGGGCAGATTTTCCGCATCGAAACCGCCGGTTTCTTCAAAAATCGCGCGCCGGACGGCAAAACAGTTTGCGGAAACCGCCGAAAAATTATTGATCACCTGCGCCCGGAATAAATTGCTGTCCGTCGCGCGCGGCAAGCCTTGAAAGGCGACACCGATCAAGCCGTCAAACCCGATAACTAAACCGCCGTTTATGATAGTTTCGTCGCGGGCGAGGATTTTTCCGCCGACCGCGCCGATCTCTTCCTGAATCGCAAAGCTCGTCAATTCCTTTAACCAATCTTTTGAAAGCGGACTTAAATTGGCATCGACAAAACACAGAATTTCGCCCGAAGATTCTGCGGCGGCTCGATTCAAACTTTCGGCTTTCGATGAATTTTCATAAAAAATTACTTTCTCCAGATTCTGATAATCGGTTTCTTCAAAAAGTCTTTCAGCCGATTTTTTCGCTGCTTCTGAACCTTGGCTTACCGATACGATCAAACTAACTTTTGGTAAATTTTCAGGCAAATCGTAGCGAACGCGGTGAAATTGCGAAAGTCCGCGCTCGACCTTTGCCTTTTTTTCCGTTCTTTGAAAATGTTCGCGCAAAGCCTCGCGGGCGCGTTCGTGTGCGTAAGGTTTTTCGTCCGACGAAAGCGCGACCGAACCGGCGATCGCCCGCCAATGATAAAGGATTTGCGGAATATGACGAATTTGCTCTTCGTCGATCTGTTCGGCAAATCTGAGCGCGAGATCGTAATCCTGACTTCCTTCCAGACCGATCTTGAAACCGCCGATCTTGCGTAAAATTTCGGTCCGGTAAGCCGAAAGATGCGTGAGCAAATTTAAGCTGTAAAAGAAATCGCGGCTGAAATCGGGCTTGAATTTCGGGTAAAACCGCTTGCCCCGCTCATCGATCATATCTTCGTCGCTGTAGATCATCGCCGCGGCGGGAAATTCATTCAATTCTTTGGCGACATAAAAGAGCGCGTCTTCCGTCAGCTCGTCGTCGTGGTCAAGAAGAACGCAGAATTCGCCCGCGGCAATCTCGAGCGCGGAATTCGAAGCGGCGGAAATATGCCCGTTCTCGGGGCGGAAAACGACTTTTATGCGCGCCTCTTCGGCGGCGTATTCTTCCAAAATTTGACGAATGTGCGGGCTCGGACTTTTATCGTCGGCGATGCACAATTCCCAATTTTCGTAAAGCTGTTTGAGAACTGATTCGACACACAGCCGAAGCCATTTTTCCTCGACGTTGTAAACAGGTAAAAGAATGGAAATTAAAGGTTTATGAGTGAAGTTTGCAATGTGATTTTTAATCTTTTCACGGTCGGTTGCGGTGATCTTATGACGATCGATCCATCGCGCGTAATTTCTTTTTTCACGGATCTGCCGCGCCAGTTCTTGAAACTGATTTGAAACGCCCGTAAAGCCGTGAGCTTTCCAGATCTCGAGGGCGCGTTTTGCTTTTTTCAGTAAAATCATCATTTCGGGTCAGGCAAATTTTACTTTCCGGTTTCGGTTTCCCAATCCAAATTCGGGCGCACGACACCCGGCAAAAGTCCGGCATAATCGCCGCGCATCGAATCGCCGTCGAGACTGTCGATCACGCTAAAGGCGATCGTGTCGCGCTCTTGCAGGTGAACTTCGAACGGCAGATAGGTCGAAATTGCGGCGGTCACAAAAATCGTGCCTTCCGCCAGAAAATTGCCCGGTACGCGGATTTTGCTGACGTATGTTCCAACCTTGCGCGGTTCGGTTCTAAAGCGGCTGTTCCAGTCGTGCGAAACAAAAATGCAAACGCCTTGTTCGTTGTAAAAATGGATGTTCGGGATGAGAACTTTGCCCGCGCGCAAAACATCGTAAGTCATCTCGACCGCGACCGGGCGGCGAATATCGATCGAAGAAACCGTTTCGTTCGCTTGATCGCAAACGCGCACGCGGCGCAGCCGGACGATTTCGTTGCCGGGCGATCTTTCGGTGGTTTCCCAGACTTTTTCCGCGCCTTTTTGCGATTGTTCGTGGAGATAATCGCTGATCACATCGGTCGCCGCGCCGTCTTTGGCGACGCCGCCGTCCTTCATCCAGATTGCCCGGCTGCAAAGCCGCGCGATCGACTGCATATCGTGCGAAACGAACAGAACCGTTCTGCCCGTTTGCCCGACTTCGCGCATTTTGTTGAGACATTTTTTCTGAAACGACACGTCGCCGACCGCCAAAACCTCGTCAACGATCAAAATTTCGGGTTCGAGATGCGCCGCGACCGAAAACGCGAGCCGCATATACATTCCCGACGAGTAATGTTTGACGGGCGTGTCGATAAACTTTTCGATCTCGGAAAAAGCGACGATCTCATCGAATTTCGATTCGATCTCGGTGCGTTTCATTCCCAGGATCGCGCCGTTTAAGAAAATATTTTCGCGTCCCGAAAGCTCCTGGTGAAAACCCGTGCCGACTTCCAGAAGCGAACCGACGCGCCCGCGAATCTCCGCTGTTCCCGAGGTCGGTTTTGTGATGCGCGAGAGGATTTTCAGAAGCGTCGATTTGCCCGCGCCGTTTCTGCCGATAATGCCGAGCGTTTCGCCGTCCTTGACTTCAAAACTGACATCGCGCAAAGCCCAAAGCTCATTCTTTTTGTCGCGGCGCGGATTTTTGACAAAACTCATGATCGCATCGCGCAGAGAATTATGCTTTGCGCCGCCCAAGAAATAGAGTTTCGATAAATTTTCGACTTTAATTACGTTCATTTAGTTGGTCGTTTGTTGTTTGTCGTTCGTTGTTGGTTTTCAGTAAATCACGTCGCTTTATTTTATTAAACTTGCAACGAACGACGAACAACGAACAACCAACAAACTTATATCAAATCCGCGAAATCGTCCTCCATGCGCTTGAAAACAAAAAGCGAAACGAGCATTAGAACGACCGTCATCGCCGCCGAAACGCCGATCGCAAACCAGTCGAAATTTCCCCCGAAAAGCGCGGCGCGAAAGCCTTGCAGAATTCCCGTCAGCGGATTGAATGCCAGCACGAAACGCGCTTTTTCCGACAAAATTTCGGGCGGATAAAAGATCGGCGACGCAAACATCCAAACCTGCAAAGCAAACGGCAACGCAAATTTGACGTCGCGGAAACGCACGTTCAGAGCCGAAAAAAGCGTTCCCAAACTGACCGTCAACAGAATCGCCAAAAAGATAAAAACCGGCGCACTAAATATTTGCCAAGAAAGCACAAGCGATTTTTGCGAAAGATAATAAATCATCAAAACCGCCAAAACCGCGAAGCTGAAAAGCAGATCGAAAAGCCCCGAAAGCGTCGCCGAGATCGGCACGATCAGGCGCGGAAAATAGATTTTCGTGACGAGATTCGCGTTTCCGACCAAACTGTTGGCGGCAAAACTGATCGCGTTGAAAACGAACAGCCAGATCAGAAAACCGCTCAAAGCAAACAGCGGATACGGCACGGTTTGCGACTCGAAACGCGCCAGAGTGCTGAATATCACGGTAAAGATGATGGTCGTCAGCACGGGCTGAAGAATCGCCCAAACAACGCCGATCGCCGTTTGTTTGTAACGCACCTTGACATCGCGCCACGTCAGAAAATAGAGCAGCTCGCGGTAAGTCCAGAAATCTTTTAAGTCGAGACTGAGCCACGCGCCGCCTGGTTTGATGAGTGTAATCTGGTTTGATTTTTCGGTTTCCGGCGACAAAAATTATTTCTCCCTAGTTCTTTACTAACTTGAATTTATCCTTTGTGGCGGCAAGCGTCACCGCCGCGCCGTTCGGATGCGCGAGATTATGCTCGATGATCTTTATTTCCCGGTAGCCGTTCGCCGTCAGCAAACCGATCAGCGATCCCAATGACAGCCAGAACGATTTTTTACTCAAACCGCTTAAGGGATCGAAAAATCCGCCTTCACGGTAAATTTTCCCGCGCCAGCCTTCGCGCATTTTTTTCGCTTTGGCTTCTTCGGAAATCTGCGTCCAGATAAAAATATTCGGACTCACGCGCGCCAATTTCGGAATCAATTCCCAGGGTTTGGGCAAATGATAAAGCAGTCCCGAACAAAAGACCGCGTCGAACGTGCCGAACTGCTGAAAGTCCAGTTTTTCAATGTCGCCCTGCACGAATTCGACCTTTTGATCGCCGAAAATATCCTGCACGAGCTTTGCTTTCTCGATATTTTTTTCGCGTCCTTCAACCGCCAAAACTTTTTCGACGACCGGACTTTTCGCCAAAGCAAAACTGTGCCCGCCTTCGAGCGAGCCGAGCTCGATCACGCTTTTGACCTTTGGAAACACGTCGAAAAACTGCCCGATCCGCACGTCGTTCAGCGCGTCGAAATTTCCGCCGTAATCTTTTCCTTCAATGTGAAATTTCGTGACCCACGGTTTGAGTTTTTCAAATTCCGCGCTCGTATTTGTCAAGTTTTCTTCGTTCATATTCTCTTTCCAGATCATTTTGTCCCAACCAATTTAACGCCCAGCAAAAAACGCACGATCTTATTAAAAGTCAATAGTTTGCGTATTGACTGCGGCAAAATATCGAGCAGTTTTTCGGCAATCTGATACGGAAAAACCGGCAGAAAAATGTTCGAGACACCCGTGTAAATGCGCGTTTTTGAAAAACCGACCTGGCGGAAAAGCGCGTCGAGTTCCGTCACGGTGTATTCCTTTAAATGCAGACCGGCGGCGACCGCGTCGAAATTTCTCGAAACATCGTGCGGACCGCTCAGACGATTCGGCGTGATGCAAAAATAAACGCCGCCCGTTTTCAAGGCGCGAAAAACATTCTTGAGCTGCGCGAAAGAATCGTCCGGGTGCAGATGTTCCATCAGTTGATTGCTGAACGCAACATCGACGCTTTCGGGCGGAACAGGAATATCGCTTCCGTCCGAGATGATCAATTCAAAATTCGCGGGCTTATCAGCGTTTTTCGTGATCTCGTTTGAAACATCGATCGCGTAAACCTTTTTCACTTGCTTGGCAATCTCAAAAGCGAGTGCGCAATCGCCGGGACCGATCTCAAGATAAATCGTGTTTTCATTTACAAATAACTGCAAACTCCGAACTTCCTTGGCGATCTGTTTTGCTTTCTCCGCAGGCGAATAATTATTGAGCAGCGGATGATGCGGAACCCGCTTAAAAAGCTCATCATACGCCTCGGTATACAAATTTTTCCGCTGTTCGGCGGATGAGGAGCGCAATCTTTCGGCGATCTGCTTTTCGATTTCGTAATGCTCTCTGATTTGCGCCGCAGTTCTATTTTCCATTTTTATTTTTGCGGTATGCTTCGACCTGTTTTTCGCGTTTTCGCTGTTGATAAGACTGCAGAAAACTTTTCGGAAGCAGCAGCTGGATCAAAGATTTTCCGACCTCACGCATGGAGCTCGCGCTTCGCCAGCTTTCTTTGCCCAAAAGAATCGCTTCCCGCTTGTCGCCGTTTTGCAGAAAAACCTTCGTGTTGCGAAATTTTATCCGCGCCTGAAATTTCTCGAGTTCTTCGCGGCTGACGCCTAAAAATTCGAAGTTTCGATTCTGCGCTTCGATCACTTCGTTGTGCATCAGCATTAAATCTTTGCTTGTATTGTAACTGTGATGCCGCCACACGGAAAGCACCTGCGGGTCGAAAGCGAAATCTCCGATCGCCGCGAGCCGAACATACATTTCATAATCTTCGAGCCGCGAATTTTCGTTCCAACCGACTTTTTCCAGCACGGAGCGGCGATAAAAAACCGTCGAGCTGACGGGCGAGACGCCGTTCAGTAGCATCGAACTTGCGTTGCCGTCGGGATACCGCGCCCAATCTTCATTAATATCCGCCGTGTTGCCGAAAACTTCATCGTTTTCGTCAATTAAATAAGAATGCCCGTAGCCCAAAACCGCTTCTTCGCGTTTGTCGAGAAGTTTTGCGCGTTCCTCGAAAAAAGCGGGAAGCCAAAAATCGTCCGAGCCGATATAAGCGAAATATTTTCCTTCGCTCAAAGCAAGACCCTGATTCAAAGTCGCGCACAGACCGCGATTTTCGCGGACGATCAGTTCCGCTTCGAACGGGCAATCTTTCAGAATTTTTTCAATAATGCGCGGCGAATCGTCGCGTGAGCCGTCGTCGATCACGAGCAGTTTCGTCGGCGGCAAAGTTTGATCAATTATCGACTTCAAACATTTTTCGATAAACGGCGCGTGATTGTAAGATGGAACGAATGCGAAAACTTCCGAATTTTGACGGTCTTTGTTCATTATTAAACTTCAAACTATAATAAAAGCAAATTTTTCGTTACTTGTCATTTAAGTAACGATCGCAAATCGCCTCAAATTTATTCGATGAAAGTTTTACATATTTTAGATTCACTAAATCGCGGCGGCGCGGAAATGCTCGCGCTCGATGTTTGCCGGAACGCGGCGAAAAACGGTTTGGATCTGTCGTTTGCGGCAACCGGCGGCGGAACTTTGGAAGAAGATTTCAAAAATTCGGGCGCACAGTTTTTTCGTCTGAACAGACGCTTGCCGTTTGATTTACAGGTTGTTTCCGCCTTGCGCAAAATCATCAAAGCAAACGATTTCGACATCATTCACACGCATCAGGCGGTTGCCTCGATTCACGCTTATTTTGCGTCCGCCGGGACAAAAATAAAACACGTTTTGAGCTTTCCGGGTTTTTATTCGGACGCGAAAAACCGTCTGACGACCAAATTTCTCGTTCCCCGCATGTCCGCCAATATTTCGTGTTCGAAAGGACTTCTGGAATGGCTCGAAAAGAGCGAAAAACTCGATATTTCAAAGTTTCAGATGATCTATAACGGCGTTGATACGAAACGGCTCGAATATTCCGGCGCGGGCTTGAAAGAGGAATTAAACTTGCCCGCAAATGCCTTTCTTTTCGGAATGGTTTCGCATTTCTACGCCGCGCCGCGCAAAGACCAGATCACGCTTTGCAAAGCATTTGCCAAAGTCGCCGACAGTTTGCCAAACGCGCATTTGATCTTGGTCGGCAAAACCGAAAAAGGCGCGGAAGAAAAATATAACGAATGCGTTAAAATCGTCAAGCAGAATAATTTACAGGCGCGTGTTCATTTCCTCGGACAGCGCGACGATCTTGCAAAGGTCGTCAATTCGCTCGACGTTTATGTTTTTTCGTCGCTTCACGAAGGTTTGCCGATCGCGCTGATGGAAGCGATGCTCGCACGCAAGCCGTGTATTTTGTCGGACATTCCGCCGCATCTGGAAGTTTCAAACAACGGCGAATTTGCCGAAGTTTTTGAAACGCAAAACTCGGACGAGCTGGCGGAAAAGCTCATCAAGATCGCTCAAAGCGACGAATTCAGGAACGATCTGGCAAACCGTGCGCAAGTGTTTGCCCAAAAGACTTTCAGCATCGAAGCGCATCTCGAAAAACTTAAAAATCTCTACGAATCAATAATTTGAAGCCCGAAATTACAAACTTAAAACTGCTCGTCGGAATGCCCGAAAAAACGGCTCGCGGCGGCATCAATGCGTGTGAGCCGCCGTTTTTGCGCGAGCTTGAAAATCTCGGCGTCCGCGTGCGCGAGGAAATCTACACTTTCGACAACGATGCGAAAATCGCGGTTTTGCAGAGAATTTCGCAAGTTTGGCAAACCGCTCTAAAATTTCGCCGAATCCTACAGCGCGAAGAACAATTCGATCTGATTCACATCAACACTTCATTTGAAACAAAAGCGATCTTGCGCGATGCTTTTTCGCTCTTTTGGCTCAAAAAACAGAGCGCAAAAATCTTTCTGAAATTTCACGGCTCGGACGTGGATTTGTTAAAAAGCGCGAACTTTGCGCTTCGGGTTTTGATCCGCAGTTTGATCAAAAACGCCGATGGAATCGGGCTTTTGTCGTCGGAAGAAAAGCGCGGTTTTGTTGATTCCGGCTTTGCGGAAGATAAGTTTTTTGTCGTTAAAAATGCGCTGACGATTTTTCCTCAAAAAAGTTTTCCACAGGTGGAAAACTTTTTTGAGGAAAAGCCTTTTCGCCTGCTTTTCGTTTCGCGTCTGATTCCGACCAAAGGTTTGCTCGAAACGATTTCGGCGATCGCGATTTTGCGCGAAAAAGGTTTTGAAATCGTTTTAGATGTTCTCGGCGACGGCGAAACGCGTTTGCCCGCCGAAGATCTGGCAAACGCGTTGGAGATCAGCGGCTTTGTCAATTTTCACGGGCATATTTCGGAAGAAACGGTGCAGGAATTTTACCGGAAAAGCGATCTTTTGGTTTTCCCGACGTTTCATATCGAGGGTTTTCCGATGGTGATCTTTAACGCTTTGCAATTCGGTCTGCCGGTTGTCACAACGCGCATTCGGGCGGCGGCGGATTATTTGAAAGAAGGCGAAAACGCGCTTTTCTGCGCGGCGAAAAACCCTCAAAGCGTTGCCGAAAAGATCGCCGAAATTCTGCAAAACAAAGATTTGCGCGAACGAATGAGCAAAAATAACCGCGCTTTGGCAAGCGAATTTACCGCCGAGAAAATCGCGCCCGAATATCTGGAAATTTACCGTAGACTTATTGCTTAGCACAAAAATAAGAATTAGCCACGAATGACACAAATATCACGAATAATAAATTAAAAAATTCGTGTTGTTCGTGCTTATTCGTGGCTGGTTTTTAGAAACTCGTGCCGCCAATTTTCGATCGTGCGGGAAATTCCTTCTTCGAGACTGATTTGCGGAGTCCAACCGGATTCTCTCGTGATTCTGCCGATCGAAAGAATATTTGCGCCGACATCCGAACTGAAGTTTTCGATGTCGTTGATTTCGGGCTTTTCAAAACCCGACTTTTCCAGAATTATTTCCAAAACTTCGACGGCGGTCGTGCCTTTTTCGGTCGCAACATTCCAGACGATTTCATTTTGAGGGCTTTCGATCGCCGTCAAGATCGCACGGCTGACATCCGCGACGTGAACAAAATCGCGGACGGTTTGTCCTTTGTGGATCAGCGTAAAAGGTGTTTCGGTTTGAACTGCATTGAGAAAAGCCGCGATAATTCCTTTGCCGGCGCGGTGCGGAACTTCAAAACCGTAGATATTTCCGGGACGAATGATCGCGGTTTTAAGCCTTGTTTTTGCGCCGGATCCGAAAAGCGCGTCTTCCATCGCAAGTTTTGCTTTGCCGTAAGACGAAAGCGGGTTGCGCGGATGCTCTTCGGTGATCGGCAAAAAATGCGGCTCGCCGTAAACCGAGCCGCCCGACGAAACGAAAACGAATTTTTCGGTCGCGGAATTCGACGCTTGCGCGAGAAACTTTTCAAACGGCGCGAGATTGACTTCCAGTTCGCGCTCGTTGAATCTGCCCTGTTCGAGATGTGCGAGCCAGACGACGCTCGGGCGGCAAAACTCCGCGAAATCCGGTTGCCCGCTCAAGTCGAGTTTTTGCGGAATGATCGAAGCCTTTTCGCGCCACTCTTGCGGAATCCGCGATTCGGTGCGATAACTCGCATAAACTTTGTAACCGTTTGCGGCTAAAAGCGAAACGAGATTGATGCCGAGCGAGCTGGTCGCGCCGATGACGGTGATTTCCTTCATTGATTCATTCGATTCCAATTCTGTCCGACAGATTGAAATGTTAATTGATAGCACAAAACTGCGTTGAAATCGAATGAATTACTGATTAAACTGACTTCTGTTTATATTTCTTTCGGGCGAAATTTTTGCGCGAGTGTTCGGGCAAACCATGCGATGAAAAGCCATTGAAGAACGATAAAGAACGCAATAAAAACAGATGTAAGTTTGTAGCGTGATTCAAACGAAAGAGCGGTTAGAAATTCTTCCGAGATCTTAGCTGAAATACCGGCACAAATTAAAGCCGCACTATTCAAACTGAGAAAAAGTTTACCGAAAAAACTTCGCGGAAAATTGAATAAAACGGGTGTTTTACTGACAAAATAACAAAGATTCAATACGGCTAAGATAATTCCGAAGCGGTTTGAAAACAAATTGACGATGAATTTTTTCATTTATTTTACCTCCTAGATTTGTTATTTTCGTTACACAGCATTTTTTCAGAATAGTTGCAGAAAATGTCAGAAATAAATTTTCCAAATCCGCGCGAACATGAATTTTCCGAATGGGTTTTGTTCGGCGATTATTATTACAACGCCCGCGACATTATCGGTTTCGGCGGCGATCTGACGCTTGAAAATCTGCGCAATGCTTACCGGCGCGGAATTTTTCCGTGGCATATCGACGGGCTTCCGCTTCCGTGGTATTGTCCCGAAGACCGCGCGATCCTGGAATTTGAAAATCTTCATCTGCCGAAAAGTCTGCGCAGGGAATGGGCGAAAACGCCTTTTGATTTCACGATCGACAAGGATTTTGAAGCCGTTATCAGGGAATGCGCGCGTGCCCGCCGAAGCGAGGGCTACGGAACCTGGATCACGCCGGATTTTATTCAGGCTTTTTGCGAGTTTCATAAAACGGGCGACGCGCACAGCGTCGAAGTCTGGGATACTTCGGGCGAGCTCGTCGGCGGACTTTACGGCGTTGATGCGGGCGGCGTTTTTTGCGGCGAAAGTATGTTTCATAAGCGTTCGAACGCCTCAAAATTCGCGCTTCTTTATTTGATCGAGCATCTCAAAGAACGCGGCGCAACGTGGCTCGATATTCAGGTGATGACGCCGCATTTCGAAGTTCTCGGCGCGGAAGAGATCGACCGCGAAGAGTTTTTGGACAAGCTCGAAGAAACTCAGAAGCAACGCTTGAAACTGTTTTAGAAAAAAAAGCGAGCCGCTGCCGACTCGCCTTTTTTTCCCGTTTGATCTTCCTGCCCTGGTTCTAAAAGTTGAATCTGAAAGCAAATTGAATCTGGCGGTTGGTGCCTAAGCCGACCGTTCTGCCGACGGTTGAGCGAAGCAGTCCGAAGGTCGAACCCGCCGCGCCTTGCGTGAAGGCTTGTCCGGGCTGGACGACGTTCGAGGTGCTTGCCGAATAAACGCCGGTTCCCGCGTTGAAACTCAGGCTCGGCAGAGCGTTATTGAGCGTCGTTGACGGGTTGGCAAAATTCGCCTGATTGAAGATGTTGAAAACTTCCGTGCGGAACTCGAAATTCATCGTCTCCGAAACGCGGAATTTTTTCGCCAGAATCAGATCAACCTGTTTGAAATTCGGACCCGAAAGCTCGTTGCGCGGGAAATCGCCGAACTCTCCGGGCGCGGGTGTCGCAAACGCCGCCGGATTGATAAAATTACGGTCGTTGTTCAAATACGGATCAACGCCTGCGACCAGGTTCGGACGGCGAATATTGCGCGATGCGCCGCCGCCGGGCGTGTTGACAACCGCGGCAAAGCCGGTCGGCAACGCCGGAAAACTTCCGCCGAAGGTCGGGAGATTGGCAACAAAACCGTTGGCGAAAAATCCGCCTGCGCCGTTCGGACAGCCTGCCGCGAGCTGGCATTGAACGACGACGTCGGGACGCACGACCAAGACTTCGACCGGAACGCCGCTGCGTGCGTTGATGATTCCGCCGACCTGCCAGCCGCCTAAGATGAAGTTACCCGTTTTGCCGAAATCGAATTTTTTGCCGTTGCCGACCGGTAATTCGTATAACGCGCTCAGGTTGAACGTGTGGCGCACGTCGAAATTGTTGCGTCCGCGGTCGGCTTCGAAATTGTCTAATTGCGCCGAAGTCCGCGCTTCGTTCGAGCCGGCGGTCAAGCCTTCGCTTTTTGCAAAAGTATATTGCGCGTTCATCGTCAGACCGCTGTTGAAGCTCCGCACGAGCGAAAACTGAAGTGCGTTGTAGCTATCGTCGCCGCCCGAGGTTTTATAGTCGATTTCGGCGAACGGACGATTTTGCGTCGTGCCGGAAAGAACATCGAACTCGCGAACCGTGTTGACGCCGATGACCTGTCCGGCGGCATTTGTGCGGTTGATCACGCCAACGCCCGTCGGTAAATTAGCACCGTTCAGGATCGTCGTCTGACCCGGCAGAATCTTGTTGGCGACGCTTCGCAGGAATAAATTGCGTCCCTGACTTCCGACATACGCGACCGTTGAAACCAGCCCGTAGCCCAACTGCTGCTGCCACGAAAAACTATACTGGAAAACGCGCTCGGGAATTTTGTAATCGTTCGAATAAGCCCGCGGCTGATATTGACGATTGAGCGGGTTTGAATTGAAGTTGGCGACGATCGCCGCGATGTTTGCGGGAAACGCGAGCAGTGAACCGCTCGAAATGGTTGACGAAATACGGTCGCTTTCGATCGGCTGAATCTGGTCTTCGGTTTGTCCCGGACCGTAATAAATGCCGAAACCGCCGCGCAGAATCGTCTTTCCGCCGCCGAAAAATCCGTTGCCGTTGATATTCGGCGACCAGGTTGCCGCAATGCGCGGACCGAAATTCGTTTTCGAAGATTTGAACGCCGCCGAATCCGAAGGCTTTAATGTTCCTGTTTCGATATCAAACAAAACCTGCCCGTTATTTTTCTCGCGCAGCGGCGCGTAATATTCGTAGCGCAAACCGTAGCTCAAGGTAAAGCCCGGACGCACTTTCCATTCGTCCTGCCCGTAAGCGATGTAGTATTCCTGCTCGGCGAGACGTTCGCCCGTCAAACCGTTGTTGAACGCGCTCGCCGCGCTGACATCGCCGAGATACTGCACCGAGGCGGGCGTGTTTGCCAGAAATGCGTTGAGATTTGAAAACGTGTAGGTCGTGCCGCCCAAACGGTCGGTGTAGAGCCGGATCAGGCGAACTTCGCCGCCGAATTTGATGTTGTGATTGCCTTTGATCCAGTTCAAACTGTCGATAAAACCGAGTGAATATGGTGTGTAAGGCTGTCCGCGCCCGTTGGTTGCGCTGTTTGCACGAACCAGTCCGCCCGGAATCGAAATGCCCGACGAAGTGCCTTGTCCGGCGATTCCGGTGTTGGCGACGCTGCCGCTGATGTTCAAGATCAGGTTTGAAAAATCTACGCCGCCCACGGTCGGCGCCGAACCGTTGATGCGTGTGCGCGCGCCGTTGTAGCCGATCTTAAATTCGTTGATGAGCGAGCCCGTGCTGTTGAGGATCGACTGAAAACCGAAAACGCCGTTTTGCGGTACGGCTTCGATCGTCACGACGCGACCCGAAACGCCTTCGGGCGCAATGTCCGTTCCCTGATCGCGGAAGAACCGGAAATAAACTTTGTTAAGCTGATTGATCTGATAATCGAGCCGCAAGGCAAAAGCCTTTTCGTCGGTTTTTTCATCGGCTTGGAGCTGCAGAATGTCGAAACCGTTGGCGGCGGATGCGCCCGATAAAACCGTTGCGTCCGGCGAGCGAAACGCCGCGATAAACGGCTGAATCGCCGGGTTGACAGGTATTGAGGTGCCTGGAATCAACGCGCCGGGTTGTGCCAGCGTCAGGCTCGGCGCGGCTTCGACGAAGTTCAAGCCGAAACGTCCGCGATACTGTTCGTAAGACGCGAAAAAGAAAAGCCTTTCCTTGATAATCGGACCGCCGATCGAGCCGCCGAACTGATCGAGCGTCAATTTGCTTTTTTCCGCGCCGTCAAAAAAGTTTCGCGCGTCGAGCGCGTCGCGGCGCAGATATTCAAACGCCGAGCCGTGAAACTCGTTGCCGCCCGATTTCGTGACGACCGAAATTTGTCCGCCGGTTCCGGTGCCTTGCTCGGCAGGGAAATTGGATGAGTCAACGCGAAATTCCTGAACGTTTTCGAGACTCGACTGCAAGCGGAACGGCGACGGAACTTCACCGTTCAAATTGCCCGGACTCGCATCAATGATCGCCGAGCCTTCGACGCCGTCATAGCGCACGACGTTTTGCTGAACGGCGCGACCTGTAAAACGGATATCGCCGAAAGTTCCCGTGCCGCTGTTGACCGCGCCCGGCGCCTGCAGATAAAACTGTGAAAGCTGGCGACCGTTTGACGGCAAACCCTGCACTTCGCGCTGAGTGACGTTTGCGCTCATACTTGCCGACGAGGTATTGACTGCCAATTCTTCGTTTGAAACGATGTTAACCTGTTCGGTGACGCCTTTGACCTGCAGAACCACGGAAACGTTCGTTTCCTGACCGACCAGCAATTCGATATTTTTTTGTGAAAATTCCAGATTGTTCGCGCTTGCCGTGACCGTGTAGGTTGACGGTTTGAGCGCGACCACGATAAATGTGCCGTCTTCTTTGGCGGCGACCGTTCTTTCTTCTCCCGTTTTTTCGTTTTTGACCGTCACGCTCGCGCCCGCAACGATCGCGCCGTTCGCGTCCGTGACAGTTCCCGCAAGCCGTGCGTCGGACTGCGCAAATGCTGCGCCGGTTAAAAAAATGACCGTCAAGATCGCGGTCACAGCCGCCGCAAAGTTAGAATGATATTTCGATAGATTCATAAATTGTCTCCTCAAAAGAGCCGTATTTCTTAAATATTCTTTAAAACCTAAAGCCAACCGGCTCCGCAGAGCGCGATTGACGGTTTTGTGTTTGTAAAAATTTAATAGGATTGCCTTTCAAGGGTTGAGAATATTACGGGCGGGTTAAAATGATGTGAATCCAATCTTAAATAAATGTTAATTTAGCGCGGGTTGTCGGAATGTGAGAAAACGGCTTTGAGTTGAAACAAAGCCGCGCATCAGAGAGTTTGATAATCCGTTTTATGTTTGCAGGATTTCCTGCTTGGGTTTAATCGTTAAAAGCAAAACGGCGGCGCACAGCGAGATTGACGCGCTGATCAAAAAAGCCGGAGTAGCGCCCAATCTGTCCCAAAAAAGACCGAAAAGAATCGAAGCGGGAAGAACCGTGATCGAAAAAGCGAGATTGTAAAATCCGTAAGCCGTGCCGCGTTTTTCGGGCGAAACCAGATCGGCGACCAAGGCTTTTTCGACGCCTTCGGTCAAACCGAAATAAATTCCGTAGATGATGAACAAAACCCACGCCTGCCACGCCGCATTGACGAAAGCGAATCCCGCATAGACGAAGGCGTAAACGATCCAGCCCGTAAAAATCAGTTTCTTCCTGCCGATCCGATCCGACAGATCGCCGCCGATCAAAGAAAATAAAAGTTTGCTGATGTGCAAAACCATCCATAGGATCGGTAAAAGGGCAGGCGTAATGCCCGATTGCTCGGCGCGCAGAAGCAGGAATGCGTCGGTCGAATTAGATAGTGTAAATACCGCGATGACCGCTAAAAAGCGTTTGAAATTACCGTCAAATTCCTTCAGGGAAAGTTTGATCGGCGTCACGGCGGTGTTTTTAGATAGATCCGGATGCGGGGTTTCCTTGACGAAAAAGACGATCACGAAAAGCCCGAGCGCGACCGGAATCGAAGCGAAAAGAAAGATCTGGCGATAATCGCCCGCCGTCGGGTTTTCGGGATTGCTTGCCAGAAAATAAAGCAGAACGAACGCGCAAATCGGACCGATCACCGCGCCGAGATGGTCGGCGGCGCGATTGAAACCGAACGCCAGCCCGCGTTTTTCGGGCGGCACGGAATCGGCAAGCAGTGCATCGCGCGGCGTTCCGCGAATTCCTTTGCCGACCCGGTCCGTAACGCGCACGGCTAAAACCTGCTGCCAGCTTCCGACAAACGCGAGAAACGGGCGCGTCAAACTGGCGAGCGAATAGCCGAGAAAAACAGGGAATTTCCGGTTATTGAATTTGTCGCTGAAATAACCCGAAAAAAGTTTGAGAAGCGATGCAACCGATTCGGCAAAGCCTTCGATCAAGCCGATGGCAAAAGGCGATGCGCCGAGCGTTAATGCTAAAAACGTCGGCAAAAGAGGATAAATTATCTCGCTCGAAGTGTCATTTAAAAGACTGACGAGGCTTAAAGCAAAGACATTGCCCGAAAGATTTTGGTAACGGGCAAAGAATTTTTTTATTTTGTGAAGCATTAAAAATTGGCGCGAATTTAATTAGCGTGGTTTTTGGGTTGCCGGAGTTTGACGCACCGGACGATTTCCGCCGGCTGAACTAAACCACAAAACGGCAATACTGCCGACGAATGCAATTGCTAAAATCGCGATTACGATTGCCATTCGCACCGCCATTTTGACCGTTTTTTTCAGCATTTTGTAGGCGATAAAGGCAACTGCCGCCAGAACGAGAAAAAAGGCGATTCCGGCAATCGCGCCGATGCCGCCGCCGACGGGCGCCACATCAAAAAGTAAAGTTTCCGAGATCATAATTCTCCTTTTTCCCGCAAAGCGCGCTCGATTTTGTCTAAATCTTCTTCCGACAGCTCGGTTTCCTGTGTCGGCAGCGCAAATTCTTCGTCAGCCCACGCCCCAAAATCGAGCAATTTACAGCGTTCCGAGCAAAAAGGACGAAATTCGTTGCCGTGATATTCGGTTTGTTTTCCGCAAGTTGGACATTTCACTAAAGGCATAAATTTTAAGATGTCAGATTACCACAAATCGAAACTAAATTGGAGCGCGGTCATCTCCGTCCGCCAGCCCGATCAGCGAAGCGAAAACGGACAAACATCCCGCGCAGTTTTCAATTTACTCAGCAATCGCGGACATTCTGCGTTCGTGCGGCGCGCCGCACGCTTTAGCGGCAAGATGCCTGCGCTCCAATTTTTAGTTGAATGTTTTCGCCAATGGTGTAATCATACAAAGTTTAGATGCGGTTTTTGCATCTAAGCGAACAAAACAGTTGATAAAAACGTAAATTTTTAGCAACGAACGGAGAATAATAAAAATGACCGATTACAAAGAACGCTTTGAAAAATGGCAGCGCGAGGCAAAGGAACGATTTGAGGATTTCGACAAACAGGTCGGCTTGACGGACAAGATCGGCGAAGGCGCGAAGGTTTTAAAAGATACGGCGCAGAAAGGCGCGGAAGTTTTACGCGAAGGCGCGGAAAAAATCAAGACCGAAGCCGAAAAATCGGAAGTCGGCAAACAAGCCGTGGAGGTTGCCGAAGGCGCTTTCAAAACCGCCGGAGAAACGGCGAAAAAAGTTTATGAAGTGAGCGAACCGCTTCGCGATGCGGCAGGCGATGCGGGCGGAAAAGCCGCCGATGTCGTCAAAGAAGCAGGCAAAAAAGCGGGCGAAGTTTTCAGCGTAGCAACCGAAAAAGCGGGCGAGGTTTTCGAAGACGCGTCGGAGAAATTCAACAAAGGAGCGCGCACGGCGTCGGGCATCTTCAATTTCGGCGCAAGCTGGACGCGCACCTTTGATTCGGCTTGGAAAACTCTTCAGCAAACCTCGGAATGGATTGCCGAAAAACCTCTGCAAGCCGCCGCGACGGGCGTTTCGATGGCGGTCGGAGCGGGTTTAGGCGTTGTTTTCACGGGACTCAGCTCGCACTGGCTTTTCAATTCCGCACTGCCGACGTGGTCGGTCAAAAAGGTCAGCGAACTTTTTAACAATTATCTCAAAGACCAGGAAAATCTGATCACGGAAGGCGATCTGTCGAAAGCCGAAGCCGAAAAGATCCAGTTTGAGCGCGACATTGCCAAATACGTCGGCGCACCGCTTCTCGGCGCATTCTCGTTCGCTTCGGGCGCGGTCATGATGACCAATATCATCAACCCGAAAACCATCACGGGCGCTCCGATCGATTGGATTCTGGGCGGCAATCCGCTGCTCGAAGGCGTCTGGTTTTTCGGTAACGGAATGGTCTGCTTTAAAACCAGTTACGACTTTTTTATGATCGCACTCGACGATCACGAGGACGTGCAGAAAATCGTCAAAGAGGTTAAAGGAATGCTTCCGCAGGCAATTTCGACGGAATAAACTCAACTTAAACCACAAAGGCACAAAGGACACAAAGAAATTATAAAAATCTTTGTGTCCTTTGTGCCTTTGTGGTGAAATTATTTTACTTGTCTTTCGTCGCGGTAA
>DATLOR010000014.1:0-3449 GCA_035536135.1 Pyrinomonadaceae bacterium | reverse complement strand
AACCTATCTGACGATGGTCACCAAACAAGGCGTCATCAAAAAGAGCGCGTTGTCTGATTATCAGAACATCCGCATCAACGGCATCAACGCGATCAATATTGACGAAGGCGATGAACTCCTGGATGTCATCCGGACGGACGGCAAAAAGCAGATCTTCATCGCAACGCACGACGGAATGGCGGTTCGTTTTAACGAAACCGACGTTCGTCCGATGGGCAGAGTCGCCCGCGGCGTGCGCGGCGTCAATCTGCGCAAAGGCGATTTCGTCGTGTCGGTGCTCGCGGTTTCGACCGAAGGGACGGAAAAAATTCTTTCCGTTTCCGAGAAAGGTTTCGGCAAACAAACGCAGGTCGATAGTTATCGTCTGACGAAACGCGGCGGCAAGGGCGTGATCAATATGAAAACGACCGCCAAAACCGGCAAGGTCGTCGCATCATTCCCGGTCGAAGAAGATTCGGAAATAATGATCATCACCCAGCAGGCGAAACTGATTCGCATCGGCGTTGACAAGATCCGCGAAACCGGACGTTCGGCGCAGGGCGTAATGCTGATTCGCACGGGCGAAGACGATCTTGTAACAAGTGCGTCTCTGCTCGATGTTTCGGACGATGAAGGCACCGAAGAATAGGAAGTAAAAAGTAGAAAGTAAAAAGGCAAAAGAAAGGCGCGCGCTTTTCTTTTGCCTTTCTTTTTTATCACGTTCTGACGCGGGTTGAATGAAAATTTACGATCCGCCAAACGCCTTTTTGTTTTGCCCATAAAACGCTCATTTGAAAGCGGTTGGCGTAATCTTTTGCGTCCTTGTCTTTACCGGAAACGACCAGCACGTAATTGACGATCACCGTTTTGCCGTAAACGCGCGCCCGAAAGTTTTCGTAAGCGAGTTTTTGCGGCGCGGCGGGTTCGGTGTCGGCTTTGACATCATCGAGAAATTTCTGCTTGTCCGAAACGGCTCCGTTGGCGGCGATGAAGATAAAATCTTCGCTTAACATCCGGTCGAGCGCGGCGATATCTCTTTTGGTTTCGGCTTCTTCTTCGGCGCGATGCCGCTCGATAAATTCCTGCTCGATCTTTTTGTCGCCCGTTTGCGCGGCAATGTTTGCCGCCGCGATCAACAGCGCGATCGTCAAAATAATAATTCGCTTCATAGATTTAAGGATTTGCCGCTAATTTCTGCAAAATCTCTTTCGCTTTTTCGGCGTTTTGATACTTCGGATTGGTCGCGAGAGCTTTTTGATAAGACTCGATCGCTTTGTCCTTCAACCCTTTTTTCGCGTAAAATTCGCCGATGCTGTCGTAAAGATTCGCGTCGTTCGGGTAAAGCTCGGAGGCGACGAGCAGAAGCGTCAGCGCGCCATTGGTCAAACCCGTGCCCGCCATATTGTAGGCGGTCGTGTTTAATCCATTCGCGCTTGCCATTCCGTTCGGGTTTAATTCCGCCGAGCGTTTGAGAAACTGCTTGCCTTTTTCCCGTTCGTTCGAAAGCACGAGCGCGATGCCGTAATGCGCGTTCGACGAATCAAGCGCAGGATAAATGTCGGCGGAAAGCTGCGCGGCTTGCAATGCCTTCGGCGTTTGCCCGCTGACGATCAAATATCGCACGACGGCATTGAGCGGATCGCCGTAATTCGGGAAAACCGACGCGCCCGCAAATTCCCGGCGAAGGCGCGCGCCGATCTCTTCAAAATTCGCGCCCGGACTGATAACGATTTTTCGGGTTTCAGCCGTGTTGGTTTTCGACCAGTCCGCCTGCCACGCGGCAACCGTTTGTTCAACCGTTTCGTTGAACCGGAATTCTTTCGGAATGGAACTATCTTGTTTGTAAAGGGCGATATAATCGTTGAAAAAAGTTATCGCACCCGTGTTTGAATAATCGACCAACTTTTCCGCGCCGTATTTTTGCCGTAATTTATCGGCGATATACGAACCGATCTTGGCAAACGGCTGTCCGGCGGAAAACTGTCTGCCGGCGCGCACCTTTCCGAAAACGTCTTGCTGCTGCGTGCCTTGAAGCGTTTCTTTGGTCAGATTCTGATTAAAATAATTAAAGGCTTGCGTGAGCTCAGCCGCGTCGCCGGTCAATGGTTTCTGCATTTTTTCGAACGAACCGCGACCTTCTTCGAACGTGCCGACCATCGCAAAATAAAGCGGCAGTTTCGGGCGTTCGTTGTTGATATAGGCGTTCGTGTTCCACGCTTCGCCCGTGAGCAGTTCAAACAATTTCTGAACGTAAACGGCGGTGTTCGCGCCTTCGAGATTCGACATCACGGCGATCACTAATTTGCGGCTCGGAAAATCGAAAAGATAGGTCGAAGTTTCCTGTTGTCCGCCGCTGTGCGAGATGACAAAACGCCCGTTCGTCGGCGCTGTATCCCAACCCGCGCTGTAATTTGTGAGCGCGCCGCTTTTCGTGACCATCGGGTTATACATCAGATCGAGACTCACTTTCGACAAAACTTTTCCGTCGTTGATGCCTTTGCCGAATTTGAGCAGATCGATGACCGTGGAGCGCGTGCCGCCCGCCGCGAAACGACTGCTGATGTCGACGAATTCGGAATTTTTGATCTGTCCCGCATCGTTTTCATAACCGCGCACACGGTTCGGAATGATCTCGCGCGGGTTGTCCATCCGCATATCGTTCATCCCCAGAGGGTTCCAGACATTTTCGCGCATATAATCAGCGTAAGCCTGCCCGGACGCGCCTTCGATCACCGCGCCGAGCAAATTGTAGCCGTAACTGCTGTAACTAAACCGCGTGCCGGGTTCGGCGACCAGATCGAAATTTTCAAAAACGGCGATCGCCTGGCGCGTGTTTTTATAATCTTTGAAATGTCCTTCCTTTTCGTAATCCTTGTAATGGCTGATGCCGCTCAAGTGTCCGAGAAGCTGGCGCACGGTCACCGGGAAATTCTTTTTCGGAAAATACGGCACATATGTCTGCACTTCCGCGTCGAGATTGATCTTGCCTTTTTCGGCTAACTGCAAAACGGCGGTCGCCGTGATCGGTTTGCTGACGGACGCAAGCCGATACATTGATTCGGCACGCGCCGGAATTTTGTTTTCCAGATCGGCAAACCCGAAACCTTTCGCCCAGATCTCTTCACCTTTCATAAAACCGATGCTCAAACCGGGAACTTTGTCGGTTGCCATTTGTTTGGCGACAAAATCCTCGAACTCTTTGAACTGAGCTTGCGAAAGTGTTTGGGTTGAAGAATTTTGAGCAAATGCCGGACGAACCGAAAGCAGCGCGGTTTGCCCGAACAAAAAGACGATGACGAAAAAAGCGGCAAATCTTTTCATATTTCCTCTCTGTTGTTATTTTGAAAAAGGGTGAACCGCGTGCGTAACACAAAACAAGACGAAATTATTAATTCAGCCGTCTCGTTTTATGTTCTGCACACGGTTAAAACTTATCGAAATCTTGCGTCGAAAAGTGTATTCAATAAAAA
>DATLOR010000013.1:0-2199 GCA_035536135.1 Pyrinomonadaceae bacterium | reverse complement strand
TTTCAGAAGCGGAATAGTTTTGAATTAGCATAAAAGCCAATAAACATAAGCCGCCGATCAATGAAATTTTGTCTGTTCTATCCATAATAATCACCGTCGAGTTTAATTATTTGTCCCAATCTGGCGTGTGAAAGACTCCTTCCTTGTCGGTTCGCTGATAGGTGTGCGCGCCGAAAAAGTCGCGCTGCGCCTGAATCAGATTTGCGGGCAGGCGGCTTGAACGGAAAGCGTCGAAATAGGAAAGAGCCGACGAGAGACAGAGCGAAGGCACCTGGCTCATCGCGAATTCGTTGTTGATCTTGCACCAGAAGTCCCGGTTTTTGCTAAGGATTTCGGCGAATTGATCGTCGAGGATCATATTCACAAGGTCGGGATTTTTCGTGTAAGCGACGCGCATTTCTTCGAGCAGTGTCGAGCGGATGATACAGCCGCCGCGCCAGATCTTGGCGATCTCGGCGAGATGCAGCTCGTATTCTTTTTCCTTCGAAGCGGTCTGCAAAAGCGACATGCCCTGCGCGTATGTGACGACGAACGAGCTTAAAAGCGTGTGTTTCAGGAGTTCGAGAAACTCGGCTTTGTTTTGCGAAACATCGGCGCGAACGGCGGAATCGCGTTCCTGGTCGGATCTGACTTCCCTTTTATCGCCCGTTTCCTGCGTGTCGAGATTTGCTTTGTGATGTTCGCTGACGGTCGTTTCGGCGGCGTGTTTTTCGCGCTCGGCTTTCCATTCGTCGGTTTCGTGTTCGCTCGAAACCGTTTCATTCGCGCCTTCCGGCGGATTCGTCACGTCGGGTTCGTCGTTGCCGTATTTTTCGGCGATCAAGATTCGCGCTTCCTTCTGCGCGGAAATCTGGCGCATCGAAACGGCGGAATCGATCGTCGGGATCGGCACGCCGAAGTCCATCGCGGCTTGCGAAGTCCATTTGCCCGTACCCTTCTGCGCGGCTTTATCGAGCACCATTTCGACGAGCGGTTTGCCGGTTTCCGAGTCCTGTTTTTTCAAAACTTCCGCCGTGATCTCGACCAGAAAAGAATTGAGCTCCGCGTTGTTCCATTCGGCGAAGGTATTGCTCATTTCGGCGTAATCCATCTTCAGAACGCGGTTCATAAAATCGAATGTTTCCGCCAAAATCTGCATCAAGCCGTATTCGATGCCGTTGTGAACCATTTTGACAAAATGCCCGGCGGAACCTTTGCCGACATACGCCGCGCACGATTCGCCGTTCACGAGCGCGGAAGCGGCTTCGAGAATCTTTTCGACGTGCGCGTAAACTTCCCGCTTGCCGCCGATCATAATGCTCGCGCCGTGGCGTGCGCCTTCTTCGCCGCCCGAAACGCCGACGCCGAGGAATTCGATGCCTTTTTCGGCAAGCACTTTTTCGCGCCGTTCGGTTTCGGGAAAATGCGAGTTTCCGCCGTCGATCACAATGTCGCCCGGATCGAGTTTCGTCAGTAAATCGTTGATCACAATATCGACGACCTGCGCCGGAACGAGAATCATAATTTTGCGCGGCGATTCGAGTTTTTCCAAGAATTCGGGCAAAGTTGCTCCGACCTGTAAATCGTAATCTTTGCCTTCTTCGAGCAGAAGCGCGCGTTTTTCCGCGTCCAGATCATAGCCCGCGCCCGAAAAACCGTGCTGCGCGACATTCAGCAGAAAATTTCTGCCCATCGTTCCGAGTCCAATCATTCCGAATTGTGCTTTATTCATATTTTTATGATTATACTTCCCAAACATCCGCCAACGCTAAATCCGTTTGCCAGTTTTTGCCGTTTTCTTCAAATGTCCACCACGCCGACAAAACGGTTTGCGCGTAAGCCCATTTCCGCAAAGTCTGCCGCTCGATTTCAAAGGCTTCGCTGAATTTTGTCACGGCATTATCTAATTTTTCGCGCAAATCCGCGTCTTTTGAAAGCCACCAGACGTGATTATTTAAAAATACGCTGATCTCGTAACCCGTCTGCCCGACAATGCCTTTCGGGTCGATCACCAAAAACGGCTCGCGTCCGGCAGACAAAATATTTTCGTGATGAAAATCGCCGTGAATCAAAAAACTTTCAGCTTTTGATAATTCATCGTAAAATCTTCGGGCTTTTTTCAAAAAGTCTTTCGGAAAATTTGTAGTTTCCGCCTTTTCAAAACCCGCAAACCAATCTCTCAAATATACGAAATTGTGCTTCTCGGGCGGTTTTCGCCTG
>DATLOR010000012.1:0-56914 GCA_035536135.1 Pyrinomonadaceae bacterium | reverse complement strand
GGTTACCGGTGGTTCGCGCTCATGAATTTTTACTGGTGGCTCGGCAGTCAGGAATATCTCGGCTATAAATCAATCACCGAAACCCAGAATCAGTACGAAAATGCGCTAAAAAATGCCCGTCAGATGGGGGATTTTTATATGATGCAGAAATTTTTACTGTCGCTTCTCTTGAAGAGCCATACTGTTAAACAGGAAAAGAAGACTTACGCGTACCTGAAAGAATTACTGGAAATTTCCACCCTGCCCAATTTAAGTCTCCGTCAAAAATTCAGGGGCTTCGATAAAATCATCCAGATACTGGCAACCGGCTCACACATCGGGTTATCGCGCGCCGTTATGCGAGAAAGCGTCGCTTTGGCAAAAGCCCAGACCGACCCGGCGTTTGCCATCGGCGCCGAAATTAATGCCGGCATCTTCAATACTCAAACCCAAAACTTTGAAGACGCCGAGAAATGGTTTCTCAAAGCCCGTCAGGACGCCGAAAGCCTTCCGGAAGAAACCGATCGAACCGCAAATTTAACCAAAATTTTCTTAAACCTGGGAAACTTGGAAGGAAGAAGAAATAATTATAATCAAGCTGCCGTTTACTATGATGAAGCGTTGGAACTTTCGAAAAAAAACGGCAAATCACCGCTGCTTTATGAAATTAAAAAATCGAGATTGTTTAATTTTCAGGCGGCGGGCAAAGAGGATCAGACGGAACCCGAAATCCCTTCGGTTATCGAACTTGCCGAAAATTACCGGAAACAAATCACCACCGAGGATGACCGAAACACATTTTTTGATAACGAGCAGTCCGTTTACGACCTTGCCATCGAACACGAAATGCGCGGGAACAATTTTGAGCGGGCTTATAATTATACTGAGGCTTCCAGTTCGCGGTCGCTCCTTGACTGGCTCGTCAAAGGAACGGAAGACGACTTTAAAAATCCGGCGGCGCCTCTCGATATCAACCAAATCCGGGAAGCGATGCCGCCGGAAGTTCAAATCTTACAGTTCCGGGTGCTGGACAAGAAAGTTTTGATCTGGCTGATCTCGAAAGAAAAAGCGGTGTCTTTTTCATCGGAAATCGACGCGAACGAACTGAAGACAAAAACTGAAAAATATCTCAAATTGATTGAGACTAATGACCCGCAAAACGAAGATGCCGTAACGACCTTATCCCGCGAATTTTATAATTTGCTCATCGCGCCCGCGCGGCTTTTTCTTGACGAATCCAAACAGATTTGTATCGTTCCCAATAAGATATTATTCCGGCTGCCGTTTCAATCTCTTACCGCTCCGGACGGAAAATTTTTCCTTGAAGAATTCACTTTTTTTTATTCGCCGAGCGCCAGCGTATTTATCAGCGACACTCAAAACGCAAGCGTAAAAGCCGAGATTAAAGAAGAAAAGCTATTAAGTATCGACAATCCCGTTTTTGACAGGGAGCGTTTTCCGAAATTGGACGTTCTGCGTGAAACCGAAGCTCAGGAGATAAGAAGAAATTACCCGAAGTCCGAGGTGTTATCGGAACGCGCCGCCACCAAAAACGCATTTTTGACGCTCTATAAAAATTTTGAAGTTATTCACTTTGCCGGACATTACATTGTCGAAGCGGATTCGCCGCTTTTGTCGAAACTAGTGATGGCAAAAAGCGGCGAAAAAGCCGAGGACTCCGTTCTAACTAACCGGGAGCTGCGCGGCGAAAGACTTCCCCAAACCAAGCTGGTAGTGCTTTCGGCATGCCAGACCGGGATTGAAGGCTATTACAACAGCGAAGGATTGATCGGGCTCGCCCGGACATTTTTGGCGGCGGGCGTCCCGCTCGTCGTCGCCAGCGCCTGGGAAGTCGAATCGGAAGCGACCTCCGCGTTGATGAAAAAATTTCATTATTATCGCCGGGGAAAAAGTCTTTCCACGACGCAAGCTTTACGACAAGCCCAGCTGGATATGATCCGGACGCCGGACAAAAGATTTCAATCGGCATATTTCTGGGCGGCATTTGCCGTTTTCGGAGGATATGCCGACTATTAATTTTATTAAAAGTAACGATCAGACATGTAACATTTTCACCTCAAAAAACATGTAATAGATGAGAGCTTAGATCTAGTTGCTTAAGGTTTAATCGAGGTCCGCAGGAATTGCGCAACCCTGAATATTAAATGGTTCTCGAACGGTTCGGAGGCTATTTCTAAATGAGAACGCCGTTCAATAAATTGTAGTGAAACGAATTATTTCGATTTTGTCTGTCGGTAATTAAATTTTAATTTTAGTAAGAGAAGGAGATAATTATATGGTAACTGTAAGGATTATTATAAGAGGTATTGCATTGGCTTATTTTAAGCAGGGACAAGATATTTGGAAAGTACTTTTTCCTTTCGATGATTGTCATTTAGTAAAATTCAAATTGTCTGAAAATGAGGCGGGTGTTCCTTTAGCCGGAACCGGGAGACAGATAAGAATTAGAGCCGAAAACCCGACCTCCGCTTTTGAGATCGGTGATAATTTCGGCGAGTTTCTCGACATTACGTCAAAGCACTCTCATCAAAATGGTATAAAACCAAAGGGCAGCTTGGCAGATAAATCCGTTTTGTTGTCGATTGAAAATGCAAAATTTTCAGTTTTTGAATTTACCAGATGTAGATTTCAATTGATGGACGACGAAAATGTTACGATCCCGCCTAAGGTCATCGGCTACTCGGGAAAAGCTGAAATTACCGGCGAGAAAGTTATTGTAGAAGCAGAGGGAGTTTCAGGTTTTCCGAAAACTTTTGACCAGGACGGATTAATCATTTTCGATAACATATGTCCCCGAAACTTAGAAGAGCAAATCGGACCGGACGGCGAAATACATATGCTGGCAGAGGACCAGCCAAGCGATTTCGAAAAGTTGTACGAGATAGTTGAAGACGCTTCAGAGCCGGACAAAAAGTTTGTTGTTGACCGCGACCCGACACAGAAGCCCGGCGCCGTCGAAGCGGTATTTACAGGTTTTTCCTTTCAAGATAATGTTGTGGAAGGCGAGCCGGGGCTGCCCTGTAATATATTTGTCGCAAGTGTCGCAGACAGCTTGCCGTAAGAGGATAGCTGATTTTTTATCTGACTCCCCTTTAAAAGATCTTTTACGCAGCGATCAGCCTGCACGGCTGATCGCTGCGTTTTGATTCTCTCAATTAATAATTATCTTGAAACTTGAAATGAAAGAGACTCTGCAGTTTTAGCGAAATTAAATTGCGGCAGGGCAGACAATTCTTGGGTGAAACAAACTGTTTGTAAGTAGCTGTTTGTAAGTAGGATAAATTTTAGGAACAGAGCTAAAGTTCAATCTAAAAGTCTAAGATGCTCCGAGAGTGAAATAAATCTTACCCAGGGTTTTTCCGAAATTTCCGCAACCGCCCTTGCTGAAATTTGCGCCGAAAAAATATCGCTTTTGACGGGAATATCCATCACGCCGAGTTTTTCTAATTCTTCTCTTTGTTCATCATCGAGTGGTTTCGTCGTTTGGATAAAAACGATAAAATCAGGCTCATCCGTAAAATGTTTCCCGTGCAAGGCTGCCGATAATGACGCGTCAATCTTTTGAAAATTCATAAATGTTTACTCTACCCGGCTTTGCCTTATAATTTCGCAACATCAACCAACCCGTATCCCCATTTAATATCGTGAGTTTCCGGATCTTTTTCAGGAATTTGACCATTTTTTCGGAGAATCGTCTTGATTGCATCCGCAGTCAATGTTTGGTCGCGCTGTAACAACAGCGCACATAATCCGGCAATGAACGGACAAGCCATACTTGTTCCCGCTTTGACTACAAATTTTTGATTAATCAGAGTGTCTTCCGAAGGAGTTGAAAGACTTGACAAAGCCGAAATAATCATTACTCCGGGCGCAGCAATATCAGGCTTTAGGGAGCCGTTGCGCAACGGTCCGGGGCTGCTGCCTTCCCAGATAGTATCGACATTAAAAGGATTTTTGGGTCGGTCATTATTCTTCGCATCAATCCAACGGTTTCTCGTGGTATAGGCAGCAACTGTGATTACCTCGCCGGTGCAGCCGGGCGAGCCAATTTTCATATCATCGCGTTTAAAAGCCGGGAAAAATTCGGCGTCTTTGAATCTTTCGTCGACCATTGACCATATGTCAAGTGATGCTTCATTCTCCCCAGTATTGCGAATTATGATCTCCCATTTCCCCTTTGGCAATTCCTTACTTACAGATTCTAATTTTATTTGAATTTCACGATCCCCGTTGGGAGATGCCGAAACTGACGGCGTTGTTATGGTAATAATTACATTCCCGACAATCGACACTTGTGTCGGGCTTTCGGTATCGCTGACTCCTTTATACGGAGTGGCGATTCCCTTTGGCGGACGCACACTGATCTCACAGGTCGTATTACCCTGATACCAGCCGCTGAATAAAGCCCACGGCGGAACAAAACCCGCCGAATTTTGCAAGATCGCAAACTCGAGTTCGACGGTTTGTTTGGGCGGGATTACAATTGCCCCGCGAATGTTATTGTTTCCCTCGTTACCGGCAGCCGCGACGATAATTTTTCCGTCAGTAACTCGTTTATAGATATCCTTGATTCTTGCTGATAAAAAATCAGTTCCGTCATGGGCGTTCAGATGACTTCCGATACTTAAATTGACAACGGCGGGTCTGCCTAATCTGTCGGCTTCGGAAAATATATACTCGATTCCATCGGCAATATGCGCCTGATTAAGACTGGTTTTAACAATTATCAAATCGGCGCCCGGCGCCACTCCTTGGAATTCTTCATCATCGCCGGCGGCAATCGCCGCCACATGGGTTCCGTGCCCCACTTTATCAATGCTGACCTTAAGAAATTCTCCCGTTAAAACCTGACCATAGGATTTTTTCCCCCAACGCTTGTCAGGGGAGTTTTCGTCCTGCCAACCCAGTCCCTGAATCTCCTGATCCCAGATACTCAATATGCGACCTGCAAAACTCGGGTGAAGACTGTCGATTCCGCTGTCAATAACTCCAATAATCACGCCCTCACCGTTTAAGTCCGGATGTTGCAGGCGAAAATTTTTCAACTGGGTTTTTTCCGCCGCGATATCATTTAAGAATGAATATTTAACTGCTGCATCAAGCTGAAAAATGTTCTCATCCTGACTTAAGGTTTCCAACGCATCGAGCGATATTTTGGCGGTTCGGATTTCACCCTGCGGAGAATTTACCTGGACCCCGTTCAAGTTGATCTCGGCGTCTTCCTTGCAGCGTATAAAAATGATGGCTTCAGGCGTTCCGCCAACCGAGGGTATCGAAAGCGGAGTTACCGGCACCAACGATGCTTTGACGGTAGTCAATCCGCCCTTCTCATAATCATGAGCAATAGATGCCAGATTAGCAGATAACTTGTCATACCTAATTTCTTTTTTAAGCAGTTTTTTTATTTCGGCTTCGATCTGAAAATCAGGTGTTTGTTCGACGCCAATTTGATGTTCTCCATCGGCATCAGAAACCGTCACCATCCCGATCTGCTGATCTGAAGAAAAACTTTTAAAAACGGCAAATTTCGTTTCTAACTCAATGAGCTTTCCGGTCAGTAATTTGTGTGTTAATTGAAAACGCGGAACAAAAACCGGGCTCGGCGTGTTTTCCAATTCGACCTCGTAGCGATTGTGCGGGTGTTTCCCGTAGGCAATGACGTAAACAGTCTTGCCAACCTGATTTGCCGTGTATTCTGCCGTACATAACTCCATTATTCCCTGCATAGTTTATCTCCCTACAAACCTGTGATTGATTCTATTTTTGTATGAAAAAAGCCGAGAAAATGTTACACCTTTTTTAATTGCGGGGTGCGGTATATCGCTCAATTAAGGCAATTCATATTTTTTGCAAATTTCTGCAGCATTTTAGCACTGGAAATTCTATGGAATATAGAAAACAGTTTTTGTAATTTTGAGAGAAGAAACAAATTCGGATTACAAGATCTTTGTAACTTTAAATTTTATTCCGTTCTGACTGAATCCAAACCATAGTATATTTCTATACAATAATTGGGACCCTCGTGCGGTTTCTCAGCGGGCTGCAAATCAGGACGTCCATATCCCAGATCAAATTCATCGGCGGTTACTTTTGGGATGACGGCATCGCTTAACCCGTTGTTTTTCGCTTCCGCCAGCTGCTGGTTAATGGCATCCCATCTAACAGCATAATCCTTCGCTTTATTTCCCAGGGCGAAAGTGTTTTTAGCAGCAATGATCGGTGAAAGTACCAGTAATACTGCGACGATTATCGATGTTGCAATTAAGCTTAATGATTTAAATTTCCGGTTATCGGCAAAAGTATTTATTAATGCCTGTGTAAAGATCCACCCAACGAACACCATAAAACTAACCAGGACGAATTTCGGAATGATCTGTGCCCGCAACGGCAGCGAATCGGACAAAGCATAAAAAGCCGGCACAAAACAGATAAACATCAAAAGGAACCCGAAAACAATACATAACCCGGCTATTTTTAGGGCGGTTTTTATATTTATATTGGATTCAGGTGAAGCATTGTGTTTGTCATCATTAGTATAATAAAGCATCAAGGCTATCCAAGCCGGAAAAATCAAGCATAATAGTGCCGCTGACCGTGAGCGTCGGGAATGTCTTTCAGCGAAGTTTAATGTATAGGAAAACGATGATTTTATCGCTGAAACCGGGGAAGCCGGCGGAGGCAGCGTAGCTTGTCTTCCCTTATTACCGGGTGCCGCAAAAACAATTAAAAACGCGATTCCTCCACCTAAAAATCCGGCTAGAATCATGGGTAAGGCAATTCTTTTAAATTGAGGGGAAAAGTAAACCAAATTAATGAGGATTAAAACTCCTAAAACGCCAAATTGCAGGAAAGCGTAGGGTTCCGATAAGCCGGCACTAATAAAAGTGAGAACAAAAACTACTAGTATTAATAATTTGTGACTTCGCCCCGATGATTCTTTTCTTAACGCATAAACCAAAACTCCGATCCAGGTTGACAGGATAATGAGGGGAGCCAGGTATGAAAGCATACCTGCTTGCCAATATAATGATTGAACAATGTCGGGAGTGCTGTTAAGTGTTGAAAATATGATGAGCAGCGTCAGTAAAAATGAGCTGATTAGAGGAAATCTGAGACTGTTAATTTTAAATATTTGATAGATCGTCCAGGTGGTTACGGCTCCCCAGCTTATTAGGGCTAAAGAGGGCAAATACTTTACAGTCCAGGTTCCGAGCATCTCGGAAATATTAACAATAATGTGAAAAGAAAATCTTCCTGACCAACTTGTGTACCAGTACAGTTGGGATCCCCAAAATCCTTTTTGATGCAAGAATCCGGAGGTACAGAAATCGTCCCACCAATATCTGGAAAAAAATCCTATGTAGGCATGAGCGAGCAAAGGGAGTATTAGAATAATAGCTATGATGGAAGAAAGAATATAAAACCAACGTTTGGATAAAGTCATCTTTTGCCTTTTTGTCTCAGAATATTTTTCTATGTCACAGATTAAACGCTATCTACCAATTTATCAAAGCCGGCTGCGCGCCTGACAACTTAGCAGAATAAAACAACTACGCCGAAGCGTAGTTGTTTTATTTATACTGAATATTTTGACACATTTTGGTCACATTTGGGGAGGCACTCGCAATCTCAACATCAGTTTTTCCGGCGGTATTGCAGAAACTGATTTGACTGAAGAGCTACATATTACATAACTCTTTGCCGCCGGCAAAATGCCGTGCACGTGCATTTTTATCATTTCCAGATTTTTACGAATCAGCATTCGGCCTATCATTTGTGCTGAAACCGAAACCTTTTGCGGAATTGTTTTGTTAAGATTGCGAGGGAGTATTTTCCTGCCGCAAAATATCTTCTTTTCTCCAGCAATGACTGAAACATAGTCTAGGTTGGAATCCTTGCTTTATACAAAGATTAGAGCCAAAAAGAAGAGCTGAAATTTGGCACTCCACTGAAACACCAAAACAAAAAGAGCATCGAAATTGATGCTCTTCTTTTTAGCTAGTTTATTGAAAATAATGGAGCCATCCATGGGATTCAAACCCACGACCTTTCGATTACGAATCGAATGCTCTATCAGCTGAGCTAGGATGGCTTAGATGTCAATCGCGTCTTTCACAAGACGAATAGATTTTATATCAAAAAAAAGGCGTAATGCGCAACTTAAAAAGTGATAGTTTATGTGCGGCAATTTTAACCGCAGACAAACTATCATATTTTTAATGCCAGGTTAAAGTGCTTTTTCAACGGTTTTGTTGATTTTTTGGAGCAATTTTCGTATATTTTAGCGCACCTAATGAGATATCTTAAATTTTCGTTCCGGCAAGCCGTTTCAGGCGAATTTATTTAAGCAGTTTGTAAGGAGACCATGTATTCGGCAG
Organism: Pyrinomonadaceae bacterium; assembly: GCA_035536135.1. GTDB lineage: Bacteria > Acidobacteriota > Blastocatellia > Pyrinomonadales > Pyrinomonadaceae > JAFDVJ01. The sequence continues at coordinate 48,536 of DATLOR010000012.1, read as the reverse complement.
CGCAAAAAATAAAGATCTCGAAAGCTCTGCGCAAACATCGAGCGCATAGCTTTTCGTTGATTGTCGTCTGCCTATTGCCGCTTACTTTTTTTATTCGGCGGATCTTGCCCAAAACACGCCGGCGAAAGCGCGGATTGATAGCGTCACGAATGAATATTTCGGCGTGAAAATCGTTGATCCGGATCGTTGAATGGAAGATTTAGAAGCGACGGGGCGTTTGCCGGCGGCTTCCGCAAGCGGCAAGCAGGTTTGGCTGCGTGTCGATTATTGATACGGGGCACGGGCAGCGGGACGACCCGGGAACAGCTCGACGAAGAGTTCGCCGACCGGTTTTCTTTTTTATTTCAACAGCTAAAATAGAGAATTAAATATTTGAATCCAGCAGAACAAAAAACAACGGTTTGAAAAGCCGTTCGCAAGCACGAGGAATTTCAAAATGAAACAGATAAGCCTTAAAAATATAATGTATATTTTACGATTATTTGTAATGATTTTCGCTTTGTGGATTAGCGTTTTCGCACAAACTTACAATATGCCGGAACCCGGGAAGCCGGTTGAGCGCGAAATGCAGGCAGGTGAAACACACGTTTACCAAATCACGCTCAAAAACGGCGAATTTCTGGATGCGGCGGTCAATCAGCGCGGAATCGATGTCGTCGTGCAGGTTTTCGCGCCGGATAATTCGAAAGTTGCCGAGATTGATTCGCCGAACGGCGATCAGGGCGATGAACCGATCCGGCTCGAAGCAAAAACGGCGGGCGTGTACCGCATCGAAGTCAGTCGGTTTGGACAGGCGAAAACTGCCAAATCGGGACGCTACGAAATTCGCGTCAACGAACTGCTTTCCCCGAAAGCGAACGCCAAACGGCTCGCCGAACTTAAGCGCAAACAGCAAGCCGTTATTTCGTGGCTGAAAAATGATCTGATTCCGATTAAAACCGTCGAAGCCGGAAACGGTTTTGCAGATTTGCAGCCGCTCAAACAGGTTTTCAGAGACGTGCGCTTTGTCGGTTTGGGCGAACAGACGCACGGTACGCGCGAATTTTTTCGATTCAAACATCGAATGCTCGAATTTTTGGTCAAAGAAATGGGTTTTCGCGTGTTTGCCATCGAAGCGAGCTATTCGGCGTGCGAAAACATCAATGATTACGTGATGGGCAGATCGGACGACGGCGCGAAGGCTCTCGATTCGCAGGGTTTTTGGACCTGGAACACCGAGGAAGTGCGGGCGATGATCGACTGGATGCGCGAGTATAATAAAAGCGTTCCGGCAAACAAAAAGGTAAAATTTGTCGGCTTTGATATTCAAATAAATAAGACGGGCAAAACGAAACTGCTCGAATATTTAAAGCGCGTCGCGCCGGAACGCACGGCGGATGCGGAAACGCTTTTCAAAATCAGCGAAGAAGAGACGGCGGAAGCGATTTTTGAACAAAAAGACAAGGACGCGCCCGCGAAATTCAATGATTTGAAAAATAAATACAACGAACTATTGGTTTTTCTCGACCTCAACGGCGCGAATCTCGTCGCAAAATCGAGTCAGGCGGAATATGAACGGATGTTCGAGCTGGCGCGCGTTATCGCGCAGTATCTCGATTCCTACAGTTATACTGATTGGAGAAAAGGCGTGGCAACGCGCGATCTTTATATGGCGGATAATCTGCGCCGTATCGTGAACCGCGAAACGGCGAACACGCGCTTTGTCGTCTGGGCGCACAACGGTCACATACAAACCGGTGAATCCGACGGTTATCAGCCTTTGGGCTCTCACCTGCGCCGCCTTTACGGCAAAAGTTATTACGCGCTCGGTTTTAGCTTTAATCAGGGCGCGTTTCAAGCACGTGAACAAGAGCCGCAAGATGCAGGCAAAGTCATGTTAAAATCGTGGTCAGTGGGTCCGGCAATTCCTGATTCGATCGAATGGTATGAAGCGCAAACGGGCGTGAAAAGTTTTATCATAGATTTTCGTGCTGTGCGTCAAACGGCAGAAATCACCGAATGGCTCAGCACGCCGCGCCAGTTCCGCTCGGTCGGTTCGGGTTATACGCCGAGCTTTGAAGCGACTCCGTATCCGCTGAAAACGCTGAATAAGGAATTTGACGGGTTATTTTTCATTGACACGACAACCCGGGCGCGTCCGAATCCGTCGGTCAAAAACGTTGCGCCGTAAAATCTATGGAGATTTTCAAGATGAAAAAATATTTTTTGATGCTTTTACTTTTCACGGCTTTTTCGGTCGTCGTTCAGGCGCAGACCGAAGAAAAACGCATTGAGCGTTTGAGCAGTCTGGCAAAGGTCTGGGGCGCGGTGAAATATTTTCATCCTTTTCCTGCTTACCGCGAAATTGACTGGGACAAGGCTCTCGTCGAGACGATTCCGAAAGTCAATGCGGCAAAATCTCCGGAAGAATACGCGGCGGCGGTCAACGTGATGCTCGCCGCGCTCGGCGACACGCAGACACGGGCGTTCGTGAAAACGCCGATAGCGCCAAACGGCGATAAAAAGACGACGGCAGAAACGGGCAAAGCGCCTCTGCGGCTGGAAAACGGCGTCTTGTTTTACGACGCGCTGGAAGCGGCGAAAGCAAGTTCGCAGAGCAATCAAACAGGGAGAGATTTTCAGCAAAACTTTTTCAAGCTTTTCGAGCAGGCGAAATCGTTGGTGATCGATGCGCGGACGGAAGGCGAAACGGATGATTATCTGTTGTATTCGTTCGGCGCGCAGCTCCGGCAGATTTTGTCCGCGTCGCTCGACAAAAAGGTCACGCTTTCGACGATTCGCTACCGAATGTATAACGGTTATGCGCCGCAGGACGGTATGACTTCGGGCGGTTATTATTCGGGACTGATTACCGACACGCCGGAAAGTTTCGGCAGCGATGACGCGAAAAATATCAAAACGCCGCCGATGGTGATCATCGTCGATTCAAATTCGTCAATGAATGATGTTTTCAGCGGTTTGCAGGCGGCGGGCAAAGCGTTGATCGTTGCCGAAACGGATGATTTGGGCGTTGAACCTAACGAAATAAAAATCGCCGACAACGTCACGGTAAAAATGCGGACGATGGAAATCGTTCAGCCCGACGGCTCAGTCGGTTTCGTACCCGACGCGGTTGCGCCGAAGGGCGAAGCCGAAAAGACGGCGCAGAAAATCGTCGCGGAAAATAAATTTGTTTCAAATCGTCCGAAAATTTCTGCGGCGAATATCGCGCAGATTTCGCAGAAGGATAAGACTTATTCGGAAATGCAGTTTCCGGCAAGGGAATACCGCCTGCTCGCGCTTTTTCGATTCTGGAACGTCATCAATTATTTTTACCCGTATAAAAATTTGACGGGTTTCGATTGGGCGAGTCTTTTGCCGAAATACATTCCGCAGTTTGAAGCCGACAAAACGGCGGCGGAATATGAATTTACCGTGCGCGAAATGGTCACGGAAATTCACGATTCGCACGGCGGCGTACAAAACGCTAACGTTTCGACGCAAGTAATCGGTAATTTTATGCCGCCCGTCGTCGTGCGCTTTGTCGAAAATCAAACCGTCATTGTCAAAGTTTTAGACGACAAATTGCCGGTCAAAGCGGGCGATGTCGTGCTCACGATTGACGGCGAAACGGCTGGAAAACGCCGCGATTTTCTCGCCCGTTACTCTGCCGCTTCAACCGAGCAGGCATTGATGCGAAGCGTTCATTACAATCTGCTCCGCGGTCAGAAAGATTCGACGGCAAAGCTCACCGTGCGCGGCGCAGACGGCGCGGTTCGGACGGTTGAACTGCCGCGCAGCCTCGACCGCACCGATCGGCGAATTTTTGACGCCGATAACCGTACGACATCCGTTTTTACGGTTCTGCCGAGCGGTTTCGGATATATTGATCTCGACCGTTTGCAGAACGGCGAGGTTGATAAAATGTTCGAGACGATCAAGGACGCGCCCGCCGTCATTTTCGATATGCGCGGCTATCCGAACGGCACGGCTTGGTCGATCGCGCCGCGCCTGACCGACAAAATCTCGCCTGTCGCCGCGCTCTTTGACAATCCGCTGCTCGAAGCGAAAAACATCAGCAACGAAGATTACTCGAACGGCGCGAATTTTACCTTCGGGCAGCCGATTCCGAAGCGCGAAAAAGGCGATGTGTATAAGGGCAAAATCGTGATGCTGATTGACGAATACGCGATCAGCCAATCCGAACACACCTGTCTGTTTTTCGAAACGGCGCGTCCCGACATTACTTTTATCGGCACGCCGACAACGGGTGCCAACGGCGACGTGACGAATCTCGTTCTGCCCGGCAATATCCGCGTCAGTTTTTCCGGGCATTCGGTGCGTCATGCCGACGGCAGGCAGTTACAAAGAATCGGCATTCAGCCAACCGTTAAGGTCGCACCGTCAATTCGGGGAATCGTCGAAGGTAAAGACGAAATTCTCGACGCGGCGATCAAATTTTTACAAGGAAATAAAAAATAAAATTATGAATCCAACAGAACAAAAAACTACAGTTTCGGAAGCGGTGCGCAAGCACAAGGAATTTCTTTTTCCGGCGGTCGCCACTTATTATCAGGAGCCGGTCGCTTTGGTCAAAGGCGAGGGCGAATACGTTTGGGACGATGCGGGGAATCGTTATCTCGATTGTTTCGGCGGCGTTTTGACCGTCAGCGTCGGACACGCGAATCCGCGCATTAACGAAGCAATCATCGCGCAGACCAACAAAATTCAGCATACTTCAGCGCTTTATGCCAACGAGAATCAGTCGAATCTGGCGGAAAAGCTCGCCGAGATCACGCCCGGCGATCTGAAGAAATCGTTTTTCACATCGAGCGGGACGGAAGCCGACGACACGGCGATTTTAGCGGCGAAACTCGCGACGGGCAGACACGAAATCGTTGTCCTGCGTCACAGTTATTCGGGCAGAAGTGCGACGGCGCTTTCATCGGTCGGACATTCGACGTGGAAACCGATCGCTTCGCAGGTCGCGGGCGTTGTCCATGCCGCCGCGCCGTATTGCTACCGCTGTCCATTCAAGTTGGAATACCCGAGCTGCGGCGTGGCTTGCGCGCAGGACATCGAAGAAATAATTCAGACGACGACGACGGGCGAAATCGCGGCGTTTATGGCGGAACCGATCTTAGGAGTCGGCGGATTTATCGTGCCGCCGCCCGAATATTTTCAGATCGCTTACGAGATCGCGCGAAATCACGGCGGACTTTGCATTTCGGACGAGGTGCAGACGGGTTGGGGCAGAACGGGCGACAAGTGGTTCGGCATCGAGCAGTGGAACGTCACGCCCGACATTATGACTTCGGCTAAGGGAATGGCGAACGGCGTGCCGATCGGCTGGACGATCGCGACTTCGGAAGTCGCCGACAAATTCCCCGGCTTAACGTTTGCGACGTTCGGCGGAAATCCCGTCTCGACCGCCGCCGCTCTGGCAGTCATCAAGATGATCGAAGACGACGATCTGCGCGCAAACTGCAAAACGGTCGGCGATTATTTGCGCGAAAGATTGGAAGAACTCAAAGAAAAATACCCGGTGATCGGCGACGTGCGCGGAATGGGCTTGATGCAGGGCATCGAACTCGTCAAAGACCGGACAACGAAAGAACCCGCGCCCGAAGCCGTCCTGCGCGTTTTTGAAGAAACCAAACGCCGTGGCGTGCTGATCGGCAAAGGCGGTCTTTACGGCAATGTCATCCGCACGGGAATGATGCTCAATTCGACGAAAGACAATGTTGACGAGCTGGTTGCCGCGCTCGATCAAGGTTTTGCCCTTTGTTAGAGCGACGAATTTATCGGTAGAAAGATAAAAATTTATGAAAAAGAAATTTGTGCCGGTATTTATTCTTGTCGCTTTCATTCAAGTGGCGGTTCATGGGCAGGAGACTCCGTCGAAAACACCGAAACCTGAAAAGCCGAATAAGGCGGCGGCGAAAACGGAGCGCGAAATCCGGGAGTTTTACGATTCGTATGCCGAGGATCTGCGTGCGGGACGGCGCGAAGCGATCGCCGAACGCTACGACGGACGCGGTTATTTTCGGCTCGGCAACGGAAATAAGACTCTCGTTTCATTTGAAGATAATAAAAATCGTTATCTGACCAGATGGACGCCGCCGAAATCTTTTGCGTGGAAAGACCTTTCGATCGAAGTCGTGTCTCAGGACGCGGCGGCGGTCGCGGGGCTTTTTGAATGGCAGGGGGCGGCGGGCGACAAAGCGACTCTTTCCTACACGGCTCTGCTCGTCAAACAGGCGGGCAAATGGCGGATTCGGATCGAGGACGAATCCATCTCGCCGCTCGGTTATACGATTCAGCCGATTTCGGGCGACCGCAGCGGCGGACCCGTTAAATATACCCTAACGGCGCAGCCCGGAGCGAGCATTGCGGCGCATCGTCATTCCTCCGAAATGCGGATCAAAGTTGTCAGCGGACGCAAATTCATTCTGATGGGCGACCTTAACAACACCAAAGTTCAGGTTTTCGAGGCGGGTTCTACCTGCGTCATCCCGGCGAACACATGGCACGTCGAATGGTGGGAAACGGAAACGGTCGAGGAGATCGATATTCTCGCGCCGTGGACGACCGAACGGGCAACTCCGTCGTCGCCGCGAACGCCTTAGACGTAATTTCGTCCGCGGGTGCGGAATTTTCGGCTGTTCTATTTAAGCAAATGATCTAGGCAGATACTTTCATTCTCCGGTAATCGTCAAAATTCCTCTGACGGACGGCAAGCCCGAACAAGTCTACTTGAGCGGGCGATATTTAATCGGTAATGAAATGGTCGGCAGTTATTCGCCTTCGATTGAACTGCTCATCGCGCCGTAAAATCAATATGTCGGAAAACCAACAATCCTCAATTTATAAACAAAACAAACGCCGAAGCATTTTGCTTGGCTTAACATTCGTTTTGTTTATTTTTTCCGCAACCGTTTTCGCGCTCGATGTGCAGATTCGCGTCAATCAGATCGGTTATCTCGAAACGGATGCGAAAAAGGCGATCGCTTTTTCAAAAAGTGCGCTCGAAGGCGATTTTTTATTAATTGACGCGGCAAGCGGAAAGGTGATTTTTCGTGCGCCTTTGCGCGAAGCAAAAGCGGATAATTGGGGCGCGGATTTTCCGTTCTATTACGAGCTGGATTTTTCCGCCGTTCGGCAGACGGGCAGATTTTATGTTCAGTTAGAAAAATCACAAATCGTTTCGCGTCAGTTTTCGATCGGCGAATATCCCGCCTTTCAGGAAGATCTGTTGTTTTTTATGCGTGCCCAGCGCTGCGGCTATAATCCCGTTCTGGATATGGTTTGCCACCAGCGCGACGGGCGCTCGTTTTACGCACCCGTCGCCGATAAAACTTTTATTGACGCAAGCGGCGGCTGGCACGATGCGGGCGATCAATTGAAATATCTGATCACGGCAAGCAACGCGACCGCGCGGATGCTGCTTGCTTTTGAATTAGAGAAAAACAAGTTTGCCGACCGCGTGGACGATTACGGTCGCCCGCAGGCGAACGGCATCGCGGATGTTCTGGACGAAGCGAAATGGGGCTTGGATTGGATTCTCAAACTTCACCCGCGCGCCGGCTGGCTGTTTCATCAGGTGGCGGACGACCGCGACCACAAAGGTTTTAAATTGCCCGACGAGGACAACGCCGATTACGGCTGGGGCGCAAACAGCTATCGTCCCGTCTATTTCGCCGACGGAAAGCCGCAGGGCTTGCGCGAATTCAAAAGCAAATCGACGGGGATCGCGAACATCGCGGGACGTTCGGCGGCGGCGCTTGCCGCGGCTTCGCGCATCTGGAGAAATGATCTGAAAAATCCACTGCAAGCCGAACAGTATTTAAAGGCGGCAACCGAGCTTTACGCGATGGGCAAGCAAAAGGAAGGCTTTCAGCAGGGAAATTCATACGGCGCGCCGTACCGTTACAACGAGGACACCTGGGCGGACGATATGGAATGGGCGGCGGCTGAATTATTCAAAGCGACGCGCCAGACGGATTATCTGGCGGACGCGAAAAGATATGCGCGCATCGCGGGCGCAGCTTCGTGGATGCAGCATGAGACGGCGGAGCATTACGAGTTTTATCCCTTCACGAACGTCGGGCATTTCGCGCTTTACCCGCTCGCGGATGCCAAAACGAAAAAAGACCTTGCCGCTTATTACCGCGAAAATATCGAGAACATCATCAAGCGCGGAAAAACAAATTCCTACGGCGTCGGCGTGCCGTTTTTGTGGTGCTCGAATAATCTCGTGGTGGCGTATATCACGCAGGTTTTTCTTTACGAGCGAATGACCGGTGATCGGCAGTTTCACGAATCCGCGCTTGCGCACCGCGACTGGCTTTTCGGGCGCAACCCGTGGGGCACGACGATGTTTGAAGGCATCCCGGCGGACGGTGAATTTCCCGAAGACACGCATCTGCCGATCGTTCAATTGCTCAAAAAACAAGTTACGGGCGGTCTGGTTGACGGTCCGATTCTCGCGCAGACATACAATAATTTGCGCGGTCTGCGCCTGAACGAAGCGGACGAATTTGCCGAGTTTCAGCCGAAGGGAATCGTCTATCACGACGATGTCGGCGATTATTCGACCAACGAACCGACGATGGACGGAACGGCGGACGCGATTTTGATGATGGCGAGCCTGAGCCGTCCGAATCCTCGGGCGGCAAAAACAAATCCGCGTTTCAAATACGACCAGGGCGCGATCGTTCGCGGCGACATATCGCAGAAGAAACTGGCGCTGGTTTTTACGGGCGACGAATTTGCCGACGGCGCTGAAACTATCGCCGACGTGCTGAAAAAACAAAAAGTTAAGGCTTCGTTCTTTTTCACGGGACGTTTTTACCGCAACCGTGCGTTCAGATCCGCGATCTTGCGCTTAAAGCGCGACGGTCACTTCTTAGGCGCGCATTCCGATAAGCATCTGCTTTATAATGATTGGAACGACCGCAATAAATTGCTCGTCAGCCGCACGGAATTTGAAAAAGATCTGAATAAAAACTATGCTGTGATGCGAGAATTCGGAATCGCGAAGCGTAACGCGCCGTTTTTTCTGCCGCCGTTTGAATGGTTTAATCAGGACATCAGCAATTGGACGAATGCGATGAATTTACAGCTTGTAAATTTTACGTCCGGCACCGGGTCGAATGCCGATTACACCACGCCCGAGATGAAGAACTACGCGCCGAGCGACGCGATTTTCAAACGGCTCAAGGATTATGAAGCAAAAGACGCGAACGGGCTTAACGGTTTTATCTTGCTTCTGCACATCGGCACCGCGCCCGAACGCACCGATAAATTTTACAACCGCTTGAACGAATTGATTGATTTTTTGAAAGCGAAAAATTACGAACCGGTTCGAATCGAAGAGCTTTTAAAATAAATTGTTTGATTACCTGGAAACTTTGCAAAAAACAGCTTTAAATCTTATGACCGGATTTATCAAAATTGGGGGAATCGTTTAGCAATAACATCACGAGTAAATTTTATTTAGTCAATAGTTATGAGAGCTAAAACATTTCGGTACTGGCTGACAGTTTTCTCCGGCATTATTTGGCTGTTTGTTTTGCCGTGTGCTGCGCAGCAGAATATCTCAGCCGGAATTGACCGCTATGTTAAAGCCGAGATGCAGATGCAAAAAATACCGGGCATTTCGCTCGCTGTTTTGCGCGCCGGAAAAATCGTGTTTTTGAAAAGCTATGGTCTGGCAAACATCGAACATCTCGTGCCCGTCAAACCCGAGACCGTGTTTCAATCCGGCTCGATCGGTAAGCAGTTTACCGCTGCTGCCGTGATGATTCTGGTCGAAGAAGGAAAGTTGGCGCTTGACGATAAAATCACGAAATATTTTGCGGACGCGCCCGAGGCGTGGAAAAATATTACCGTGCGGAATCTTCTAAATCATACTTCGGGAATGGGCGATTATCCGCCGGAAGTCGATTTACGGCGCGATTATTCGGAAGACGAATATCTTGCCATTATCAAAAAAACGCCGCTCGCCTTTGAGCCGGGCACGCGGTGGGATTACAGCAATGCCGGATACTTTACGCTCGGCGCGCTCGTGCGCCGTGTAACCGGAAAGTTTTACGGCGATTTTTTGCAGGAAAGAATTTTTAAGCCGCTCGATATGCGGACGGCGCGCATTATCTCGGAATCCGATATTATCCCGAATCGTGCTGCTGGTTACCGGCTCGAAAACGGTGTGCTGAAAAATCAGGAATGGGTTTCGCCTTCGACGAATACGACCGCCGACGGCTCGCTTTATTTTACAATTTTAGATTTGGCGAAATGGGATGCCGCGCTTTATACGGATCAACCGCTCAAACAATCAACTCTGGCGCAGATATGGACGCCTGTAAAACTAAACGACGGCAGCGAAAAAGCTTACGGTTTTGGCTGGCATACGGTTGAATTCAAAGGTCGCCGTTTAATTTATCACGGCGGCGCGTGGCAGGGCTTCAAGTCGTTTATTGGTCGTTTTCCCGACGACAAACTGACGATCATTTTTTTCGCCAATTCGTGGGATACGAAAGAATTTAAACTCGCCCGCGGGCTAACGGCGCTATTTTATCGCGAATTTGCGCCGCCCGCCGCGCCGCCGATCGAAGATAAGGAACCGCAGACGACTTTGCTGGTCAGGCGGGTTTTATTGCAGTTTTCAAAGAGCGCCGCCGATTTGAATTTGTTCACGCCCGAAGCCGCGGCAGAAATTTTTCCGGCGCGCGCCAAACAAATCGGTGAAAAACTGACTTCTTTGAGCATTCCGGTCGCGGTCATTTACACAAACGAATTGATCGAGCGCCGCGCTGAAGACAATTTTCGTGTATATCGTTATTTTCTAAACGACGTTACGCGTACGTTTTCCTGCACGGTGAAATTGACAAAGGACGGGAAAATAGCCGATTTTCAGTTGGAAGAAATAAAATAAAAATTATGAAAACGCTAATGAAAACAGACGACTCGCGGGCGGCATTTGATGATTACCGCGCGGATATTTCGATTGGGACAACACGTTTGGATGCCAATTTAAAGAAATGAAAAAAACGATTGCACTGGTGTTGATTTTCTACTTGCCGGTATTGATCTTCGGGCAAGCCGGTGAAACTTCGCCGGATCGTCTCCTTGTTTTCCGCAGCGTCACGCTGATTGATATGCAAAGCGCGCAACCGAAGACGAATGTTTCGGTTTTCGTAAAAGGAAACCGCATTGTGAAGATCGGCAGGAATTTAAAGATTCCGAAAAACGCGCAGGTCGTGGACGCGAGAGGAAAATTTATGATTCCCGGACTCTGGGATAATTACACTTTCGTGCTCGAAGCCGAGAAAAACGATTACCCGTTTTTTGAATTATTGATCGCCAACGGCGTGACCGGCGTGCGCGATGTCGGAACGTCTCTTGATTTGCAGGAAGCGGCGAAACTGCGCGACGACATCAACGCCGGACGAACGCTCGCGCCGCGTCTGTTTTATGCCGGAACGGTTTTGCAGGGCGAATTTCCGCCGCGCAAGAGCAACCGCTGGACGGGAATTTCTGTTGTTGTGAAAACAAAAGAAGAAGCGCGGAAAACGGTCGCCGCGCTCGCGCTCGCGGGCGTGGATTTCATCAAAACGGAAAAACGCACGCCGCCCGAAACTTTAAAGGAAATCATCGCCGCCGCGCACGAACAAAACTTGCGCGTCGTCGGTGTTCCGCCTTCCTTTATCATTGACGCATCGAATGACGGGCTGGACTGCATCGAGCATTTTGCGGAATTTTTTCGGGAAACTTCTAACAAACGCAACGAATACTACGCGCTTTACCGCGACCGCAAAATTGATTCGATGACGACTGACGAAAATTATGCATTCTTCGGCACGATGGAAACCGACGCTCCTTATTATAACGAAACTATAAAAACAATGGCGCGAAATAAAACTTTTGTCGCCACTAACGCCGCGCAAACTGATACTTTCATCGGAGATTTTGAACTCACGGACGAAGCGCGTCGCCGCTTTAAAACGAAAAAGCAGATTGAGCAGCTCGACGCGAAAATCATTGAAAGGGAACGGCAAATTCGCAATCAGGATTATCGAATGTCGGACAAAAACCGCATGAGACATTTTCGGGAGATTTTTGACTTAAACCGCGCCGGAATAATGCTGCTTGCCGGAACGCAGTTAAGCTACGACTTGGTCGGAACGCCGGGAATGATTCTCCACGATGAGCTTGCGCTCTTCGTTCTCGCCGGACTTTCACCATTTGAAGCCTTAAAAACCGCGACCGTCAATCCGGCAATTTTTATGCGCCGCGCGAAAGATTTGGGAACGATTGAAAAAGGAAAACTGGCGGATTTGATTTTGCTCGACGCGAATCCGCTCGAAGACATTTCCAACACGCGCAAAATAAATTCGGTCGTCGCGGGCGGAAGATTGTTAGACAGAAAAACTTTGGACAAAATGCTGGTTGACGCTGAAACAGCCGCAAAAAACAAATGATTTTTATTAAAAAACTATGAAAACACTAATCAAAAACGGACGAATCGTAACGGCGGTCGATGATTACCGCGCGGATATTTTAATCGAGGACGAGCAGATTTCCGTGATCGGGAAAACATTGGAGATGGAAGCCGACACGGTGATCGACGCTTCGGGCAAATTGGTCATTCCGGGCGGGATCGATCCGCATACGCATATGGAACTGCCCTTTGGCGGAACTTCTTCGTCGGACGATTTTTTTACGGGAACCAGGGCGGCGGCGTTCGGCGGAACGACGACGATCATTGATTTCGCCGTCCAGACGAAAGGCGAATCGATGCTCGCGGGCGCCGACCTTTGGCATCAGAAAGCCGAGGGCAAAGCCGTGATCGATTACGGCTTTCACCTGATTACGACCGATTTTGAAGACCGGCACAAACCCGAAATGTTTAAATTGATCGATGAAGGCATCACGAGCTTCAAATTGTTTATGGCGTATCCGGGCGTCTTTCTCTCGGACGACGCGACGATTTTTCGGGCGATGAGCGCGGCGGGCGAACGCGGCGGACTGGTTTGTATGCACGCGGAAAACGGTATCGTTATCAACGAAATTATTAAAAAATTTCTCGCAGAAGGCAGAACCGCGCCGAAATATCACGCTCTGACGCGCCCGACCATTGCCGAAGCCGAAGGCGTGCACCGCGCCATCGCCTTGGCAGAAATGGCGGAAACGCCCGTTTATATCGTGCATTTGAGCTGCACCGACGCGCTCAACCAAGTCCGTCAGGCACGCGACCGCGGCATTCCCGCGTTTGCCGAAACCTGCCCGCAATATTTGTTTCTTTCGATTGACGATTACGGCGAGGGATTCGAAGGCGCGAAATATGTGATGACGCCGCCGCTTCGCGAAAAACATAATCACGATGAATTGTGGAAGGGTTTGAAAATGGACGATCTTCAAATAATTGCGACCGATCATTGCCCGTTTTGTATGAAAGACCAAAAGGAATTAGGGCGCGATGATTTCTCGAAAATTCCGAACGGCGCGCCGGGCGTAGAATACCGGATGGAACTGATCTACAACGGCGGCGTGGTCGAAAACCGAATTTCGCTCAACCGTTTTGTCGAGCTGACCTCGACCGCTGCCGCGAAAATGTTCGGAATGTTCCCGAAAAAAGGCACGATCGCCGTCGGAAGCGATGCCGACATCGTGATCTTCGACACCGAAAAAGAACACACATTCACACTCGAAGCCCAGCATATGAACGTCGATTACTGCGCTTACGAAGGCAAAAAGATCAAAGGCAAGGTCGAAACCGTTCTGTCGCGCGGTCGCGTCGTCATCGAAAACGGCGAACACAAAGGAAAGGCAGGCGACGGGCAATTTCTCAAGCGCGGCGAATGTGTCAAGATTTGAAAGTTCACACGAATTAAAAGAAGAACGATTATGAAATTTAATGTAACTTTTATCTTTTTCGCCGTCGGGCTGCTTTTCGGCGGCGCGATAATTTCTTTCGCACAGGACAAAACCGATTTCAAGGTCGGCGACACGATTTACGTCAACGCCTTTTCCGGCGGCTGCGTGAAAGCGACAGTCAGGCAGACCGATCCGAAATATTCGGTTCACATCGAAGAAGGAACGTATAAAGACCGCGATACTTTTTACAACGCCGATCGCCTGGGCGAGTGCCGGCAAGCCGCGCCGCAAAACAATCAAACGCAGGGTAATCAAAATACGGACAAACCCGACGACAACCGAACGCCGAACGGCGGGAACTTTAAAACCGGGATGCGCGTTGACGTTTATCTTTCGGACAACAAGGAAGGAAAAAATCGCGGCACGATTATCGAGATAAACGGCAGTCAGTATAAAGTTCACTACGACGGCTGCAGCGAAAAATACGATGTTTGGGAAAATTCAATGTTCGTTCGTCCAGCCGCGACGATTTCCGCCGACAACGCTGAAATAAAATTTCTCGTCGGCAAATGGTCTATGACTTCGGTCGCGGTCAATGGCAATGCCTCAGGAACGATTGCCGCCTGGGGCAAATCACCGGGCATTCAAATCAACGCCGACGGCACCTACGTTTGGTATCAGGACGGCGGCAGACCGCCCGTCAAAGGCAAATGGACGACTCATGCCAAGATCGAGGGGGCGAGATACGGAACAGAAACCGAAAACGGCATCATTATCAAAGATGCCAAGGGCGCACAATGGAAAATGTATCGGCGCAAATCAACGATTGATAATTTCGATCACATCAATATTCGTTCGATGTGCGAGAGCCTGACGCAGATGGGAACAAGAGTTAAATAAAAGCGGGTCGAAACCGTTGTGTCGCGCGGTCGCGTCGTCATCGAAAACGGCGAATACCTCGTCGGACGACAAGGCGACAGTCAATTTTTGAAGCGCGGAACTTGCGTCAGTGTGGAGAATTTTTTACAGGAGAACATATGAATAAACAAATGAAATTTGGTTTTGTATTTGTCTTTTTATTGATCGGCTTGCCCGTGGCAGTATTTGGTCAGGGAGTTACAAAGCCCAAGCAGATTTTGAACGAGATCATTAAGGGAATGCCGATGGGCAAAGATCAGGAAGTGCGCGTTTTGACGGCGGAATTTAAGCCGGGCGATAAGACCGTATTTCATAAGCACCGTTTTCCGGTGACGGTTTATATTCTCGAAGGCGCGTTTACATTAAATCTCGAAGGACGCAAAGAGCCGCTGGTCGTCAAAGCGGGCGAAGCGTATATCGAGCCCCCGAACGTGAAAATGACCGGTTATAACCGAAGCGCAACCGAGCCTTTGCGCTTGGTGATTTTTTACGTGAGCGATAAGGACACGCCGTTTCTCGATATGATCGATATGGCTGATATGCCTGATATGCCGAAAGATAAGTAATCGCCGCATCGGTTAATTAAATTTCAACAAGGGTTTGAGTGAAAAAGAAAACAATCATGAAACGAATAAAATCCTGCCTGCTGTGTTTAGCGATGATCGCGCAGTTCGTGTTTGTGCTCCCGGTTGCCGCCCAAACGAAACCGACCGCTTTAGGTGTCACGATGACGAATGTTTATGACGCTTTCGGCAAGGACATTAACGGACTTACGCAGGATTTCGGGTTTTCCTGTGTGATTAATTACAAAGGAAAGATGATTTTGTTCGACTCGGGAACCGACGCGCGAGTTTTTGAGAAGAATCTTAAAACTTTGAAAATTGATCTGCGAAAGATAGATGTGGCAATCGTTTCGCACGGGCACTACGATCACGTCGGCGGTTTTGATTATCTACTAAAGGTTAACCCGAAAGTTAAAATTTACGCGCCGAACGATTTCTTTTCGCTCGGTGCGCCCGTGAAATTTCCCTTTCGCGAAACCGAACCTGATGCGGCGAAATTGCTGCCGAAAGACGAGCAGTATTTTCGCGGCGAAAAAACCACGGACGGAATGGTCACGGTCCCGACCGGCAGATTCTGGAAGGCAAATGTCGAATATCTGACCGCCGCGAAGGAGGTTTTGCCCGGCGTCACATTGATCCCGACGACTTCCGAATTGATGGGAACCTTTATCAAATACCCGCCGTTCGATAAAAATCCGCAGTTTATCGGTATGCCCGAATTATCGCTTTCACTTGCGACCGAAAAAGGCGACATCATAATTTCAGGATGCTCGCACAGCACGATCGAAAGTATCATTCAGGAAACTAAAAAGACGCGCCAGGAAAAAATTTATCTGGTCGCGGGCGGCTTTCATCTTATTCCCTATAAACGCGGGTATATCGAAAGTTTGGCAAAACGGATGCGCGACGATTACGGCGTTGAAGCGGTCGCCCCGGCGCATTGCACCGGACAGCTCGGTTTTTTAATTCTTCAAAAGGAATTCGGCGATAAATACCAATTTTTCGGACTCGGCGAAACGCTGAGACTGTAAGTAGTTAGTAATCTTACTTTGAAAAGAAAACAGCGAATATCCGGTCGAAAAAGGCAGCAGACAATTCATCAAACGCGGCGAATGCGTTAAGATTTAGTATGATTTTCAGACTGACGGAAAGAGATTTACAGACCAAATACGGCATATTTCGGGAGATCCTTTATTACGACGGACAAAAGGAATCGATCGCGCTCGTGATGGGAAACATCGAAACGCAAGAAGACGTCATTTGCCGCGTTCATTCGGCTTGCGTTTCGGGGCACGTTTTTAACAGCGTCGAATGTGAATGCCAGGCGGAAATGGAAGCGGCGCAAAGTTTGATCCAAAATGCCGGAAAAGGCGTGATTATTTATCTCGAACAGGAAGGCAAAGGCAACGGGCATCTGGCGCTGATGGCGAGCATTCCGTATAAAAAAGCCGGATTGAAGCAGGCGGAAGCCTACGAAAAAGCGGGATTCGAACGAGATGCGCGAAGCTTTCGTCCGGCGGCGGAGATTTTGACGGATTTGAAAGTCAGATCGGTTGTGCTGCTGACCAATAACGCGGGTAAAGCCGATGATTTGCGGAAATGGTCGATCACCGTTTCGGATACGAAGCCGGTCGCGATTTCCGGGTAGAAATGATGGAAATTCGTGAAATAAACCCAGCTGAGCACGAATTTTTGCGCGATATGTTGTATGAAGCAATTTATTTTGCGGACGAAGATCAAAAACTGCCCAAATCAATTGTCTTTGAGCCGCATCTTTCAAAATATGTTGATAATTTCGGGCGAAAAGGCGATTATGCTTTTGTCCTCGCGGATAAGAACGAATTAACCGGCGCGGTTTGGTCAAGACTTTTTGCGGAAAGCGAGAAAAGCTATGGTTTTGTTGACGAGAAAACTCCCGAATTGAGCATTGCAGTCAAGGAAAATTATCGAAACAAAGGTTTCGGACGGATCTTGATTGCGAAATTACTGGAAACCTTAAAAACAGACGGATTTGAGAAAGTTTCTTTGAGCGTTGACGGGCGGAATCGTGCCGTTAATCTTTACCGGAAAATGGATTTTGAAATTATTTCAAAGCACGGCACGGCATTAACGATGGTAAAAAAAATCAATAAAATATGAGTGAAACAATCCAACACGACGACGGACGAGTTGAGCTGAACGCGGATGTTTTGGAATCGATCAAAACGAGTCCGCTTTATAATGAAGATTTAGCACCGGTGCCGGTTGAAAAACGCAACTGGACGACCTATAACTACGCCGCGCTGTGGATTTCGATGGCGCACTGCATTCCGACCTATATGATGGCTTCGGGCTTGATCTCCGCCGGAATGAACTGGTGGCAGGCTTTGATCACGATTCTGCTCGGCAACATTATTGTCCTTGCGCCGATTCTGCTGAATTCGCATCCGGGCACGAAATACGGCATTCCGTTTCCCGTCTTTGCGCGGGCAAGCTACGGCACGATCGGCTCAAATTTGCCTGCGCTGATGCGCGCGATCGTCGCGTGCGGCTGGTTCGGAATTCAGGCGTGGATCGGCGGACAGGCGATTCACACGTTTTTCGGCGCGATCATTCCCGGTTGGAATACACTTTTAGGCGCGGCGATCGGCGGACACACGCCGACCGAATGGCTTTCGTTTTTGATCTTTTGGGCAATGAATATCGCGATCATTTATCGCGGAATGGATTTATTGCGTTCGGTCGAAAACTGGGCGGCGCCGTATGTTCTGGTGATGACCGCCGCACTTCTCGGCTGGATTTTGTATCAGGCGGGCGGCATCGGATTCTTGCTGCACGAACCCGGCAAATTTCAGACCTTCGGCGACTTTTTCAAGATCTTTATTCCTTCTCTGACGGCGATGATCGGTTTCTGGGCGACGCTATCTTTAAATATGCCCGATTTTACGCGCTTCGGAAAGTCGCAGCGCGAACAAGCCGTCGGGCAAACCGTCGCGCTTCCGACGACGATGGTCGTTTTCGCGGCGATGGGGATTTTGATAACTTCCGCCGCAATCGTCGTTTTCCCGAATATGAAGCACGAAGACCTTTGGGATCCCGTCAAGCTCGTCGGACAATTTTCGCAGCCCGTCGTCGTCGCGATCTCGATGTTCACGATCGTTGTCGCGACGCTTTCGGTCAACATCGCTGCCAACGTCGTTTCTCCGGCGAACGATTTTGCGAACGCTTTTCCAAAATGGATCTCGTTCCGCACGGGCGGTTTGATCACGGGAATCGTCGGCATTTTGATGATGCCTTGGAAACTTCTGGCTGATCCGTCGGGTTATATTTTCTCGTGGCTTTTGGGCTATTCGGGCGGATTGGGTTCGATCGCCGGCGTTTTGATCGCCGATTACTGGCTGATTCGCGGCAAGAATTTGAAGCTTGCCGATTTATACAGGGAAAAGGGTATTTTTTCATTCGAAGAAAAAATCGAGCCGCTCATCAAAATTTCGGTGATTCTTTTTTTCGGCATCTTCGGGTACTTTTTGCACTCGCTCATCGACGTTCATTTTCAACTCGGAAGAGTAACGGGGCAGGCGGTAAATATCGTCACTCTGCTCGTGATGATCGCTATTTTTGTCCTTCTCGGCTTTGTCCTGACAAAAAAAGGAGCGAATTGGCGCGCCTGTTTAGCGACGCTTTTGGGCTGTTTTTTCGCGTGGGTCGGTTTGGTCGTCACGCCGATGAAGATCCTTTACGATTACGCCTGGTTCGTCGGTTTCGGCGTTTCATTTTCCACATATTGGCTGTTGATGAGAGCGTTTCCGCCGGTCGAAGAAGTTTCCGTCGCGGATGAACCCGCAGAATCAGCAGAGTCTGCAGATTCCGCTGATTCTGCGCCAATCAGCGACGAAGCTTGAGTAAATTTCCTCGCGTTTTGAGTTTATCGAAGATCACGTATTTTCGTTATACCGAAGCGTTTTGAAATTAACGAAAAAGAAAAACTCAAACATTAACCAAGAAAAACAATCTATGGAAAATCAGGCGAATTTTGACGCTCTGGCTCGGAAAGCGACCCAAACAAATGCGTTGGAAGATTTGAACGCGCTTTTCGGAGCCGCGTTCGATTTAAAGGAATGGATTTTTATTATGCGCGGCGATCTGACGAGCGCTTATCCGTATATCGCTGCGAACGCCGGTTACGCCGATAGTCAGCCGATGGTGCGCGCCTTTACCGATTCCGAGCGGGCGCAGCGTTTCGCGCGCGAAAACAATCTGGCTGAGCCTGACGGCACCTGCCTGACCTTAAATATTCCGACGGAAAAAATCGTCGAATATCTCGAAGGCTTTATGGAGCACGGCGCACACGGCGTCTGGTTTAATTCCGATACGGGAAGCGACGGATTTTTTATCCCGATCAAACAGCTTCGACCGATCAAAGAACATCTTGCGAAGCTAAAGCCCGCCGCTGGCTGGCAAACGGTCGAAATCCTGCGGGTGACCGTTCAGGAAGCGTTGGTTCTGCCGACCGGAAACACCATCGACACGCCTTATAAAGTCAATTTTCTGTGCCGCGTGCCGCCCGCTCAGATTGAAAACGGTCAGCTCAAAACAGCCGTTTGGAATCGGATCAGCGATCTGATCTTCGGCGAAAGCTGGAAAGCGGAAATATTTCCGGGCGCATACTATACGATCAAAAGTTCCGAAACCAGAAATTTCGGCGGCGAAACGGTCAAAAATCAAAACTGGCTCGACCTCGGTAAAACAGGCGACGATCTCTACTATTTTTTTATCGTCTCCGAAAATGGTGAAGTCCGTAAAGTCGAGGCTTCGGAATTCCAGCAAAACGTCGATGCCGATTTTCAAAACGAAGGAGTTTCCGCTGCGCCGTCGTCAACCGCCGCACCGCCGCCGAAACCGCGCAAAAATACGCTGCTCCTCGTTATCCAGGACGGTCTCGGTTTTCCGTCGGGATTCGTCAGCGAGGCAAGTTTCAAACTCAATATTTTCTGCCGCGTGCCGCCTGAATGGACGGATGGCGAGCAGCTCAAAGCTGATTCGAGGGAAAAGATTTTCGAGTTTCTTTACGGCGTGAACTGGCGAATGGGTAATGATGACGGCTCACGTTACGTCGTGATTGATTCTTTTTCAAAGGTCTTCGATGAAGAAACCGTCAAAAATACGCGTTGGGAAGGCACGGAAAACACTGCGGACAATCATTACAAATTTTATCTCGTCGGCGACGACGGCGCGATCAGATCGGTCAAAGAAGAAGAATTTCAGGCGGATATTGATGCCGAGTTGAAGTCGGACGCGACCGATGAAGCGCGGGCGCATCAGGATCAAATGGCGGGTTTGGGAATGTCGCAAACGGCGGACGGCGGTTTCGATATAAATCTCAGCATCGATCAGCACGGCTCAGTCAATTTCGAGACGAACCTCGCGCCGTTTTACCGGGCGATTATGCCGCTTCTGACGGATTTTCAAGGGACGGGCGATTTTGTCGCGCTGCTCGCGTTCGAGCCGGGCGCGATGAGCGAGTTCGGCGAATTCGTCCTGAATAACCCTCAAGGACCTTATTTTCGGAGCAGAGGATTTATTTACGTGAATCCGAAAAACGGCGTGCGCATCGGGGTCACCAGCTTTCACAGCAATCATCTGCGCCACATTCGCTCGAATGCCGAACTGATTGTCAGCATCGAGCTTTGCAAAAATCTCGACAATCAAACGGCGGCTCTGTATTACGTGTTTCGGGGACCGCGCGCCGACGTGCTCAATCTGGCGGCGGCGATTCAACCGCTTCTCGAAGCGAACAATTATCAGGCGGCGCAGTAATTTTCCGATGGAAAAATAAGAAAGTCAGCCGTTTAAAGAGGCGGAACAAGACAGAATGAAAACAGACTTCGGAATAAAGTTCAGAGAGGACAGGATGATCAAATTATTAAATGTTTCCGTATTGATTCTGACATTTATTTTTTTCAATGCTTTGGATATTTCCGCCCAGGAGACGGGTCAGTTTCGGTTGGGAATCGCCTACGGCAGCAGTCTTTTTTCAAACAAGGAACAGTTTGAATTTACGATCGGCGGCGGGCAGAAGATCGTTTTGAATCACGATAACCCGACAGTTTATTTCACGCCGAAATTTTCCGCCGGGCAGACTTATTCGATCTCTCAGGTGTCGGGACCGCGAACCTGTAATTTTTTTAATCAAGAGCGCGGAACATTCGCCAGTCAGGATATTGTCATCACGGCTAATTGCGGCTCGCCGCCGTTTTCGATCTTCAAATTGGAAGTCAAGGGAATCGAGCAGGGCGAGATTTTCAATTTTGCCGATAATTACCGGCGAAGGTATCAATACCCGTTTTCGACGACCGCAAACCTGGGCGGCTATCCGGTCGGCGACGATTACAGCATTACGCAAACGAGCGGACCGCGCCAGTGCAAGATGACTTTAAGTCAGGGCGTTGTGCCGAACACGCCGCTCATCGTCAAAGCCGATTGCGGTAAAAATCCGATCGAAACTCCGCCGACTTCGCCGACTTCTTTCAAAAACATTGATCTCGTCAGCCGCAGTTCCGACGATAAGATTTTCGGCACATTTTACGAAACCTTCACGCCCGTCATCGGTGGTAGCGGCGCGGACGAAGGTCGTTATATCGCATTTGTCACATACACGGTCGGGTTGGGCGGCAGCGGAAAATATCGTCAAATCGTCTGGCGCGACCGGAAAACCGGCGAAACGCGGCTCGTCAGTCAGGGTATGAACGGCGCGGAAGGCAATCAAAACAGTGTCGCGCCGGCGATCTCGGCGGACGGAAAATCGGTCGCCTTCGAATCCTACGCGACGAATCTCGTCCCCGTTGATTCGAACAGCACCCGCGATGTTTTCGTTTGGAATTACGACCGCAACAGCGTTACCGCCGTCAGCGAAAACCGCGGCATCGAGGCAAATTCCGAATGCTTTGAACCGACCATTTCGGCGGACGGAAATTTGATCGCTTTTACGTCTTCCGCCGATAATCTGGCTTTCGGCGTGTCGGGAACTTCGACCGTCAATGTCTTTTTGAGAGATATGCGAAGCGGCGCGGTGACGCTCATCAGCAAAAAAGAAAAAGACGGGAAAGGCGGCGGTGGTTCGCGCCCGTCGATCTCCGAAGACGGATCGCGCATTGCGTTTTACAATTATTTTCCGCTGACCGAGGAAGACAAAAACGATCTCTGGGACATCTACGTCTGGCAGAGCGGAATGCCGAAGCTCAAACGAATCAGCAAAACCGCGTCGGGCGGCGAAAAAGATCAGGGCGACGAAAGCGCGAGCCGCGTCGTTGCGCCCGCGATTTCCGGCAACGGGCGCTACGTCGCGTTTGCGACGACGGCGACGAATATGGTTTCGGACGATACCAACAAATTACAGGATGTTTTCGTTGTCGAAGTTGATTCGGGCAAAGTCGTGCGAATGAGCGGCGGCGCGGAAGGCAAACAGGGAAACGGCGACAGCCCCGTCGGTCAGGGCGAAAAAATCGCCATTTCATACGACGGAAATCTCGTCGCCTTCAGCACAAAAGCGACAAATCTGGGCGGCAATATTATACTCAGATCGCTGGCGGAAAATAAAACTTCCGCCGTTTCAACCGAAACCGATTCGACCGTCAGCCCGCCCGCGATGTCGAGAAACGGCGGCTATCTCGTTTTCGGCTCAAACCGCCGTCTCGACAGCCGATTTCAATCGTCGGGAATTTTTGCGGTTTCCAATCCGAAATAAGCACGAAACTGCTTGCATTTGCCGAAAATTACAAGCAAATTTATTTAATGAGTATGAAATACGAAAAAGTTAAGAATTATTACAACGGCGCTTTCCATGAAAGCAATGCGACGGAAAGCTTGGATGTCGTGTCGCCGGTTGACGGAAATTTGCTCTCAAAGGTTCCGATGTCAACAACAGATGAATTGAACGCCGCCGTGCAATCGGCGAAAAATGCCTTTGATGCGTGGAGCAAAATGCCGATCAAAGAGCGCGTGCAGGTGTTTTTTCGCTATCGCGCCCTGCTCGAAAGAGATTTGGACGAGCTGACGAATCTGGTTTCGGAAGAAAACGGTAAAACTTACGATGAAGCAAAAGCGGAAGTCGAAAAAGCGATCGAACTGACGGAGTTTGCCTGTTCGATGCCGCAGCTTGTTTCGGGGGAGATTCTGGAAGTTTCAAAGGGCGTCGAATGCCGTACGGAACATTTTCCTTTGGGCGTCGTCGCTTCGATCGTCCCGTTTAATTTTCCGCTGATGGTCCCGAACTGGACGATGCCGAACGCGCTTGTTCTCGGCAACACGATGATTATGAAGCCTTCGGAACTCGTGCCGCTTTCGGTCGTTAAAATGGCGGAACTTTTGAAGGAAGCCGGACTTCCGGACGGCGTTTTCAATGTCATCAACGGCGGTCGTGAAATCGTCGAAGGCATCTGCGCTCATGCGGATATCGAAGCCGTCAGTTTTGTCGGTTCAACGCATGTTGCAAAACTCGTTTACCAGCAATCGACGCACAATCTGAAACGCTGTATCGCGCTCGGCGGCGCAAAAAACCATCTGTTCGTGCTGCCCGACGCGAATCCGCAGATGACGGCTTCGAACGTCACGGCTTCGATGTCGGGCTGCGCGGGACAACGCTGTATGGCGGCTTCGGCGATGCTTGCGGTCGGCGATGTCAATTCCATCATTGACCAAATTTGTGTTGAAGCGAAAAAGGTCGTTCCGGGCAAAAACCTCGGCGCGGTAATTTCCAAAGCGGCGAAAGAACGCATCGAAAATTACATTTCGGAAGCCGAAAGCGCGGGCGCGAAAATTCTCGTTGACGGACGCGGCGCGGTTGTCGAAGGCAAGGAAAACGGAACTTATGTCGGACCGACGGTGATCGATTTCGTAACGCCCGAAATGAGCGTTGCGACCGAAGAAATTTTCGGTCCGGTGATCTCGATCATGCGCACCGAAAACTTGGACGAAGCCCTTCGAATCGAAAACGCCAATCCGTACGGCAACGCGGCGAGCGTCTTCACGCAATCGGGCGGCGCGGCGCGCTACGTGATGGAGCACGCGAGCGCCGGAATGATCGGCGTCAACATCGGCGTTCCCGTTCCGCGTGAGCCGTTTTCATTCGGCGGCTGGAACGAATCGCGTTTCGGTGCCAACGATATCACGGGCAAATCGTCGATCGAATTCTGGACGAAATTAAAGAAAACGACAACCAAATGGAACGCCGAAGCGGGCGTTAACTGGATGTCTTAAAATGAAATATACTGCTGAAATTTTGGGCGAACTTAATTCGACTTCAGCACTAAAATATGGTCGAAGAATTGGTGTCTTTAAGCTGGAAGATGAGAAAAAAGAATTAATCGGCGAATATGAACGAAATTATTTGTCCTTTTTCGACACTTTCTTCCATTTTCAAAAAAACGGCAAAGATTTCGCGCTTTATTCGCCCGATTATACTGTCACCCGGATTATGGAACTGCCTTCGTGCAGAGACATCGGCGGTGAAGAAGCTCATTCTTACGGCTTTTGTCCGGTGGATTATTTTGTTCCGGCTTTGAAAACCGGAGAGCATTATCCGTTCGGTTTTGTCGCCGGTTGTGTTTGGGGCGACGACAGCACATATAAAATTCAGTATCTGGATTTATCCGAAGCCGAAAAAGGAATTGTCAAAAGAGATGATAGATTTGGATCTATTGTACTTCCCGAAAATCAAAGTTTGAAAGACGCAATTGATATGTATGATTACGGTTGGGACGAGGAAGACGAATCTGCAAATTATATTCGAATCAGTGTTCTGCAGACGTTTGACCTGACGACCGGAAAAAAAATCGAATAAAATAATGAAAACAAAACTCAAAGTCATCACCGTTTTTATATTTGCACTTTTCGCGTGTGTTTTTCTTGTCACCACAGGAAATACGCAGACGAAAAGCGAAACTGCCGGACAGAAATTCAAAAGCATCAAGGTTTTGAACGAGATGCCTGCCGACCAGATGGGCAAAGTGATGAATATGATGGCGGCTTCTTTAGGCGTGAACTGTAAATTTTGTCACGCTTCGAACGACGGCGATTATGAAAAAGAAGGTTTTGAGCATAAAGACGCGGCGCGGCAGATGCTCAAAATGACCTTTGAAATGAACAAGAATTATTTTGAAGGACGACCGGAAATCAACTGTAATTCGTGTCATCAGGGCAAATCGCACCCGCAGGCGACCGTTCCTTTGATGCCCGTCGTTCAGGAGACGCGTCCCGTTCAACCCGAGAAAAAACCGACGGTCGAAGAGATTCTGGCGAAATACGAAACCGCGCTCGGCGGACGTGCGAATTTGGCGAAAATCACTTCGCGCCAGATCAAAGCGCAGCGCGTCGAGCCGGACGGCAAGACCTTTGAATCGGAAGAAGTTTTGCAAAAATCTGATAAAATGTTGGTTCAAACAACTTACCCGTCAAAAGAAAACGGCGATTACACAGTCACCGAAAGTTTTGACGGCAAAACGGCTTGGAAGCGCGGAAACAAAGACGAAATCATTCTGAAAGCCGACGAAGTTGAACAGATCAGGCGTGAAGCCCAGGTTTTTGCCAATCCGAATCTGAAAGCGATCTATCAGAAGATGGATTTTCGTTTTGTCGATAAAATCGACGGGCGCGAAGTTCTGGTGATTTCGGCAACGACCGCCGATAATCAGCGCGAAAGATTGTATTTCGACGCGGCGAGCGGTTTGCTCGTCCGCCGCGTCGCTTCAACGCTGACCGTTTTAGGTTTCTTTCCATATCAGGTCGATTACATTGATTACAAAGATTTCGGCGGCGTAAAATTGCCGACAGAGATCAAATTTGCCGTCCCGAATATCCGCTGGACGCGCAAGGTTTTAGAAGTAAAAAATAATGTTGTGATTGACGATTTGAGATTTAGCGGAAAATAATTTAGCCGCGGATGAACCGAGGACGAACGCGGATAGGAAAAAGATTCCTTTATTTGCTAAAATCCAAGTTCTAAAATTTACAAATCAAATAAAATCAGCGAAATCCGCGTTCATCCGCGGCTAAAATAAAAAGAGGAAAAACTATGTCGAGAATAATAAAATGCGGCTTGATTCAGGCGCACAATGTCGGCGATGTGAATGCGCCGATCGAGGAAATTAAGAAGGCGAACATCGAACATCAGATGAAAATGGTCGAAGACGCGGCGGCAAAGGGCGTGCAGATGCTCTGTTTTCAGGAGATTTTTACGACGCCGTATTTCTGCGCCGAACAGCAGACGCGCTGGTATGAAGCGGTCGAAAAAGTTCCCGACGGCAAAACGGTGCAGATGATGCAGTCGGTCGCCAAAGAAAAGGGAATGGTTTTGGTCGTGCCGATCTACGAGGAAGAAATCTCGGGCGTTTATTACAATACTGCCGCCGTGATCGATGCCGACGGAAAATATTTGGGCAAATACCGCAAGACGCATATTCCGCACGTGGCGCCCGGATTCTGGGAAAAATTCTATTTTCGTCCCGGCAACTTGGGTTATCCGTGTTTCGATACGGCGTTTGCGCGCATCGGCGTGTATATTTGCTACGACCGCCATTTTCCCGAAGGCGCTCGCTGTTTAGGCTTAAACGGCGCGGAAATTATCTTTAATCCGTCGGCAACCGTCGCCGGACTTTCGGAATATCTCTGGAAATTGGAGCAGCCCGCGCACGCCGTCGCGAACGGTTATTTTGTCGGTGCGATCAACCGCGTCGGGACGGAAGCACCGTGGAACATCGGCGAATTTTACGGGCAGAGCTATTTCTGCGATCCGCGCGGGCAGATCATTGCCGAGGCGTCGCGCGATCAGGATGAACTGGTCGTTGCCGATCTCGATATGGACAAAATCAAGGAAGTCCGCAATACCTGGCAGTTTTACCGCGACCGCCGACCCGATGCTTACGGCGCGATCGTGGCGGATTGATTTTTCAGCCGCGGATACACGCGGATTTCGCAGATTTATGAGCGAAGGAATTAGAAAACATCCGTTGAACGCAAAGGGCAAATATTACGTTGACCAAGATTACTGCACCTGGTGCGCGGCTTGTATTGACACTGCACCTGACAACTTTAATTTGAAAGAAGAAGAGTTATATGACTTCGGTGCATATGTTTTCAAGCAACCTGAAAATGCCGAAGAAGAATCACTTTGCGAGGAAGCGTTTTTGTGTTGTCCGCACGAGGCAATTCATAATGACGGCGAGTAAAATTAAATCCGCGAAATCCGCGTTCGTCCGCGGCTAAAATTTATGCAGAAACGCGAAAAATATTCTTCGGGTGCGAAATGGGAATCGATCGTCGGCTATTCGCGGGCGGTCAAGGTCGGGTCGCGGATTTATGTCACGGGCACGACCGCGACCGATGAAAACAGCCGGGTGGTCGGCGTCGGCGATGCTTATGCGCAAACCGTTCAGACGATCAAAAATATCGAAAAAGCCTTGAACGCTTTAGGCGCAACGCTTGAAAATGTCGTCCGTACGCGGATGTTTGTTACGGACATTTCGCTGTGGGAGGAATACGGCAGAGCGCACGGCGAATTTTTCAGCCGTATTATGCCGGCGACGACGATGGTCGAGGTTTCAAAATTGATCGACCCGGAAATGCTGATCGAAATCGAAGCCGACGCCGAGCTCTAAGAGCACTTTGTTTTTCAAATCAGGAGACGATTTATGCAAAATCAATTTTATAACCAGCCGGTTGTTAATTGGGCAAAGCAAAATCTTCCGCAGCCCTTTGAAATCAAACTTCTTTTCGGCGAACGCTGGAAAATGCTCTTGGTTTACGCTCTGCTCTTTAGTATTCCGCTGCTGATTATCGCGTTGATGCTGCTCAGAATGTTGACTGAAAAAATCGAGGGAGGTTGGCTTGGGTTTTTTCTGTGCAGCGGCATTTTGCTTCTTCCGTGTTTCGTTATTGTTTTGGTCGGTATGTTTACGCGGCAGAAATTCGTCAAATCGCTCGCCGCGGATGGTGTAAAATCTTCGATGGGAAAAAGATTTTTGTGGGAAAACCTTTTCTACATAGATCACGTTTCAAAAATTACGCGTGCCGGCGGCGTCAGCCGCAAAATCGAAGATAATCAGCTGGAACTCGTTTTCGCCGACGGGAAAGCGATCATTCCGCCTTTGATCAAAGACCGCGAACGGGTTTGGAGTCTGATTAATTCCATTCCCGCGCAGGTCAAATTCGACGGCGAGATCAAAGCGGTTCAGCCGGAAAACGCGCCTGTCGATATAAGCACCGAAGATTTTATGAGAGAACTTGCGCGGCTGGCAGGACAAAATAACCAAGATAAATAAATTATGGCAGAAATTACAAACGAACAAATCGAGAAAAACTTTGCGGAGATCAATCCGCCTTTGTCGCAGGCGGAAGCGGTTTTTGAAGCGAACCGCTGTCTTTACTGCTACGACGCGCCGTGTGCGCATGCGTGTCCGACGCATATTGACGTGCCGTCGTTTATCAAAAAGATCGCGAGCGGCAACCTGACGGGATCGGCGCGGGTAATTTTTGACGCGAATCCGATCGGCGCAAGTTGTGCGCGGGTTTGTCCCGTCGAAGTTTTGTGCGAAGGCGCGTGCGTCGAAAAAACTTTGATGGACAAGCCGATCGAGATCGGACGTCTGCAGCGCTATGCGACCGATTATGCGATCGAAACGGGACGGCAGATTTTTCAGAAAGGCGAACCGAACGGCAAATCGGTCGGCATTATCGGTTCTGGTCCGGCGGGTTTGTCGTGCGCGACATATCTCGCGCGGCTCGGTTATGACGTGACCGTTTACGAGCGCAAACCGCTCGCGGGCGGGCTCGACACCTACGGTATGGCGGAATATAAAATGCCGCAGAAAACATCGCTCGACGAAGTCCGGCAAGTTGAAAAGCTCGGCGTGAAATTTGAATTAAACTCGGAAATCGCGGTAATGTCCAATCCGCCCGCGCTCGCCGGCGAACAAAAGGTCAGCCTTGTCAAAGTCGCCGATAGTTCCGACATTTTAAGCAAGCACGACGCGGTTTTTCTCGCGGTCGGTCTCGGCGAAACGAACAGGTTAAACATCGAAGGCGAAAACTTGGACGGCGTGATGGACGCGCTTCATTTTATCGAGCGGATCAAAACACGCGATTGGCAATCGGTTCCCCTTGGCAAAACGGTTGCCGTGATCGGTGCAGGGAACACGGCGATCGATGCCGTCACGCAAGCCAAACGCCTCGGCGCAGAACGCGTTTTTATGATCTACCGCCGCACGGAAAGAGACATTTCCGCTTACGCTTACGAATACGAGCTGGCGAAAAAAGACGGCATCGAATTTATGTGGGAAACCGTGCCCGTCGCCGTCGGCGGCGATTCGCGCGTTGAAACACTGCGTCTGCAAAAAGACGGCTTGGAATTTGATATCAACTGCGATCTGGTCATCAAAGCCATCGGACAGCAGAAACAAGTCGGGCTTTTCAGATCGATCGGGATCGAGTTCGACGAAAAAGGTCGGGTTGCGGTCAACGAATTGATGCAGACCTCAAACCCGCGCATTTTCGCGGGCGGCGACTGCGTCAACGGCGGCGCGGAAGCGGTTGACGCTTCGCAGATGGGCAAACTCGCGGCGCAGGGTATTCATCAAACCCTGACAGGCGAAAAAGTCGAATTCGCGGGAACAAAAGTTCCGGCGATCATAAAAAGTCACGCGCATTAAGTTAATTAACACGCGGCGAAATTAAGTAAAGAAAAAGTTTTACTTATTAAAGTTTTTGCAGTATTCAGTAAACATTATGCGAAGTTAAATAAATAAAATTTTTTATTCAATAATGCGACTGCAAAATTAAGTAAAACGAAAAAATTATTGAATAAAGTTATTGCGAAATTAAATAAACCTTCGTTGAAATTAAGTTTTCTCAACGGAAAACTAAATAAACCGATTTAAAAACTCAATTTCGTAAGCGAAAAATTGAATAAACAAACGGGGAAATTAAAGTTTTTCGGATTGAATAAACTTACCGGGAAATTAAAAAGGAGCGCAGGGATGAGGAAATTAATTTATCTAACTGTTTTGACGATTTTGCTGGGTTGTTCGATCAGCGAAATTCGCGCGGAAAATTTACGGATCGGCGCGAAATTTCCGATTGATAAATTAACGAGCGAGAAAAAGCCGGCGAATAATACGATCGTCGTTTTTATGCCTTCGCTGACCTACGATTGCCCTTACGCAAGTATGCTGACGCGTTCGTTTTATTATTATTTCGATCGGCAAATGGCTTTTGAAGGATTGAAAAAAGCTCCGACGACGCGAATTTTTCTGGTTGTCAAAGACCGGATGGATTTACTGAAAAGCGCACAGAATCTTTTCGGCACG
The DNA here is from genome assembly GCA_035536135.1 of Pyrinomonadaceae bacterium. Classification (GTDB taxonomy): domain Bacteria; phylum Acidobacteriota; class Blastocatellia; order Pyrinomonadales; family Pyrinomonadaceae; genus JAFDVJ01. Next base: position 17,863 of record DATLOR010000012.1, on the reverse strand, counting down.
ATGAGCATTATCTACGATGAAAAAGGCGAGCTTTTTTCGGCTTTCAACGTCAAACAGCCTGCAAATAAAAACGCTGATTCGACGGTCGTTTTGCTCGATTCAAAAGAAACCGTCGTGCATGTGGACGCCAATTACCGCGCTCAGGGCGAGCATCTGAAGCCGCTCGAAAACAAGTTAAAACAGCTGAACGGAATCTACGAAAAAGTTCCTGCGCCGTCCGCGCAAAAAAATTTGAAGGTCGGCGACAAAGCGCCTGATTTTCGCTTGAACGAAAAACAGGTGCTTTCGGACTTGCGCGGCAAAATCGTTTTGATTTCCTTTTACCCGGCGGCTTTCAGCGGAACTTTGCCGAGTCCGGCTTATTTTTATAGTTCCTTAACATCAAAGAAACCGGTGCAATTGGAGGATTCGTTAACACCGAAAAGTTCAAAATCAGAACTTTGGACATTGGTCGCAGTGGATGGTTCCAGCGATCCAGCCTTTAACGCCGAAGAAAATCCGATGTCTTGTTTTCGCCAGATAAGCTCGCTGGATATTCCCCCGAAATCCGCGAAATCAAAGTCCGAAATAAAGCGAATTGCGATTTCAAGCTCGACAAAATCGATCTTAAATAAATGGCGGGAGGTTTTAGGAACAAACAATATCGAATACACGAACGACCCGGACTATTCGGTTTCGTCGAAATATTTCAGCTACAACCCGAACGGATACAATAACCGCGTGTCGGTAATCATCGATCAAAAAGGAAAGATCGCCTATATCGACAGAGATTTTGAGTCTAGAGATGAATCAGTTCTGAACGCAAAAATTTATGAGTTGCAGAGAAAATAATGAAGCCGCCGCGCATAAATCGAGCTATGATTTTTTTATGCGCGATGCATGGCTTGCGACAATCCACCAATGACCGTTTTTCCAGATGAGCGTGTCGGTAAATTGAAATTCAGCGTCGATCGCTGCTTTTTCGTAGTCGCCTTTAACGACTGTTCGTCCGGTGACAACGGCAGTTTTATCGTGAAGACGAACCTTCATATCGCGGTTTTCAAAGATTTGATAGCTAACTTTGCCGCTTTTAAGCTCTTTGATTTCATCGTCGCGCGTCGTGATCGTGCCGTCCGAAGCGGTTAAGGTAAAATCTTCGGTCATATATTTGAGCAAAACGTCTGTCTCTTTTTTCTCGTATGCTTTGCAAATATCCTGAAGCGTTTTAATCACCGATTCGGCGGTTTTTGAAGAATTTTGACCAAAGACGTTGGTCGAAAATACAAACAGGCAGACAATCAGGGAAACCTGAAAAAGAAGATATTTCATATTTGTTGGTTTTTTAGTTTACAAAAATTTGATGCCGCAAACTTTCTGATGCCGCGAAAGACGATTTGTATGTATAATGAACCACAAAAATTTTGACAAAGGTAAGAAAAACTATGGCAGATTTAAGTATAAATTTCGCGGGAATAAAATCGCCGAATCCGTTTTGGCTGGCATCGGCGCCGCCGACGAATATGGGTTCGATGATCGAACGGGCGTTTGAGGCGGGTTGGGGCGGCGCGGTTTGGAAAACGCTTGGCGAGCCGATCGTCAATGTTTCGTCGCGGCTTGCATCCCTGGATAACGGTGCGCTTCGGATGATCGGTTTAAACAATATCGAACTGATTACCGACCGTTCTTTGGAAGTTAATCTCAAGGAAATGTATGAGTGCAAAAAGAAATACCCGAATCACGCGGTGATCGCTTCGTTGATGGTCGAATCGCGTCGAGAGGCTTGGCACGAGATCGTCAAGCGGACGCAGGACACGGGCTGCGACGGGTTTGAACTCAATTTCGGCTGTCCGCACGGAATGAGCGAACGCGGAATGGGCGCGGCGATGGGACAGGTTCCCGAATATACCTGTATGGTCACGGAATGGGTCAAGGAAGTTTCCGCGCTGCCCGTGATCGTCAAGCTCACGCCGAACGTGACGCATATCGTTCCGCCCGGACGCGCGGCGCAGAAGGGCGGCGCGGACGCGGTGTCCTTGATCAACACGATCAATTCCGTGATGGGCGTTGATATCGATTCGATGATCCCGTACCCGAACGTCAACGGGATGGCGGCGCACGGCGGATACTGCGGCACTGCCGTCAAACCGATCGCGCTCAATATGGTTTCAGAGCTCGCGCGCGACGCGGAATTTAACATTCCGATTTCGGGCATCGGCGGCATCAATACGTGGCGCGACGCGGTTGAATTTCTGCTTCTCGGTGCAGGAAATGTGCAGGTTTGCACCGCCGTGATGCATTACGGTTACCGCATCGTCGAGGATATGATCGACGGTTTGAACAATTATCTCGACGAGAAGGGTTTTTCGTCCGTCACGGAAATCGTCGGCAAATCCGTCGGACGCGTCACCGATTGGGGAAATCTCGACTTAAATTACAAGGTCGTCGCGCGGGTCAATCCCGAGCATTGTATCAAGTGCAATCTTTGCTACGTTGCCTGCGAAGACGGCGCGCATCAATGTTTTGATTTTGACGAAAATAAATTTCCCGTCGTTGACGAACCCGAATGCGTCGGCTGCAACTTGTGCGCGCTGGTTTGTCCTTCGCCTGGTGCGATCTCGATGGTCAGATTGGACGACGGCAGCAGTCCGCAAAGCTGGAAACAACGCACGGAAACTTAATTTTTCTTACAGCAAAAACTGAAAAACGGAGCAATTCGGTTAATGAATTGCTCCGTTTTCTTTTTTCGAAAAATCTCTTCGCCTTTATTCGGCGGTTCCGTTAGCGCTGTCTTTGAGCGGCAGACAGCCGATCAGGACTTTGTCGCTGTTACCAAAGAAACTGAGCGGGCGGCGAATATAAGTGCCTTTTCGCGAACCGTCGGCGAGGGCAACGAGCGGGTAAAACGGTTCCATACACATCACGGTTTGGTCTTGCTGGTCGAAGATCACGTTCATATGCGTTCCGCCAGCCGCCGGATACTTGAAAACAATGACGCAGGGCGTGCTGAAATTATAGTCGGTTTTCAATGCGGTCGGCGAGACAGATTGGATATCCATACGGACCTTCGCCGAACCGGCAATCTTTTTAAGACTATCTTCCGGGACGCCGCCGGCGCCGGCGGTGCCAAGAAGAGAAATTGAACTGAAATCCGCCAGCAGATCGGTTTGCGTGTATGTCGTTCGTTTGTAATGCAGCGACATGGCAGCCGTCCACCAGCTGATCGTCGCCGCCCAGCAAGCGTTTGAATGCTGTTGTCCTTCGACCTTTAATTTTTTTGTGTAATCGTAACCCATAAAAATTTCTCCAAAATAAATGCTTTATTAAATTTAGTTTCGATAGAATAAAAACCATCGGAGAATATAATAATTTGGGCGAGAATGATTAGTCACTACCCGTTCAGGTAGGTGTTTTCAGACGAAATCTACTTAAAACGGATTTTGGATCAGGATTTACTCGTTTTTTGGCAGAAACGAGCCGTTTTTTTACTCGGCAGAGTTTTTCCCAACAAGCTCGGTAAATCTCGAATCGGTGCGGACTTTGTCGAATCGCGGGTCGGTTTGCGCGAAATTGAAGCCGTAGGAATTGACTTCTTTCGCTTTTTTGAGCCAGTCAACCGTCTGGTCGGTTTCGCCTAAAAGCGCGAAGGCAAGCGCGATCTCGTAGGCGAATGCTTGCGGATTATTTTTCACGAAAGCATTTTCAGTGGCGCGTTTCAGGCTCGTTAAAGCTTCATCGCGATTGCCGCCGGCGGCTTGCACCTGCGCCGCGATCATCAGCCAGCCTTCGTCGTTTTCGTCCGTATTTTCGCTGTAGATCCGTTCGTTTTGATATGCCGTGAGAGCCGCGCTGTAATTTCCCAACGCTTCAAAAACGACGCGCTTGGTTTTATAGGCGGGAACAAAACCTTCGTTGTTTTCCAAAACTTTGTCGGCGGTCGCGAGCGCGTCGTCGTATTTGCGGGCGTAGAAATAAACCAATCCGGCGGCGGTCTGGATGATCGCCGATTTCGGTTCGAGCTCGATCGCTTTTTTGATGTTGCGAATCGCTTCATCGTGTCTGCCCATTGCCGAAAGCATCAGCGCAAGCCAGTGATACGCCGTCGAATAAGCCGGATTCAACTCGATCGCGTGACCGAGCTGCTGAACGGCTTCGTCGCGTTTGTGCTCGTGATAAAACAGCACGTAACCCAGAGAGGCGTGCGCTTCGGGTAAATTGGGGTCGAGTTCGATGGCTTTCAGCGCGTTTTCTTTGGCTTTGTCGTAAGCATCCGGCGGCGGCGGAATCTGGTAAAGATTGAGCAAAGCATAAGCATCCGCCATTCCCGCGTAGGCGAGCGCGAATTTCGGGTCGAGATTGCGCGCCTTTTCAAATGTTTTGATGGCTTTATTGAGATTTGCCGCACTGCGGTTTGAAAGCTGATAGCGTCCGACCAGATAAAGCTGGTAGGCTTCCGAGTTTTCCGTGAAATTTTTTGAGATCTGCTGGCGCTCGTTTGCCGAAAGCTCGATCGTCAGGGCCTTCAGCACGCGCTCGGAAATTCCCGTCTGCAAATTCTGAAAATTGTCAACATTTTCATCGAATTTTTCGAGCCAGAGCACTTTTCCGTCCCCCGTATTAACGAGCTCGGCATCAACTTTGATGCGGTCGCCTTCGACGTGTAGTTTCCCGCGCAAAACGTAATTGACCGCATAAGTTTTAGCGAGTTCTTCGAGACCCGGATTATCCGGCAGCTTCAGATAGACCAAGCCGACGGAAATTTCCTTGACCTGACGCAATTTTTGAAAGACCGATTCCGATAGACCGGCGCTGTAGGATTCTTCGTTCTCGAAATCGGCATCGGTTTCAAACGGCAAAACCGCGATCATTTTACGGCTCGGCTGATTCGAAGCGGGAATTATTTTCGAAGCCGCCGTGTTGGAATTCGGCGCGTAGGTAAAGCTGAATTTGAGAATTCCGCTGAGGGCTAAAATTGCCGGAACGCCGAGCAGAACGGCTGCCGCCGCCGCATAGATCCACAATCTTTTGCGCGGGTTTTTCGACGGCGCAGTTTCTGTTTCTGCGGTTTCATTTTTAGTTTCAATCTGACGCGGCTTTTCGGCTTCGACGACCGGAAAAATCCGCGTCGCGATGTGCGATTGGTGAATGTCTTCGGATTCGTCCTGCGGTTTGAGTTTGTTGATCAAATCGTTGTATCGAGGATCTTTTTTCAGCTCGTCGAAACGCGGATCGAGCGGCAGCCAGATTGCCCAGAATTCGCGTTCTTCAAAACTTTTTTCGAGCCATTCAAAAGCCGCGTCCGTCTCGCCGAGTTCGGTATAGATCAGTGATAAATAAACTGCCGGAAGATATTGTTTCTCGCGCCGCTCTCTGATTTCCCGGACGATTGCGCGGGCTTCCGTCTGTTTTCCGCGAACCGCCAGAACATACCCGTAAGCATACAGCGGAAGACTTAAACTTCCTGTTTGCTCGACGCTTTTGCGGGTGATCTCTTCCGCTTCGTCGTAATTTTTCGTCCATTTGACAACCCAGCCGAAACCCTGCACGGCGACATAATAATTCGGCTGAATCGCCAATGCCTGCCGGATTTTTTCCAGTGATTTTTCGAATTTGCGGGCGTTTCGATAAATAAAAGCAAAGATTATCAGGAGTGAAGGAATGCCCGGGCTGAGCTGTTCGGCACGCCGCATTTCGCGGATCGCGTTGTCGTGGTCGCCCTTTAAGCTTAAAAGAAGCGCGTGCCAGAAATGCGCGACGGCATAATTCGGATTCAGTTCGAGCGCTTTTTTGAAAAGCCTCTCGCCCTCGGCAAAATCCCAATCGTAGCCGAAAACCGTGACGCCGAGCGCAACTTGTGCTTCCGCCAGATTCGGATTCAGTTCGATGGCTTTTTGCGCCGCTTCTTTTGCCGCCGGAAAGCTCAGGATCGGCGATTTCGAGCCGAAAATACACAAAAAATTGTAATAATCGGCGATTCCGGCATAGGCGAGCGCGAAATTCGGATCGTATTCGAGTGCTTCGCGGTAGCAGGCGAGCGATTTTTGCAGACCTTCTTCGGTAAAACTGTTCCAGTGATAACGACCGCGAATATATGCCTCGAAGGCTTTTGCGTTGTCGGTCGGTCGCTGCCCGAGTTTTTCTTTTTCGTCTTCCGTGAGCTGCGGCAAAAGCGCGGCGGCGATTTGTTCGCTCACGGAATCTTCGAGCGTTAGAACGTCCGTGTATTTCTCGTCGAAACTTTTTGCCCAAACGGCGGTTTGTTCCGCCGAGTTCAGAAGCTGAACGGAAACGCGGATCCGGTCGCCGACGCGTTTGACGTGACCGTCAACAATAAACGCAGCATTAATTTCGCGGGCGATGACAAACGGGTCGGAAGTATTTTTGCCGGAACGGATCACCGAATTTGTCGGGCGGACGATCAGCCGTTTGACGCTTGACAGGCGTGTCACGAGCGCATCCGCGAGACCGATCCCCAAAAATTCTTCTTCGGTGTTTCCGGTTTTTCCGGTCTGCAGGGTTTTCAGCGGCAAAACGGCGATCGTCGTGCCGTTTTCGGCATTTAAGATCGTCGATTCGGCTTTTTGCCGGCGCGCGATCGGATTGTTCATCCGTTCGAGCAGCGCGAAATAGCGCGGGTCGTCGCGCAGGGAATCGAATTTCGGTTCGGTCCCGAGCCAGATAAGCCATTCGTTGCGCTCATTAAAGGCTTTTTCGAGCCATTCGAAAGCGGCATCGCGCTCCGTTTCAAAAGCGGCGTAAGCGACGGCGATAAAATACGGCTTGACGGGATGTTTTTCGTTCTCGGCAAAAATTTCACCCAAAACCTCGCGCGCTTCGCGTTCGCGTCCGGCATTAACGAGTGCATGACAGAGCATACAGCGCGGCAGAGCCGAATCCTGCCAGAGCCGGATGCTTTCGCGCAAAGCGATGATCGCTTCTTCGCTGCGTCCGGCTTTGTCGAGCGCGTTGCCAATATGAAGCAAGCCTTGCGGAAAATCCTTTTCCATCTCGACGGCTTTTTCCGCTTCGGCGGTCGCCCGCCGGAAATGACGCGTTTGATAAAGAAGCCAGCCGTTCATCACGAGCCCGCGTGCCGACATCGGATTGAGTTCGATCGAGCGGTTCGATTCAAAAATGGCTTCGTCAAAACGTCCCGTCGCCGCAAGCAGGTTTGAATACCATTCGTGCGCGAAAGAATAATTCGGGCTTAATTCGAGCGCGCGTTTGAAAAGATATTCCGCCTTTTCCCAGTCCCAATCGTGAATCGTGGTCGCAAAGGCGAGCGTCGTGTAGGCTTCCCCGAGATTTTCATCCAGTTCGAGCGCGCGCTGCGCCGCCTGCTTGGCTTTCGGAAAAGCTTCGAGCGAAGGCAGAACGCCGAAAATACAAAGCCAGATGTAAAAATCGGCAATCCCGACGTGCGCCTGCGCAAAATCCGGGTCAAGCCGGACGGCTTCGCTAAATGCTTCAAAAGCTTTCGGAAAAGATTCGTTCGTAAATTTGTTCCAGAAATAACGACCGCGCAAATAGGCTTCGTAGGCTTGCGGGTTATTGGTTCCGCGTTTTTTGAGCTGTTCGCGGTCGGCGCCCGTCAGCTGCGGCAGAAGCTCATCGACGATCTGTTCGGAAATCGAATCTTCGAGCGTCAGAAAATCGGTGATGTTTTCGTCAAACCGGCGCGCCCAGCGCGTTGCGCCCTGTTCGATCGAGAGAAGCTGAACCGTCACGCGGAGCGTTTCGCCGATGCGCCGGATATTGCCGTCGATCAAAAAATCCACGCCGAGCTCCGCACCGGCGCTGAACGGATTATTTTCCGTGTCGTAGCGCAGAACACTGCTCGTCGGGCGGACGGTGAATTTTCGGACATTCGAAAGCCGCGTGATCAGCGCGTCTGCCAGACCGACACCCAAAAACTTGTCGTCCGTACTCGTTTCGCTTGATTGATTCATCACCTTGAACGGCAAAACGGCGATCGTCGGGTTGGATTTTTCCGTGAAATCGGCGTCGCGTTTGAGGATCGGATTTTTTGTCTGCTCCATCACCGCCTTAAAACGCGGATCTGCCCGCAAGCTGTCGAACGCCGGTTCAACGCCGAGCCAGACCAGCCACGCATCCGAAGTTTGCCGGCAAGTTTCCAAAAGCTCGATCGCTTTTTCTTTTTCGTCGAGATAGGCGTAGATCAAAGCCGTGTGATAGGACGAAACAAACTGCCGTTCGGATAATTTATCGAGTTTTTCTAAGATTACCTCAGCCTGCTCGCGCATTCCGGCGGCGGCAAAAGTCTGTCCCTGAACGTGCAGCGAAAAAATGCTTTCGCTCATCAATTGCTGGGCGCGGTTGGCGGCGTTGACGGCTTCGTCAAAACGTCCGAGATAGCGCAAAACCCAAGCCAATCCGTAATGCGCGAGCGGATACGAAGGAAATGTTTCGGCGGTTTTCAGGTATTGCCGCAGACTTTTGTCGAATTGGCGCGCGTAATACATCACCCAGCCGAGATTATGCTGATTAAAAGGCGTTTGCGGGTCGAGCTCGATCGCCCGCGCCGCGTGTTTGATGCCTTCCGTAAAACGTCCTTCGGTCGTCAGCTTGATCGAATACCAGACGTGCGTTTCCGCAACGTTCGGATTAAGCCGCAGAGCGGTTTGAAAATTCCGTTCGCTTTCTTCCCATTCAAAGGCTCCGCCGTGCTGGGCAAACGCAAGCGAGGCGTAGGCTTCGCCCAATTCCGGGTCGAGCTCGATTGCCGTGCGCGCGTTTTCGACCGCCGATTGAAAGCATTCCTTCGACGGCAAAACGCCGTAGACGCCGAGCCAGTTGTGATAATCGGCGATTCCGGCGTAGGCGAGCGCGTATCCCGGGTCGTGGGCGATCGCCTGGTAATAAGCGATGATCGCCTTGGCAAAACCATCTTCCGTGAAACTGTTCCAGTAATGGCGTCCGCGCAGGTAATGCTCGAAGGCTTCCGCGCTGTTCGTGCCGCGTTTTTTCAGTTGATTGCGCTCGTCGCCCGTCAGCTGCGGCATCAGGGCTTCGGCAATTTTTTCCGAGATCAGATCTTCGAGCGTCAGAACGTCGGTAAATTCCTCGTCGAATTTTTCCGCCCAGCGCGCCGCGCCTTCCTGAATGTTCAAAAGCTGGATCGTCACGCGCAGACGCGTCCCGACGCGCCGGATATTGCCGTCAACCAGATAATTTACGCCGAGCTCTTCGCCCGCCGTGATCGGTTCGGTGTCGGCGTTTCCGTATTTCAAAACACTGCTCGTCGGGCGCACGACAAAACGCCGCACGTTTGAAAGCCGCGTGATCAGCGCGTCCGCCAGACCGATGCACAGATAATCGTCGCCCGTCTCTTCGTTCGCCGCCGCACCGAACAATTTCAGAGGCAGTACGGCAACCGATATTTCGTCGGGGTTGGTTTTGTGCAAACTCTGCGTGAAAGCGGCTTTCGACGGGTAAGAAGCGGGTGCGAGAACCGAGTGCCCTTCGAGATAACGCGCGACGTCTTCCGCCATTTCCTTCGCAGATTGATAACGCTCATGAGGGTCTTTGCGGAGCGCTTTGAACACAACGCGCTCAAGGTCGCCCGAAAGCTCGCGCTGCAAACTTTCGCGGCTCGCATTGCGGCTCGCAAAAATCGCTTCGAGCGTGATTTTTTCATTGTTGGCGCTGGTCGGTACGAGATTATCTTCACGCGTCAGGCTCGAACCCAAGTTTTCGGGTTCTTCATCGCAGATCACGCGGGCGATCTCGTGCAAAGCGCGATTTTTCAAACGATACGGGCGATGTCCCGAGAGAAGCTCGTAAAGCAGAACGCCCAGAGAATAAATGTCGCTGACCTTGGTGACCGCTTCGCCGCGCACCTGTTCGGGGCTCGCGTATTCGGGCGTCATCATCCGCATCGCGGTCGCCGTCGGGTCGATCGAATCGGCGGCAAGCTCGGGATCGAGAATTTTCGCGATCCCAAAATCGAGCAGTTTCGGCATTCCGTCGCCCGTCACGAGAATGTTCGTCGGTTTGATGTCGCGGTGAATGATCAGGTTTTCGTGCGCGTAATCGACCGCGTTGCAGATCCGGATAAAAAGACGCAAACGCTCGTTGATACTTAATTTTTTCGCGTCGGAATAACTGTAAACGGGCGAGCCTTCGATGTATTCCATGACGAAAAACGGCAAACCGTCGTCGGTCGTGCCGCCGTCCAGGAGGCGGGCGATGTTTTGATGGTCGAGCGAGGCTAAGATTTGGCGTTCGTTGCGAAAACGGCGAACGATAAAATCGGTGTCCATGCCGCGTTTGATGACCTTTAAAGCAACGCGCTGGCGAAATTCGCCGTCGGCGCGTTCCGCCAGGTAGACCGCGCCCATTCCGCCGCGCCCGATCTCTTTGGTGAGCACGTAAACGCCGAGGCGTTTGCCGATCATCGAACCGTTATCTTTTTTGATTTCTTCGTTTAAAGCATCGCCGATCTGGTCGCGGGCGGTCGCGCCGAGCATAAAGCTGTCGGTCCAAACGGGCGATTCGATAAAATCTCCGGCGTCTTCGTAATCGGAAATCAGACGCTCGATCTCGGCGATCAAATCCGCGTCATCGGCGTAATTTTCGTTGAGATACAACACGCGTTCTTCGGGCGCGAGGTCAACGACCGATTGAAAAACGTCTTCAATTTTTTGCCATCGTTCTGGACTCATTTAGTTGGCAGTTGGCAGCGGCAGTTGGCAGTAAATTCTCTATCTTGGCAAGAATTTTTCCGGATGAAGAATCATATTACCAAGCATTTTTCCTACTTCCTCGTATCCATTGATTAATCTCTGATAATCTATGATTTCTAAATATTCACAATCTTTAGCAACGTCCAACCAAACTGTTGTTTCAGTTGCCTCACCGTCAGCATCGGACATTTTATTGGCAAAAACTTTTGGATACTGTCTTTTACGATAACCTTCAGCAATATTAGCCGGAACACTTTGTGAAGAACGGCGAATTTGGTCAGTTAATGAATACCGCTCTTCAGGTGGAAACTTTTTCGACAAGTGAAAAATCTCCATCGTCAGTTGATATGCTAATTGATAAACTCTCAAACTCTTATGTCCGTCCATTTTCAAATCGCAATTTCACCTTCAAATCAACTGCCAACTGCTTACTGTCTCGATATTTGTCCGTAGAGCCACGCCTTTGCCATTTTCCAGTGTCGTTTGACCGTAATTTCGCTGATGCCCATAACTTCCGCCGTTTCTTCGACCGACAAGCCGCCGAAATAGCGAAGCTCGACGATGCGCGATTTTTGCGGATCGACCTTTGCCAATTGTTCGAGCGCGTCGTCGAGCGCCAAAAGTTCAAAGGATTTTTCATCCGAGACGACGACCAATGCTTCTTCGAGCTGTTCTTTGGAAAATTCGCCGCCGCGTTTGTCGGCATTGTGTTTACGGGCGTGATCGACCAGAATCCGCCGCATAATATTTGCCGCGACGCCGAAAAAATGGGCGCGGTTTTGCCACTGCACGTTTTTCTGGTCAACGAGCTTGATATAGGCTTCGTGAACGAGCGCGGTTGGCTGAAGCGTATGGTCGTCACGTTCGCGGCGTAGATAATTATTCGCAAGCGAGCGTAACTCGTTGTAAACAATCGGCAAAAGCAGTTCGAGAACCTGCGTGTTGCCGTCGGTCAGCTCAACCAGCAATTTCGTAACATTATCAGGGGTTGTCGGCACAATAAAAATATTCTCGGAACGTCCAAAATCGTAATTAAAGTATATGAAAATAAGGCTTTTTCTGCAATCGGTTCGGGTTTGCGAAAAAATCTTTTCGCTTTTGATGATACGTTTTTCAAAAAGTTTGCGCGTTAAGTATCGAAGGCATAAATCAGCCGCAAAAAAAGGAGCAATCATGAAAAAGTCAGTTCAATATATTTTATTCGCAATCTTAACCGTAACTTTATCAATCACCGCTTTCGCCGACGTCAAAGTTAAAAGCCGTATGACGATGAGCGGACAATCTACTGAAAACACGACTTATATCAAAGGCAAACGCTCACGCACCGAGCAAAATGTCGGCACGGGAACGATGGTTACGCTGACGCAGTGCGATATGAAGCGCAGTGTTCAGCTCAACCCGCAAACACAGGTTTATATCATCAATTCGTGGGAAAACGATTCGACGACGCCGACGCAGACGACCCAATCGGGCAACACCAAAACGGAAGTCAAAAAGGGCGGCGTGATCACAACGACAATTACGACCAAAGACACGGGCGAAACGAAAAAGATGTTCGGCTACAATGCGCGTCATTTGATCATCACGACCGAAACCGAAGCTTCAGCCGACGCCTGCACACCGATGCCGAAATCGAAAATGGTGACGGACGGCTGGTATATTGACGCGGCTTTCGCGCTCGACTGCGATTACGGCACGCGCGCCGGTTATTACAACAACAGCAAATCGGGCGGCTGCCAGGATAAATACAACGTCAAACAGATCGGCAGCGTGACCAAGCGCGGTTATCCGGTTTTGGAAAAAATGACAATGTTCGACGCCAATGATAAAGAAACTTTCACGATGACCAACGAAGTTCTCGAACTGGCGAACGCCACGCTCGATCAGGCTTTATTTGAAATTCCCGACGGCTGGCGCGAAGTCAAAGACGCGCAAAGTATGTATGCTTCAATGTCTTCGAGCAGCAGCAGTTCGACTTCGACAACTTCCTACAGCTCGACGAGCCAGAATTCCTCGATGAATAATTCGAGTATGAATTCGACGATCAGCACGATGAATTCGCAAAGAAGCGAAAGCAATAATTCTACTTCTTCGACGGTCGAACCGAAAAAAGAAGGCACGGTTCGGATCGGTCTGGCGAGCGTCAAAACCGGTGCGGTCGGCGAAGGCGTCAATGCGGCGGAACTTGCCGGCGCGATTCAAAATTCTTTAGCGCAATATCTGAAAGGCACAAAAGTCGAGATCGTTCAGCTCGAAGCCAAACTGCAATCGGCGATCGACGCCGAAGCCAAGGAAAAGGACTGCGATTACGTGCTTTACGCAACGGTTTCGCACAAAAAAGGCGGCGGCGGTTTCGGTTTCGGTAAAGCGCTCGGGGCGGTCGTCGCGCAGACCGGCGGCGGAGCCTGGGGCAATACGGCGGGCAATGTCGCCGGACAGGTCGCCGTGACATCCGTGGTTGCCGCCACTTCGAATATCAAACCGAAAGACGAATTGACGCTCGACATCAGTTTGAAAAACGGCGGAACAGTCGCTTTAACGAAACAGTTCAAATCGAAAGCCAAATCGGCAGGCGAAGACATCATCTCGCCGGTCGTCGAACAAGCCGCGCAAGCGATTGTCGAAACGGTCGGTAAATAGTTCAAACCAAGCAAACGGAAGGCGGGACTAAAGTCTCAAGTCCCAAGTTTTAAGAGAAATTCTTTTAACTTGGGACTTGAGACTTTTTTCTGGAATTATGCGCGTTAAAGTGTAGAGCCGAAAAAGTTTTGGCGAAAGAATATTTCGGAGAAAATAAAATGAAAAGAGCGTTTATCAAAAAATTCACAGGCATTCTTCTTTGCCTCAGCATCATTCACGGCGTCTTGCCGTTTGCTCCGGCGCAGACGCGAAAGCGGACGACCACGACGCCGAAAACCGATCAGCCCGTTTCAAACAAACAAGCTCCGCAAAAATGCAGCGGCGGATGGAGCGGTTTTATCAATTTTACGAAAACTTTGAACGAATCAAGCGATACAACGCAGAAAAACCGGACAGTCGGCACGACGCGGAACGTGACCTCGCGCAATTACAAATACACGGGCAGAATCACGGTCAACGGTTCGCAAAATCCCGATCAGCCGCTGACCAAAGTTCAGACTTCTTTGACCGACGAAGACCGCCGTTTCAAGCGTTTCGTTCAGCAGGATACTTGTTTTTACGACGGCAAAGGCGTGCGCGACCAGTGGAGCGAAACCGTCGATAACGACATCCTGAATGCTTTCGGCGAAGGCGCGGCGGAAAATTTCAACCTGAATTTCAATCCTTACGACGGAACTTACGGATTTAGTTTTCAATTCCCCGAAATGAGCGGAACCATCAACCGCGAAGATAAAATTACGCGCGGCGGCTGGTGCGGGGCGAAAAACAACGAATCTTCGGACAATTCAAAAACCGAACCCGCGAAGGTCGAAGCGGTCAGCGAGGTGATCGAATACCAGAAAATCGACCCGAAAAATCCCGATGTGCTGGCGGGTTCGAAAACCTGGGACACGAGCTCGGCGGACGTGAAAAGTTTTAAATATACCGTGACGTGGAGCTTTCGCCGCTGTCCCGCACCGCTCGAACTCGAAGCGGTCGAATTTGACGAGCATCCATATCCGCGCTGGGACGAATGGCGCAAAGTGGACGGCGAAACCGTTGACGGCAATATCGTCCGCGTGCGCGCCCGCGTCACGAATTACTCAAACGAAACGAAATTTCCGCAATTGAAATTTACTGAGCAGCGCGCGGGCGCGGAACTGCCGGACAGCGAAAGAAATATCTCGATCGCGCCGGGTGAATCGCGCGAGGTCGAATATCTCTGGGACACGAGCGGCTGGTCGTGGGAAATCGGCGGCATTCCCGCATCAGGGCGCGAAGTCAAAGTCGAAATGACCGAACCGACCGCGCCGCCGAAAAGTCTCTCAGCCGACGTTTTGATCATTCCGCGTCCCGTTATCTTAGCGCACGGACTCTGGGCGGATTACACTTCGTGGGACGGCTACGACAAATTTTTCAAAAACGCGCACAGTTCGAGTTGGTCGAGTTACGCGGTCGGCGCCGACCCGCAAAACGGCGTGATGAACACCGGGACGAAAGGAACCTGGAAACCGTCGAACACGATCGATCAGAACGCCATTGAGCTAAACAAACAGATCGAAGCCGTCCGCCGCAATAAAAATGCGTGGCACGTTGATGCGGTCGTCCATTCGATGGGCGGAATTATCGCGCGGCATTATATTCATTTCCTGATGGAGACGCCTCCCGACGGCAAACCCGCGCTGACGCGGCTTGTTCTGCTCGGCACGCCGAATATGGGCTCGCCGTGTGCGAATTTGATGGGCTTTGCGTTCTGGTCGCTCGGCAAACCCGTGACGTCGCTCGAACAGCTGCGCCCCGCGTTTATGGAACGTTTTAATAAAGCTGTTCGCAATCGAAAGGGAACGCGCTTTTCGGTCTTGGTCGGAAATCCTTTGCCGCAAACCTGCCAGTCAGCCGTTTGGGGCGACGGCGTCGTCGAACTGCCTTCGGCGATCTGGGAAATCAACGATTACCGCTACGCCCGCAGCGTTCACACGGATCTGACGAGCAAAGAAAATTTCGAATATTTCGTCTGGCGCAGGCTCGCCGTCAGCTGGCGCGGCGACCACAAACCCGATAACAATTACCGGGCGAATTACGAAAATTTCGACAATCGAAACTCAAACCCGATGCAATTGGTCAATGCGGCTTTTAACCGAAACGAAAACTTTGAGGACGAAAAACCCGCTTTGCCCGAAAATCTCAAGATGGATCTGGCAAAAGAGGTCGTTTTGCCCGCCAAACAGTCGGCGGAGATTGAAATTCCTGTGACCGCGAATGCAAATTCCGGCGTCACGTTTATGGCGGCGCCGACCGTTTCTGCCGTGTTAATTAACGATAAAGGTGCGGTCGTTGGAAAAAGCTTGGCGGGAACGGCGCAGGCGAAATTCGATTTTCGCTCGATTCCAATCGAAAACGCTCCGGCAAACGGCGTTTGGAAACTGCGGCTTGAAAATACTGGAACCGCAGAAACTTCCGTCGTCGTTTCCGTGTGGACGGACAGCTCGGCAAACCGCGTCAGATTCGGCATCGAAGCGGGCGCGCCGAACGCCGCCGGACAAGTTCCGCTCGTTGCAAAATTGTCGGAAAACAACGCGCCCGTCATCGGTGCGACGGTCAAAGCGCGGATTTTGTCCGATGAAGCAAAAACGTCTGAAATCGCTCTTTTCGACGACGGAAAAAGCGGTGACGGCGCGGCGAACGACGGAGTTTACGGCGCGCTGACCGAAAAACTGGCAAACGGCGATTATTCCGTCACGGCAAAAGCCGAAACGAATTCCCAAGTATTGGTCGCCGCCGCCGGTCTGACGATCGGCGCGGCGAAACCGCCGGTTTCAGTCAAAACGAAAGGCAAATAAATTCAAACAAAAAGCACTTTGAAAAAGGCGGTTCCAGCGAATCGCCTTTTTTTTGACCCTTTTGTGCGGCGATTTTCGCGTTAGAAGGTAAGAACCGGTTTTATTGGAACAATGACGGTAAAACCCGGGGGAAAAAATTATGCGGTCTAATTCAAATTTTCAAATTTTCAATCGTCTATTCAGCTTTCTGCTTTGTCTGAGTATTTTGCAGAGTTTTGCGCCGTTCGCTCCGGCGCAGACGCCGAAGCCGAAATCTGCCGTTTCGACCAAACAAACGCCGAAATGCGCGGGCGGTTGGAGCGGCGTCGTGACTTATAAACGAACGCTCAAAGATTCACTGGAATCGGACGAGCCCGGAATCCGCAAATCGATTGACCGGATCAAGCATAAAACCTCGCGCGATTACGATTACACGGGACGCGCCGTCGTTGACGGCAGCAATCCGCAAACTCCGGTCGTGTCAACGAAGGTCAATTTTACCGATACGGATTTAAGTTGGGGCGAAGAAAGAGTTTTCGATACCTGCAATTCACGCGAAGCGGGACACTGGTTCATCATCGAAGGGACGGACGACCGCCAGACGCAGGCGCAGGCTGAAGGTTCGGCGGAATCGTTTAACCTGAACGTTGACGAAATGGGCGGCATTTATAATTTCAGCCTGAAATTTCCGAAAGCAAGCGGAGTTTTTAAACGCGAAGAACACGTCAAACGGAGCGGGCATTGTCAGCCGAAAAACAACGAGCCCTATGACCGTTCGACCAACGAGCCGTTTACGATCGAAGGCGAAAGCTTTTCGATCGACAGCCAGAAGATCGACCCGAAAAATCCCGATACGCTTCAGGGCACAAAAATCTGGGGCGACGACGGTCGCGGCGCGGTCAGAAGTTTTATTTTTCAGGTCACGTGGCGTTTTACGCGCTGTCCGCAGAAATTGATCATCACCGATCTGCGTTTTGAGCACCCGAAGTTCCCGAATTTTGAGGATTGGAAGGAAATCGAAGACCCGAAAGGTACGATCGACGGCAACCGCATCAAGGTCAAAGCGACGGTTTTGAATATGTCGGGGGAAACCAAATACGCCGATCTGAAAGTGTCGGAAACCTACAAGGGCGACAAATACAACTATGCGCGTGCGGACGAGCTTTTGCCCGAAGGCGAGATTTCTCTCAGGCTCGAGGCGGGCGAGGAACGCGAAGTCGAACTGATCTGGGATTCGGAAGGTCAGTCGTGGTTTGACGACGGTCGCCCGCATCTTTTTCACCGCATTAAAGCCGAGCTTGCGGAAAACGGGCAGAAGAAAGACGAAAAAGAAAAGGCCGTCAACATCGCGCCGAAACCGCTCGTGCTCGTTCACGGCATTTATTCCGATTACAAAATCTGGGAGCCGCTTTATCAAAACTTGCTGACCGAAAATCACAGTTACAATTGGAAGGCGTTTCTTGTCGGTGAAAATACGCGTTACGGTGTGATGCGGATGGGCAAGTGGAACGGGAGTGACGCAAGTTCCAATTCCGTATACGACAATGCGGATCAGCTTGCGAAATACGTAAAATACGCTCAGGAAGAATCAAACGCGTGGCACGTCGATATGGTCGCGCATTCGACCGGCGGGTTGGTCGCGCGGCTTTATCTGCATAAATTAATGCCGAATGTTCCCGATGCCCGTCCGCAAGTCAAGCATCTCGTGATGCTCGGAACGCCGAATGGCGGCGTCGCCTGCGC
>DATLOR010000011.1:0-2846 GCA_035536135.1 Pyrinomonadaceae bacterium | reverse complement strand
TTCTTCGCGTTTCATAATGCGTCCGAGAATCGTCCGTTCACCGATCTTCATTGTCATTGCGTCCACGGCGGAATTTTGCGAGAGCGGAAACGTGTAAACGGCTTCGATCGGTTCCGCGAAGCTGTTTTCAAACTCCTGCGTGACGGTCACGCGGGCGAGAAAACCGCTGATGTCGGCTTTGACCGAAGTGTTTTTGAGCGGGCACGCGCCGAGCTGTGCGCCTTTTTTGCTGACGGCAAAAAGCGAGCCTTCGGTTGCGTCCTGGGCAAAGATCTGAAAAACGGGAAGTAAAAAAATGACGAGCAAAAAGAAAGTTTTTCGCATGGCTTTTCTCCTGAGTTGCGGTATTTTGTCCGTAAAAAATCTGCGGATTTCAATCACTTAGACTCCGTAAGTTGAAAAAAGTTCCAAATGTTATAAATCAGTTTTTGATGATCTTCGTATCTCTCGGCAACACGATCTTAAAATCCGCCGCCGTGATCTGCACGTTTTTTTGCAGATTGGTCAGCGAAATGTTTGACCAATCGCCGCTTGTTTCGACGGATTTCGACTGGATGATCATTCCGCTTGCGTCAACCCAAAGCTCGATGGTTTTGTAAGTCGACTTCGTTTTCGGGGTCAGCTCAAGATGCCACGCCGGAATTATTCCGTTGACCTTTTCTTCGCCGAGATATTTCACGTCGTAAGTTTCCTTCAACTTGCCTTTCGCCAGGTGCGAGAAGATCACGAACGCATTCTTCTGCGCATCCGTCATCATTCCCGTGCGGGCGGTTTTTTGATTCGGCAGATAAACGAGATATTGATTTCCGACAATCGAAAAGTTCTCCGGCGCCGGATTCGTCGAATCAATTCTGAGCCAGTAATCATTCGGCTGCGGCATAAATTTGATGGTTCCTTGTTTAATGTCGGTTTCACTCAGCTGAGCATTAAATTTGGTCATCGTCATATCGGCGCGGAGCGTTTTTAGAGCTTTTTGATGCGCTTCAATTCGTTTGAGAATTTCCGTCAGCGCATCGGCATTCGGCACTTCACTATCCGAATTACCCTGTCCGGCGGGGAGCGGAGGCAATTCCTGAGTCTCAACGACCAGAGTATTTTCCGAAGTTTTTGAACCGTCAACCCGAAGCGCACTATAGGCTTTTTTCTCATCGCGCAAAGCTGAAATATCGCCCGTCCCATTGCCTGAACCGTTTCCATTACCGCGACCGCTGAAAACGGTTTTTTCGGATTCGGTAATAATATAAGCAACGTCATTTTTTATCCAATTTTGATAAGTACCGCTTAAAGTTTGTTGGATATTCATTCCGTCCGGCGATTTGACGGGAACTTCGATCCGCGTCGGTTTGCCGTTCTGATTGACGATCTGATCTTCGACCGCGACGAACGATGTAAACTGTGTGAGCAGACGAAATTCGATGCCGAGCGATGTGATCTGTTCCTGAATTTCCTTTTTCGCTTTTTCGATGTTCGAGCTTTTATAAAGATCCGCCATCAAACCGTCAACCTTCCGCCGCGCCCAGAGCGTCGCGAGAACATCGTGGTCAGGCTCGTTTTCCGGAAGAATCACGGGAATATCGCGGACAAACAGCTTTCCGGCGACATTGCCTTTGAGCCGGATCGTGCCTTTCGCGCCTTTTGTGTAGCGTCCGTTGAGAATCACGGGTTTTGCCGAAAACAGATCGCCGATCTTTTGGGGATAAACATCTTCGACCGGCAACCCGTTCCAGTCGATCGAAATATCGGTCAAAAGCGGCGTGCGGACGCGTTCGAAAAACTTTTTCGCCGCCTTTGAACCGTCATCGTTCAGCGAAACGTATTCGACCTCGCCCTGACCCGTCTCAGCCATTTTGTCCAGGAGATAACGGTTGACCGAATTGCCGATGCCGAAACTGAAGATCCGCGCCTTCGGATGTTTCTGAATTTCGGCGATGATTTCCGCCTCGTTGCCGACATATCCGTCCGTCATAAAACAGACGACGCGCAGATGTTTCTGCGAATCCGAAGGTTCGAGCGCGGCACGCACCGCCTTCATCATTTCCGTTCCGCCATTGCCGCGCCGCGATTCGAGAAACGCTTTTGCTTTGGCGAGATTATCGGCGGTTGCCGGAACCGGCGCGTCAAACAAGATCGCCGTATCGCCCGCGAAAGTTATCAGGTTGAAAGTATCCTGCGGATTAAGACCGTCGAGCGACAATTTCATCGCCTCTTTGGCTTTTTCGATCGGAAACCCCGACATGGAACCCGATGTGTCGAGCACAAAAACGATCTCCTTCGGCGTGATGTTCTGCTCGGTAAAAGTGTCGGGCGGCGAAAGGATCAGGCTGAAAAATCCGCCCTTTTCGGCGCGGTGCGTCAGCATTGCGTCTTCGATGCGTTTGCCCGTCACGTCGTAGCGCAAAATAAAATCCTTGTTCGGAATAACGCTGTTTTCGCGAAGCGAAATTTTCGCGCTGTTCGCGCTTAAATTTGTCGCCGCGATCGGGTGCGAGATCGAATAGATTCCTTCGGTCGGAACGCCTGCGTCGAGATTGACTTCAATGGAAATATCGCTTCCGCTGCGGGTTTCGTCAATTTTCGGCGTGATTTTGCTTGCGTCCGTGACGGTGCTTGGATTGTAGCGCGGCGCAACCGTCATCGGGAAAACAAATTCATACTGCCCGTCCTCGTATTTCAAGGTTTCGACATAACTGATCTCAATAATTATTTTATCGTTCGGCAAAATATTCGCGACCGATTGCGTGAAAATATTCGGTCGCTGTTGATCTAAAAGACTCGCGGTTTTGCCGTCCGTTTTGGCTTGCTCGTAAACCTTCCGCGCTTCTTCGCGTTTCATAATGCGTCCGAGA
>DATLOR010000010.1:0-7523 GCA_035536135.1 Pyrinomonadaceae bacterium | reverse complement strand
CGCTCGCAACCTGACGCACAGCTTCGGGATAATCGCCGTGTGAATTCGTAATGCGTCCGTCGGCGTCAAAAGTCCGGCGATGCATCGGCGTCACGAGAATCGGAATTCCGCCTTTTTTGCGCGCTTCTTCAACGAATTTTTTCAAACTCGCTTTGTAGGTCGTAAACGCACCGACGCCGGTGCCTTTTTCCTTTTCGTCATTGTGCGCGTATTGGATCAACAGATAATCTCCCGCTTTCATCTGGCTTAAAACCTTGTCCAGACGCTTTGCGCCCGTCGAGCTTCGTAAAGATTCGCCCGATTCGGCGTGATTGGCGACCGCCACGACGGGCTGAAAAAATGCCGTCAACATTTGTCCCCAGCTCGCATACGGCTCGCGCGGCTGGTCGCAGACGGTCGAATCGCCGAGCAGAAAAACGGTCGGAATCGATTCGGTTTTTTCGATTTCAATGCTATTGACCGCCGGACGTTTGCCGTTAAATTCGAGCGTCAATTTATCGTCCCAAGCCCACCATTCCATCGTTTTTTCGCGATCCTTGAGCTTTACTTCGCCGCCCGGAAAGGTTGGATTCCGGACATTGACGATAAAAGTTTCCGTGCGGAATTTGCCTTTGGCGGTTTCAATATTTTCGAGCATCAAACGGCGCAGTTCGGCTTTGACGGTCGTTGCGGTCGCCCCGGTTTTATCGCCGAAAGTGATCGTTACTTTGTAATTTCCTTCCGCAACTTTCGCCGAAAAATAGAACGGTTTATCCGCCGTGCAAAAGTCCGTGCGCAGAGCATTTTTATCGTTCCGGTCAGGACAATTTATGCTTTGATCCGGCTCGAAACCGTAGCCTTTTTCGCTATTGTAAACATCCGTCGCCAAAATCTGCGTGAAACCTTTTTCAACTTTGCCCGCGCCGAAATCGAATTTTTTCGAAACGGTTTGCGCCGCGGCGGAAACCGTAAATATTGTGAAAATTAGTAGAAATAGTTTTTTTGACATAAATTTTACCCGGAATTTCAAGCCCTTTATTTGCCCGCTGAAATCGAGATCTGCGCACTCTTTAAATTATCCGAAACGGCTTTGAGCGTGATTTTTCCGCGCTTACCTTTGATCGAACGGACAATCACCAGCGCCATTCCGTTATACACTTTGCGCTCTTTTGACTGAAACGAGCTGAGATCGGTCGCGTCGCCGTTGTCGGTCGCGACGATCTCGCCCGCGCCGGAAATTTCAAAATGAATCAGATTTTTCGAGCGCGGAACCATCAAACCGTTTTGGTCGGTGATTTTGACGGTGACGTAGGACAGATCCGAGCCGTCGGCGGAGATTGCCGAACGGTCGGCTTGCATCGCGATTTGCGAAGGCGAATCAGTTGTTTTGACCGAATCTTCCGCCCAGACTTTGCCGTTTTTATAGGCGACAACTCGCAATTCGCCGGGCTGATAAATAACATCGTCCCAGCGCAGACGATATTGAAACGCGCCTTTTTTCTTGCGTCCCAGAGATTTTCCGTTCAAGAAAAGCTCGGCTTCGTCGCCCGATGTGTAAACGTGAACGGGCGTGATTTGCCCGATGCGTTCCGCCCAATTCCAGTGCGGCAGAATATGCGCCATCGGGAGCTCGGGTCGCCAGCGCGCCTGATAAATATAAAATCTGTCTTTCGGAAAGCCGCACAGATCAATGATCCCGAAATACGAACTGCGCGAAATTAACGTGATTTCACCGTTTTTCTTCAGCTCGTCGGCGAGCTGCTGACGCATGACCGGATCGCTGACTTCGGGCATTGTTTTGAGTTTTCCGTCATACGGCGTCGGTTCGCCGAGATAGTCAAAACCCGTCCAGACGAATTCGCCCGCCGTAAACGGATTTTTATCCTGCCCTTCAAATTCCGTGTCGGGCGTGGTTGCCCAGCGCGGCGCGTAAAGATCGTAAGAACTCATCTGAAAATCGAACATTCCCTTGCTTTTATCCTCGACGACCGGAAAGAAATATTCGCCGCGCGAGCTGATCGTCGAAGCCGTTTCGCTCGCGAAAAAGGGAATCGAAGGGTTTTCCGCGCGGAACTTTGCGTATTCCTGCGGCTTGTAGTTGTAGCCGAAAACATCGAGCGTTTTTTGAAATCCGTTGTAGCCCGAACGCGTGTCGTTCGCTCCGGCGGTGACGGGGCGCGTCGGGTCTTCTTCGTGTGCGATTTGGCTGAGTTCCGCCGAGATCTTGTGACCGGCGGGCGTGCCTTGTTCCCAGATCTCATTGCCGGTCGACCATAAAATCACCGACGGATGATTGCGGTCGCGGCGGATTTGCGCGCGCCAATCCTTTTCGTGCCAATCCTTGAAAATGCGATTGTAGCCGTTTTTTCTTTTCGCCTGCGCCCACTCGTCAAAGGCTTCGTCCATAATGAGAAAGCCCATTTTATCGGCGAGTTCCAGAAGTTCGGGCGCGGGCGGATTATGACTCGTTCTGATCGCATTGACGCCCATTTCCTTCAAGATTTCGAGTTGTCGTTCGAGCGCGCGAGTGTTCATCGCCGTTCCGAGCGCGCCGAGATCGTGATGATTACAAACGCCTTTCAAATAGACGCGTTCGCCGTTGAGAAAAAATCCTTTTTCAGCCTCGAATTTGATCGAGCGAATTCCGAACGGTGTTTCGTAAGCATCGATGATCTTGCCGTTTTGCTCAATGTTTGTGACGGCAATGTAGCGATTCGGAGCGACCGTGCTCCAGAGTTTCGGATTTTTGACCGGCAGATTAGTTTCGCTTTTTGAATTTGATCGCGGTGTTAAATTTAAATCGGTTTTTTCCGAAATTGAGACCGCTTTACCGATTTTTTTATCATTTGCGCCGAGTTCATAAACCAGCGTTTGAATTTTGAGATTCGCCGCGAGTGGCGAATCATTATCAACCGTCGTTTTAATATTGACGGTCGCCGAGTTTTGATTAACTTCGGGCGTTGTCACGTAAGTTCCCCAATGCGAAACGTGAATTTTTGGAGTTTTGACGAGCCAGACATTGCGGTAAATTCCCGCGCCCGGATACCAGCGCGAAGATTCCGCCGGATTATCTAAGCGGACGGACAAAACATTTTCCTTGCCGAATTCGAGATAAGGCGTCAGATCGAGCCGAAACGACGAATAACCGTAACCCCAGCCGCCGACAAATTTACCGTTGAGCCAAACCGTCGGATAAGCCATTGCGCCGTCGAAATCGAGATAAATCTGTTTGCCTTTGTCGTTCGGTGAAACCGTGAAATGTTTGCGGTACCAGCCGATTCCGGCAAACGGACGTTTGCCCGTTTCGCCCGCTAATTCGCGCTGAAAATCGCCTTCGATCGCCCAATCGTGCGGCAGATTCAATTGCCGCCAGCCGGAATCGTCAAAACCGCCTTTCGTGTATGCAACATTTTCGCCGAGATTTCCCTCGGGGCGAACGCCTTTGACGGCATCCGAGGTCAGAACGTATTCGTTGCCGCCGGCGGTTACCCAGTCTTTGATTTTGCTGTACGCCAAAACGCCTTCCGCATCTTGCGGATCGCCTTTTTGAAACCGCCAATTTTCGTTGAACGAAGTTTTTTCGCGCACCGATTGAGCCGTCACGGCTGCCGACAGCAGACAAAGAATTACCCAGGCAAAATAGACCGATCTTTTTGAAATATTCATATTTTAACCTCTAAATTTTAGCGAACCCGCGTTTCCGGCGGCGCAAAATAACTGGTTTTTAACGCGCCCGAACTTAAAACGATCTTGTCGAGCACAATGCCCGTTTCGACCGCGAAAATCTTCAAAACGTGCGTGCCTTTTGTTAAGCTGAATTTGCTTTTACCGATTGTTGTTTGATTCAAAATATTATTTGCCCATTTGGGCGAAGAAACTTCCGTATCTTTATCAACCGCGATGATTTGCGGCGTTTCGTCATCGATCGAAACCGCCAGACGCAAACCGTTTCCCGGAACCAGCGGCTGGGTCGGAATCAGGAAAAAATTCGCTTCAAATTCGCCCGCGTTGGAAACGTAAAATTGATATTCGAGACCCGGCGAATTTTTGGAAAAATCCGCAAAAGTTTGCGCTTTTTGAGGGAAAACCGAAACCGAATCGCCCGTTTTTCCCAAGCCTTCGATCGTTTGCCACGCAAAGCCGTTTTGCTCGTTTTTGCGCGTAAAATTTTCGGCTTCCATCGATATTACGCCGTTTAACTCACTAAAACCTTTGATTTGTTTTGGCGTTTTCACGAAAGGTAAGCTTTTATCTTCAAGTCTGCCCTGAACTGATAAGTTCGAAAAATCGTTTTCATTGAGAACCGGCGGCGTGCTTCGCATACTCGACCACTCGCCGGGTTTCATCTCGGGCGACATGCTGAAACGCCATTTTCCGTTTGCCAATTTTTCGTTGAAATAAACGGTTTCGCGCTCGATTTCGGCATTCGCGGCAATCGATCTTCGCGCCCAGATTAGCGCATCACTTCGGTTTTGCCGTTTGTAAGTTTCGGCAAGTTCGGCGGCGAAAAATCTTTCATTTGCGAGCATTGCCGAGCGAACCGGATACAAAACCAGTTCGTAAAACGCATCTTTTTTCGCCCGAGAGATTTTGACAAAAACCGCTTCCGCACGTTTTCGTAATTCGGCGTAATCACGAAGCCTTTCGAGCGTTTCAGTTTCGGTAAGATCACTCTTTCGCGGCGTTTCCTTCGGTATAAACCATTGCAAATGTTCGGGTTTGCGCTGAAATCCGAGCCGGTAATATTTGTCCATTACGGCGGCAATTTCAGCCGAATTTCCCGCGCCGAATTCACGGTTTGCCCAGGTTTTTAAGAATTGATTCTGGTTCGAGACATTCCATTTTTTCGCGTCGTAAGCCATCTGCATAAAAAACTCGATGCCGATCTCGGCGGGCTTGATGTCGCCGACATTGAGCATCCAAAACTGCCGCATTCCATTTTCATAAGCCTTCGACATTTCTTCAAAAATCAGGCTTGGCGGCGTTGAATTAAGCCACAAATACGAAAGCGGACGACCGAGGTAAGAAATATGATAATAAACGCCGAAACCTCCGCGCCGTTTTTGTTCCTCGGCGCTTGGAAACGCGCGAATATAGCCGAAATTGTCGTCGGGAAAAACGATCGTGACATCGTCGGGAACTTTCAACCCGGCGCGGTAATCCGCCAGAACCTCTTTGTACGGACAAAAGATCTGCGGGACGTTTTCGACGCGTTCGTCAACGTATTTCGCGAGCAGACTTCTTTGCGTTGCGATGATTTTCTCTAAAACGGGAATTCGTTCGGCTTGGCTGCGCGTACCTTGAATCGGGCTGTCGTGAATGCCGCGCATCCCGAGCGTGTAAATGTTTTCAAATTTGCCGTTCGTTTTTATGCGGTCTTCCCAATAATTCGTGACGCCCGTTTCATTGCTGACAAAATTGTATTTTTCTTTCGCGTCTTTCCATTCGCCGACATTGTTGCGGAGCATCGGTTCGGCGTGCGAACTGCCCATCACGATCGCGTAATCATCAGCCGTTTGCGCATTTCCGTTAATTTCGTTGAAAGGTTTTGTCACTTCGTGCATCGCCGACCAGCAGGTATTGGCTTTCAAACGAAGCAGAAGTTCGAAAATTTTCGCGTAAGTTTTCGGTCCGATATTTCCGACTTCGGGCTCAAAGGTGCGCGCCGCCCAGGGCTGAAGTCCCCAATCTTCATCGTTCAAAAAGATTCCGCGATATTTGACCGAAGGCTCATTTGAAACGAACTTTCCCTTTGAAATTAAAAGACTTTCGCGCTTTTCGGGCGCGACATCAGCCCACCAAACCCACGGCGAAACACCGATTCTCTGCGACATTTCATAAACGCCGAAAGCTGTTCCGCGACGATCACTGCCAACGATGACCAGCGCATTTTCGACATTCGGAAACGGATTTTTGACGGTTGCGATGAGAAAACTTTCCCACTTATTTTGAATTGCTGAAACGTCTAATTTTTGACTTTTGATCAAACTTTCGATCAGCGGGTTTTTGCCCGAAGTTCCGATAATGACGAGGTTTTTTGCTAAGTTTGAAGCATCATTTTTGATTGGCGGTTCGGCGTTTGAAACTCTTTCGACATCCGAAGCAAAATCTCCGGCGGCAATTTTCACGACCTTGAAATCTTCGTTTGAAACAAAAATCTCAGCCGTTCGGTTTTTGTAAACTAATGGAAAATCACCGTTTTGAAGTTTGGTTTTGACCGAAATTTCCTGCGCGAAAATTGAAGAAACAAAAATCAAAAACACAGAAATACAGGGAAGCGAAAATTCTCCTTTTCTCCTTTTCTCCTTTTCTCCTCTGCTTTTTCTCATCAAGGTTTTTTCGGCGTCGGTTTCGGTTTTTTGTCGTCAACGTTGATGCCTTCGTCAATGTCGGTCGAAGCCGACTTAATTCGTTTATATTCCAAATCTTCCGTGTCTTCGGGCAGAAGCGCGCCTGTGTAAATTACTGCCAGATCGGCAATTGCCGTCGTTTTATCGGCACCGAAACCCGAAAGCGAGATCAGTTTGATAAATTTTGCCGAAACGCTTTTGCCGAATAAAATCTTTTGCGGCGCAAAGGTCGAAACAAGCTCGCCGCGTTTCAAATCTTGCCAATTCGCGCCGTCGTCGCTCGTTTGGATCAAATATTCGCGAATATCGCCTTCGTGGTCGCGGTGATTCTGGCGCGGCATTACGACCAATCCGCTAAACGAAACTGCGTTCGGAAAACTGATCGTTAATTCCTGATTCTGGCGGCGCGCATCTTTTTGATTTCCGGCAAGCCAAAATGTGTTCGGGTCGCCGTCCACCGCGTTTACCGCGTCGCCCGAAGTCAAAACTTTTGCGCCGAGCTTTTTCATGACCCGCGTATCAAACAAACCGGCGCGTAAATTTTCGGGCGAAACTGAAACTTGCGGATTAAATTTCGCGCTCGCCATATAATCTAAGATCGATTTTCTCAATGCCCGCGCCACGATTCTGTTGTCCAGATCGTTTTCCAGATCGGCGCTCGAAACAAGCAGTTTTCCGCGTCCGACCTTCGCTTCGAAAATCATCCCGAGCTTGTAATTACGGTTCCAATCATCAACCGGCTGCACGATCGGCTGTAAAATTTTCGGCAGCCGGTCGAGATTTATGGCACGCGCATTTTTAACGATTTCCATCCACTGCCAATCGGAAAACGAATCGGTCGGAAACTGCGCCAGCGCGGCGTGTTTTTTATCAATCCACAGCCCGAGCATTCTGCCCCACGCCGGATTCATCAAACGATTCCAGAAAACGGGAACCGTGTCGAGCGGCGGCGAAGCCCAATCCAGATCGGCTTTGCGCGGCATATATAAAACGCGTTCGCCTTGCTTTAATTTTGTTTCGGCTTCGTCCCAGGAATGCGTGATAAAAACGTTTTTCGGCGCAGTTTCATTGGTTTTTGAAGGATAAACCCAGAAATTCCAGTCGTTTTCGAAAGTGGTATTTTTCAAACCGACGACCAGTTTATACTGGTTCGGCGCAGGTAGCTTTGATAAATCAGCCGTCACACGTCCGAGC
>DATLOR010000009.1:0-16891 GCA_035536135.1 Pyrinomonadaceae bacterium | reverse complement strand
CGACATATTTTTCCAAAGCCATAATTTTCAAACTCAGATATTGCTTGTAATCTTCGTTGATATTTTTTTCCTGCGCCGTGCGGAGCTTGTTGATCGCTTCTTCGCCGACTTCGGTGCCGGCGTTGATTTCCGTCACGAGCTGGTCGGAAATTGACCTGACCTTTTCGGAATTTTTCTCCTTCAGCGCGGTCTGAAGTTCTTCGAGGCGCGGCTCGTTATCCTTAAACCGCTGCTTGATTTTTTTAAGCTGGTCGTTGGCTTCACGGACAGTATTTCCCGCATCCTCCGTTTCGTCCAGAGTAAAAATTCCGCCCGTCTGCGAAGGAGTATTTTTTTTCTGACACGCCGCAAACATCAGCGGAAAAGCCAGAAATAAAATTATGATGAAATCTTTTCGCATCTCAATCAATTACGCGCAAACCTTCGTTCGACTTTTTGCGCCAGATAAACCCGTCAAGAACATAATGCGTCAACTGCGGCACGGCAAGCAACGGCACACGGAAAATTTTTAAATGTCCCCACCCCCAATCCGCACCGAACAGCCAGTTTTTATCGTGCCAAACGCCGCGATGCCAGAACAATTCTTCGACATAAGCCAGCGCCCAAAGCGTTGCCAGAAAGACAAACCAATTTGCCGAAAGCGTTTGATAAACGCGTCCGGCATTTTCGCGCCGGCGGCGAGCGTAAAAATAGATCAAAGCAAAATACGGAACGCCGTGAATGATCACGTTCGTGACGGTAAAAGCATAATCGGAATTGAAAAAAACGATCCCGACATACCAGCAGACGGCGGTCGTCACAACGACGATATCTTTACCGATATTCAAAAAACCGTGCGTAAAATACAGATAAATTGATTTCGCGAAATAGGCAGTCAAAGCCAGAACATAAACCGGAAACAGAATGCTCTCGACCATTTCGGGCAAACTGAAAAAATCATTCTGCACAAACCATTCAAAATTGCGCGGCAGACGCGTCATCCAAAACGCGAGCGGATAAACGGTCGCGAGATAAACCGCCGCCGCATCGATCCACCACGTCAAATCGGAAGTTTCATTCATTTTCCGCCGGTAAAGCGCGACCCAGCCGTATTGCTGGCGTACAAAATGAAAGACCGCGACCAATGCCAGAAATTTCCAAAACGTCAGCTCACCTTCGGAATAAAACGCAACGCCGACCGCATACCCCGCAATCGGAACAAACGAATAAAGCCAGGCGCGCCGCCGGAATTCTTCCGTATCAAAATAAACCCGAAAAGAAGTTGACCAAACGTGCGCGACATCGATCAGCAGCACGGCAGTCACCCATGTCCAATCCGGCGATTCATCATTCAAAATCCCGATCTGCCAACCAAAAACAAGCAAAAGAAGCGAAACAACCGCGCTTCCGAGAAAAACCGACAAATCAACTTCTCTCGAAAAAAGCCATTTTGATTGTGTTACCGCTTCGTTCATTTTTCGTTTGAATTTTACTTCAATATTTCATTTGCCGCACGAATTCCATGATAAAACGCTTCTTCAAAAAGTGCGATGCCGCTCAAGTCTGAATGAGCGAAATGAATATTTCGGAAAGGCTTTTGCGCTTCGTCGCGCGCGCCCGACCAAAGAAAATCCGTGCGCGGCGAAATCATCGCGTGTCCCCAGCGCATCACGTCGATTTTTTCCGTCAGTTCGCGGATGTTCGGATGAGCGCGTGCCAGATCCGATAAAACGATGTCGGCTAATTGCGGATGATCGAGCGCGAAAAGTTTGGCGCGGGCGTTTTCTTCGTGACACATCGGGTAATAATATGTAAAAACCGCCGCGCCGTAATCGATGCCTTTTTGATGCGTCGAATTGACGTAACCAAGCGACGGACTTTCATACAAAACATTGTCCCAGGAAAGCGGAAAATCTTTCGTAAATCTGAGCTTCGGACGGTCTTTCAAAAACAAATTCGCGACAAACCACGCATTATGTTCAAATTCTTTGACGAAATTCGGCGGCGCGGTTTTGAAATCGCGGATCAGATATTTCGCCGTAAAGATCGGCGCGGCAAAAATCGCTTTTTCAGCGTGAATTCCGCGAATTTCGTTCGTTTCCGTGTTCAGATAAATTACGTCAATGCCTTTTTCGTTCGGAATAATTTCGAGCGCGACCGTGCCGAGCCGCGTTTTGTCTTTGATCTTCTCGAACAAAAAATTGACGAAACGCCCGTTGCCTTCGGGAAAAGTGATGAACGGCTGCGACTCTTCGCCCGATTTGCGAACCCGCGAACAGAAATAAAAAAGTCCCGCCCACGCCGAAGTTTGATCGAGCTTCAACCCGTAATCGTCGCGTGTCGCGTAATCGCAATACCAGAAAAGACGCTCGGAAGTAAAACCTTTCTGCCGCAGCCAATCGCCGAACGAGATTTTGTCGAGTGCCAGAACTTCCGCGTCGCGCGAGCAATTCGCGACCGGCAAAACGAATGCGCGCTTTCCCGCAGAATCGCGCCAATTCACCCAAAAATCAACCTGTTTCTGAAATTCGGCAAACTGGCGTTTTTCCTCTTCGCTTTCGCCGACGTGCAAGTAAAGTCCTTCATACCAGCGACCTTTATAAAAAACCCTCTCTTCCGGTTCACGGCAAAGAAATTGTTCCTGAATAATAATTTCGCCGTTTTGACTTCTTCCTTCGGTCAAACTCATTTCATCGAGAAGTGCAACGAGTTCCGTGTTTTCCTGAAAAGGAACGGGCAGATAATGTGCGCCCCACGGATACGGAACGATGTTTGAAGTTCCGCTCTGCGCCGTGCCGCCGATCTTGTGTTCAAGTTCGAGAAGGACGAAATCGTTGAAATTGTTTTTCTGAAATTTCCAAGTCGCTGAAAGTCCCGCCGCGCCACCGCCGATGATCGCAACTTTTATGTTTTCCCAATTACCGCTCGGAACTTCCACGTTCCGCATTTCACGCAGAATATGACCGACATTGACGTTTGCGCCGACGATTTCACCGGCAACCGCCGCATTTTCGGAATTCGATCTGCACGCCGAAAGCGCGAACGGCAAGCCGAGAAAGGCACTCAAAATTTCGCGGCGGGTAAATCTATTCATTAAAAATTGCTTTCGGAATAACTGATAACTAATAGCGAATAGCTGATAATTTTATTCAGATTTTTTAGCTGTTTTGAGTGATGAAATTAACATTTTTTGTAATTCTTCGCAGTCATCAAGTAAAGACTGCGCTTGTTTTTCGCTCAAAAATCCGCCATCACGTAAAAGTCTGAGCCAAAAATTCGTTTTGAACGCTTCTTTGTTAGCAATTGAATATTTTTGTAAAAAGTCTGTTTTATTTTCGCCCTGCCTCGCCTCTTCAATTAAAACTCCAATTGCCGTTCCCGAATCCAAAATCTTTTTCGACAAAACGAACTCGTGCTTTTCATCATTTAAATACTGACTTAACTTTACGATTCGCAAAGCAAATTTATAAGATTTTTCCTGTAAAATATTTTCGCTCATAAGTTATCAGTTATTCGCTATCAGTTATCAGCTATTCCGAATAGTTTCATCAAATTTCACTCAAATCTTCGCCATTCCGCTTCGTAATATCTGACAAGCGATTGATTGTCCAAACGATTGATTTCAATCTCTTCATTCGGTAAATTTGTATCCGCCGAAAACTCGAACATTGAAGCAAAGGTTTGCGCATTTAAAAACTTCAGTTCCAAATTTTCGGGCAATTTTTGCGGCGTTTCGAAAGGCTGTAATTTTGCCAGCGCGTAGCCCCAGATGCCAAAACTCGGAACGGTCGTTTGGTATGGTTTGACCGTAAAACCTGCGGTTTCAAGCGTTTTGATGATGCACCAGTAAGATTTTCGCGCCATTAGCGGCGAGGTCGTCTGAATCACGACCGCCGAATCGGGTTTGAGTTTTTTTTTCAAAAGATTGTAAAAACGTGTCGTGTAAAGTTTGCCGAGCGCAAAATTGTTCGGGTCGGGAAAATCGACAATCGCGACATCGAAAGGTTCGGTTTGTGAATCGTCGAGCCAGACGAACGCGTCTTTATTGATCACCGAGACCCGCGGATCGTCGAGCGAATGTTTGTTCAGTTCGCCGAGCGCCGGAACGCTTTTTGAAACCTGCGTCATCATCGGATCGAGATCAACGAGCGTCACGGATTCAACCGACGGGTATTTCAAAATCTCGCGCACCGCCAAACCGTCGCCGCCGCCGAGCACCAGAATCCTTTTCGCTTCTTTGCCGTAAGCCGCAAACGCCGGATGCACCAGGGCTTCGTGATAACGATATTCGTCAAACGAGTTAAACTGCAGGTTTCCGTTGAGAAAAAGCGCGTAGCCGACCTTGCCTTTGGTGACGACAATACGTTGGTATGACGAGCTTTTCGCGTAAATGATGTTGTCCACAAAAAGCGCATCTTCGGCGAGCGAGGTCAGCGTGTCGGCTTTGATAAAGGCAATGATGAGAAGAATTATGATAATAAAACCCTTGATTCGCAAAACATTTAAATCGCGTTTTTTGATCAGATTTTCAAGCAGCCAGGTTCCCCAGATACCGACTCCGGCATTGAGCATTCCAAAGATCAAGCTCGTGCGCGTTAAGCCCAATCTCGGCACGAGGAAAATCGGGAAAAGCAGCGAGCCAACGAGCGCGCCGACGTAATCCAAAGCAAGTACGCGCGCCACCAATTTTTTGAAATCGAGCTCGTCCTTTAAGATCCGCATCAAGATCGGAATTTCCAAACCGACCAGAATACCGATCGCGAAAACCGTCCCGTAAAGGATGATGTTGAAATACGAAATATTGGCGAATGTCAGAAAAAGAAGCGGCGCGGAAAAACCGCCTAAGATTGCGACGGCAAGCTCGATCTCGACAAATCGTTTGGCAAGATTGTTATCGAGAAAACCCGAAAGCCACGAGCCGACGCCCATTGCCGAAAGATAAATTCCGATCACGAGCGAAAACTGCGTGACCGAATCGCCGAGCACATAGCTCGAAACGGTAGCGGCAATCAGTTCGTAGATCAGACCGCACGTGGCGATGATGATGACGTTTAGAAATAAAAGCGGAGTTTTGTTCATTTAAAACGGAAAATGCAAAACGGAAAGCGGGAAATAAAACAAAATGCGGTTAATTTTCCACTTTCCACTTTCCGTTTTCTAATCTTATATTACTTACTCTGAACGGTTGCCGTAGTTTGCTGAACACTCGGCGCAGGCGACGAATCGCCTCCGATTGCCGACGAGATTATCATCGCGACACCGATAATTACCGCGCCAATGATTACCGCTAACGCGACGTTCTGATCGTCTTCAATTTCCTTTTTGACTGAAAACGGCGTGATTTTAACGACAATAAAAAAGGCAATGGCAAAAACAACCAAGCCGATCAGAACGAAAATTATCGTCGACAAAACAACCGGTAAAAGCTCTTCGAGCCTCACGACAAAAGCTAACGGAATTATATTTGATAAAAGATTCAGCATTTATTTTCCTCCACGAAATCCGCCGCCATAGAAAAACGGCGTTCCAATTCTTGAATTTTTCCCCGAATTGGCAAATTCCCAACCAAACATCGACGCCATCGAATAAAGAAAAACCACTCCGATTCCGAAAATTATGAAAAGCGTTTTAAACATATTTCAAGTCCCAAGTCCCAAGTCCCAAGTCCCAGTTTCTAAGCGGCTTCAGCGACTTGAAACTTGGGACTTGAGGCTCCGGACTTTTAATCATCATCCGAACCGCCCGAGCTCGTGCCGCCGAACATACTTTCGCTCCAGCGGCGCGATTCAAACGTAAATTTTCTAATTAAAGACAAAATCGGCAAGAGCGCCAAAACCACAAACGCACAGCAGAAATTTACGCCGCGTGAAACGTTTTGCTCGACTTTGACATTAACCGAAATCGGCTGCTGGAAATTCTGCCAGGTTCCCTCGACGCGCAAAGTATATTTTCCGCCCGGAAGTGACGAAAGCGTCGCGTCCTGCGTCTGGTTGCCTTCGGTCCACGCGCCGTCGCTGTCGCTTCCCGAGTAATATTCGATCGGAATATTGACCGATTCGACTTCCTGATTCTGTTCATTGACCAGATCGACGTCCAGATCCGCCCACGAGTTGCTGACCGGCGCGTTTGCCGTGATCCGTACATTCCGGCGGTCTTTTAGCTCGAACGGCTGGCTGAAAGCCGTCTGCGGCGTGGTCGCGTTCGCCGTCGGCTGCAGCGTGATCGTTTCACTTAAAGGCGTATTGCCGATGCTGAACGGAAGCATAAAAATAGCAACCAGAATCAACAGCCCGAGCAATCCGAAACCCCATTTGATATAAAATCCGCCCGTGAACGGCTGATTCGGCGCGACCGACCATGGTTTCGGCAAATCCGTGATGCCGAAGGCTTTTTCGATGTCCGCGTTGGTTTGATAAACGCCGATCGACCAATTTATTTCGTTGTTCGTCGATTCCTGCGAAAGCATCAGCGGCGGCGCGACGTAATCGATCGCGCGGACGGTTTCGCCCTGCTCGACGCGCCAGTAAAATTCGCCCTGTACGAATTCGACCCTCGCCGGCGCATCCTGAAAAATCTTGTAAGACTGTCCGTTATACGTGACCGTCGAGCCGGTTCCGTAAATTTGTCCGCTTTCGACTTCCGCCGGGTTGACGGGTTCGACAAAATTCCAGTGGTTGTCCGAATGAACGAGCCAGCGGAAACCGACCATCGGATTGTAAAGCAGATATTCGTGCCAGTAATATGTGATGCCTTCAACCTGCACGCTTCTCACGACCGCGCCGATGATTTTAAATTTCACGTCGCCCATAAACGTGCCTTCCGCGCCGATCGGCAAAACAAAATCCGGCGGCGAGGGCGGCGGTTTCAAGGCTTTGAGCCACGTCAGTTTGCCTTGATTGACATCTAAAAGCGAGTTGCAGTACGGACAAGTGACGCGCTCGGCTTTGTCGGGCGCAGTTAAACTGAGCGGTCCGCCGCAGTTCGGGCAGCCCACGCCGGCGGTCGAAACCCGCGCGGCTTCGCGCTTCACGCTCTTAGCTTGCCCGAGCCCGATTTCTTCGAGCGTCACCTGATTGCCGACAAAAACCCATGGCGGATCGATCGAATAATCGATCGTCCCGAAAGCGTTGCCTTTGCCCGACAGATCGGCGTAATTACTGCGCTCGTTCGGTTCTAATTTATACGGTATCTCGCCGTCTGCCGCGACCGAAGTCGCCGTGCCTTTTTCCGTCACCATCAAAGGCGTTTGGTTCGGGATCGCTTCGATCGGCTGACCTAACTGCAAATTCTCAAACGGCGGAAGCTGTGCGCCCGGCGGCAAAGGCTGATAAAAAGTCAGATAAAACCGCCCTTGCGCTTCGGCGAGCCAGCCGACCCAGCCGTTCGAAAACGTCGCGTACCATTCGTCCCATACGCCGCCGAGCTCGTGGCGCAGCTGGGCGCGTCCCGTGAGTTCGAAACGCTGATCTTTGAATTGCCCTTTCAAGCCTAATTTCAAAGGCGATTCGGAATCCATAATCTCCGCGACCTTGCCCAGATCTTCGAGTCCGCGGTCGGTTCGCGATACCGCCGAACGGCAAAACGGACAAACTAAAACAATTGTCGAGCCT
Source organism: Pyrinomonadaceae bacterium (assembly GCA_035536135.1). Classification (GTDB taxonomy): domain Bacteria; phylum Acidobacteriota; class Blastocatellia; order Pyrinomonadales; family Pyrinomonadaceae; genus JAFDVJ01. The sequence continues at coordinate 9,302 of DATLOR010000009.1, read as the reverse complement.
TTTTGAAACTCAATCGGCGCGGCGCACGACGGACAATTTGCTTTCAGAACGCTCAAATTTCACCTCCAGCGATCTTGGATTTTGGATTTCGGATTTCGGATTGACTGCTTCCACGCTCGATCTTCGTTATTTTTACTTCGGACGCCCCTAACATTTCCTTTAAATTTTCTTCCCAGTTCCATTCGGGACGCGTGCGGCAGCAGTAAAGATTGAAAGTCGCGGTTTTGTATTCGGGATAAGTATGGCAGGCGAGATGCGATTCGGTGAGCATCACGAGTCCCGTCACGCCGCCTTCACCGCCGAATTTATGCCACGCGGGAACGCCGAGAGTTTTTAAGCCGAGATCGCTGATGATCCGCGCAAAAACATCCTGCAAAACGCAGAGAGTGCGCAAATTCGGCGCATCGCAATCAAAGGCTTCGATTAACCATTCAGTTCCGACAATCATCTTGGGGCAAACCTAAAATTCTCTACGATTAACATCAGAAAAAAGTTTAATAGAACTTCGTAAAGCACAACTGCGTTATAATTCATTCAAGTGAAGTATGTTGGAAAAAACTATACCTAAATTTTTCGCGTTTGTCATATCATTTTCGTTCGTTTGCCTAATTTTCTCAGGTTGCTCTTCGGTTTTTTCGAGCCGTAACGGAAACGCCGCTAATACAAACGGCAACCTCAGTCAAAATTATGACAAACCAAAGGTTATCGGCAAAATCGAATCCGGCGAAATTAAGGAAAGCAGCGGAATCGCCGCTTCAAAATGCCAGACGGATGTTCTTTGGACGCATAACGATTCGGGCGACGATGCGTTTATTTTCGCGCTCGATAAAAAAGGCGAAAAACTCGGAACCTGGAAGGTTAAAGGCGCGAAAAATATCGACTGGGAAGACATCGCCGAAATAAAAACTCCGAACGGCGAATGCGTTCTCTACATAGGCGACATCGGCAACAACACGCGCGTCCGCGATGAATTTACGATTTACCGCGTCAAGGAACCGCCGGTTTCCGCCGATAATAAATCTTCAAGCAAGAAAAATCCGGCTGAAACCGAACCGGCGGAAGCGATCAAATTCACCTATCCCGATATGCGCCGCGATGCCGAAACTTTGATGGTTCATCCCGCGACGGGCGACATTTATATTCTTTCAAAACGCCTCAGCGGCGCGTCGGCGGTTTATAAACTCAAAAGCGATTTCGATTTAAATAAAACCAACAAACTCGAAAATCTCGGCGATTTTTCGGTTCCCGCGATTCCGAACGGTTTTCTAACGGGCGGCGATATTTCGCCCGACGGAACACGCGTCGTGATCTGCGATTATTTCAATGCTTACGAACTCGTTTTGCCCGAAAAAGCGAAAAACTTTGACGAAATCTGGAAGGAAACGCCCGCCACGATCGAACTCGGCGCACGCGAACAAGGCGAAGCCGTCGGCTATTCGGCAGACGGAAAATCCATCTTTGCGACGAGCGAAAAGAAAAACTCACCATTGATTGAAGTTAGGCGAAAATAAAGCTAATAAATAGAAAAACTATATTCGACCGGTTTGACTACCGAAAGCGGCTTTCCATCTTTTTTGGCGGGCTCAAACTGAATTCCTCGTGCTGCCCGAACCGCTTCCGCATTCAGTCCGTAGCGCAGTCCTTTTAAAATCAAAACGTATTTTACCGTTCCATTGGAGGCGAAAAGAACCGCGAGCTTTATCGTGCCTTGCTCTGAATTTTGGCGCGCGGCATCGGTGTAGTTGGCGCGCGGCTTCGCCAAAACTTTCAAAGGTATGAGGTCGGTTTCGCTAATATTAGAGTCTTTATCGGCAAAATAACTAACGAAGGCTTGAACGGCTTCTTTTCTCTCGGGCAAAATGTTTGATCTGTCATTTTTGCGGCATTCGGCAATGCAGCTTTCCAAAACGCTCAACGCTTTTTTCAGCGACTCCAGGTGTTGTTTCGGCTCGTTCGTTTTCGACCACAATTCCCCGAATTTGAAAAGTAGTCCATCAGATTCCAAAATATACGCGTCGGAAAAATTTTTACTTAACGAGATCGTTTTCTCTGCATCGGCAATCGCTTCATCATATTTATTTTCCCACAAATAGGATGTTCCGCGAATAAAATACGCCACAGCGTTCTGCGGATCTAACCCGATGGCTTTTTTAATTTCTGCCTGCGCTTTGTTTATTTTGCGGGCGAGCAGATAGGCATACGCCAGATTTGCCCGATAGGTCGAATTTTGCGGAGCGATGCCGACCGCTTTTTCCAAAGCCTTTCGACCCGCTTTTACTTTACCGAGATTCAAGGACGCGAGTCCCAGATAATTCCACGCCTCTGCGTCTTTTTTCTGACTGCCGGTTGCCGAAATGAGCTGGACAAACGCCTCGTTGTTATTTCCCTGATTATAAAATGCGATGCCTTTTTCCTTAGCAGTTTGTTGAGCGGAAACATTTCCGAACTCGAATATAAAAGTGAAAAATAGTAAAACGCACTGAAATTTCTTCATCAAAGTACTCCTGTAAAGCAAAGTCGCGGCTAAAATAAAATTGTGCCTTACATATTAATTTTCTGTCAACGCTTTTATTCACGACGGAAAATCTGGTTTATAATCAATCAAAACAAATTTTACGGAGGATTTTTACGATTTTATGAAAACCGAAACTTTATCTTTTAACACCGCAAACGGCGAAACGACCGCTTTTGCCGCCGCGCCGGACAATGCCGACGGAACGAAAGCCGTGATCGTCATCCAGGAATGGTGGGGCTTGAACGACCACATCAAGGACATCACGCAGCGCTACGCCGACGAAGGCTTTCTGGCGATCGCGCCCGATCTTTATCGCGGGCGTCTTGCGACCAATCCGCAGGAAGCCGGAGCGATGATGCAATCGCTTAAAATCGAAGACGGATTGGACACGATCAAAAACGCGATTGACGCGGCGCGCGCGAAATACGGCACGGCGCATTTCGGCATCACGGGTTTTTGTATGGGCGGAACTTACGCCTTGCGCGCCGCCTGCGAGCTCGAAGGTTTAAGCGCCGCCGCGCCTTTTTACGGCGACGTTCCCGAAGAAGATATTTTGAAAAATCTCTCAACGCCGACCGTTTTTGTTTCGGGAACGAAAGACCAGTGGATCAACGCCGAAAAGGTCGGATACCTGGAAGAAATGACCGAAAAATACGAATTGCCCGTGACGAGCGTGAAATACGAAGCCGACCACGCGTTTTTCAACAACACGCGCCCCGAAGTTTACGACGAAGCGGCGGCAAAAGATGCCTGGGCATTGGTCGTCGGATTTTTTAACGACAAACTTTAAAGAAATTAGCCGCGAATCACACGAATACTAATTAAAATAATTTGTGTTATTTGTGTAATTCGTGGCTAAAATCTTCTTAATGCAATTCATTGCCTTAACAATTTTGGGGTTCGTCGGCTTGGAGCTTTTTTCCTACTTCGTGCATCGCTGGCTTTTTCACGGCGTTTTGTGGCGCGTGCACCGAACGCACCACGCTGCGCGGAAAGGCTGGTTTGAACTCAATGATTTGTTTTCAGGTATCTTCGCGTCGGTTTCGATTTTACTGATAATTTTCGCCGAAATACCTTTGCTTGATTCGTCTGCTTTCCCGATCGGTCTCGGCATTGCGATTTACGGTGCGGTTTATTTCATCGCGCACGATCTTTTCACGCATCGCCGGTTTTTGCCGTTTAATTCGCCGAACAAATTGCTTCTGACCGTTCGCGCCGCGCATCAAAAACATCATCAAACCGCCGAAAAACAAGGCATCGAACCGTTCGGGCTGTTCATTTTCGATTACGCAAAGTTTTGGCGGAAAAAGCCGTCGCCGAAAACGAAAAAAGCGGAAATCGAAACAAATCCGACATCCGCTTAAACGATCTGAATCGTATTATTTTATTCGGGTTTTTCGATTATTACGCGTTGACGATTGGAAACGGCTTTGAGCAGATCGCTGTTCGGGGCGAGCTCAACCTTTGAAGTCAGAACGCGCGTGACCCTTTTCGGCAAAAACATCGGCGCAATTCCGGCGATCGAATTTGCAAGACTGACAATATCGCCGCCGCCCGACCAGTTTTCGCGCACGACCGATTCTTCCGCCCGGTTCAGCAGACGCAAAAGCGACAGCGCGACCAGATAAACGTCGTCGATCTGCCCGACGAACGGAATAAAATCGGGAATAAAATCGAGCGGCATAATCACATAGATGATCGCGCCCGCAAAAAGTGCTTTATCGGCGATTGAAACGCGGCTGTCTTTGAGAAGCCTGCCTAAAAGGGTGAACATATTCGGCAGAAACATCAAAAAACTGTTCATTCTGCCCTTTAATTGCGATTTTTCCTTGCGCGTCGGTTTCGATGTTTTCGGCGTTTTTGCCAATTCTGTTTTTGCCATATCTTTTTTGCTTTTAATAACTTTTCCTAAGTCTAAAAAATAGCACACATTTGAGCAAGTTTGTGATCAAAAAGTTGTATGGCATTTATCATTTACCATTTATCATTTATCCTTGAAATTTCGACATTTGTTAATCCATAGTTTCAAAGCGACAACTTAATTTTAGAAACTGATTTGATAAATGATAAATGTTGAATGATAAATGAATATATGATTTTAGAGAAAATTAGACAGAGAGCTTCCGAAAACTTACAGCACATCATTCTGCCCGAAGGCGAAGATGCGCGAACCGTCCAAGCCGCCGCGCTGTGCGTGCAGGGCAAAATCGCCAAAATCACCGTCATCGGCAACGAAGAAAAAGTGCGCGAACTGGCGCGTGAAACAAATTCAAATCTCAATGGCGTAGAGATCCTTGACCACCGGAAATCAAACGAATTCGGGCGCATCGCACAGTTTTATCACGAATTGCGCCGTGCCAAAGGCGTCACACTGGAAGAAGCCGAACAAACCGTCAAAGACCCGCTTTATTACGGAAATCTTTTGGTAAAATTAGGCAAAGCCGACGGTTCGGTCGCGGGCGCAACCAACACGACGGCGCACACGGTTGCCGCCGCGCTGCGCTGTATCGGCGTCCGCGAAGGGTTCAAGATCGTTTCGTCGTTTTTCTTAATGGTCGTGCCGGATAAAAAATTCGGCGCGGGCGGTGCGATGATCTATGCCGATTGCGGCGTGGTGATCGACCCGAATTCTACGGAACTTGCCGAAATCGCGATCGCTTCCGCCGATTCGTGCCGCGCACTTCTCGGAGTTGAACCGCGCGTTGCGATGCTCTCGTTTTCGACCAAAGGAAGCGCGAAACATCAATCTCTGGACAAAATCATCGAAGCCGTCAAAACCGTCCGCGCGCGCCAACCCGAACTCGAAATTGACGGCGAACTCCAAGCTGACGCCGCACTTATTCCATCGGTTGCGGCATCGAAAGCCCAAGGCTCGCCGGTTGCGGGACGCGCAAACGTCCTGATTTTCCCCGACTTAAACGCCGGAAACATCGCCTACAAATTAACCGAAAGACTTACGGGCGGAACTGCCATCGGACCGATCCTGCAAGGCTTAGACCGCCCGTGCAACGACCTTTCACGCGGCTGTAAAGCGGAAGACATCGTTGACGCGGTGGCGATTACGGCGGTGCAGTCGCAGGCGCGAAAACAAAATTAAACTGCATCGATCAAAACATTCGGTTTCATAAAAAAAAGCCGATGCGAAAATTGGATTTTCGCATCGGCTTTTTTATTTGATTTTTGTCTTTATTGCACAGAAACGGCAATCGTAAACCGTGCCTCGGGAACGACCGTTTTCAGGTCATAGCTGTCAATCGTCAGATCAGAAACGCGCTGTCCGCCGAGTTTCGTCACGATGTGAAAGGGAAGCATCATACAATTTGCTTTGCGATAGTCGCTGCGTTCTTCTTCGACCATCACTTTGCCGTTGTAGTAGGTCACAACCCGGTTGATTAGAAATGTTCTTTTATCAATGTAATAGCGCAAATTGTCGGACGAATTAAATTTGACTTCGACCACGTAATTATTGTCGTTGTCTTTCAGACGGTCGGTTTTAAGCTGTCCGTCAACCGATTTGTTGAGCGTCCCGAATCCCATCAAGCCCCAATGCCGCGCGGCAGTCGCTTCGCTGACGCGAAACTCGTTGCCCATATACATTCCGCCGCCCGAAGTTCCCGTGTAAACCAAAAAGGTTTCGCCGATCGACGGTCCGGTCGGTTTGACATCAAGCCGGCGGCGCGATTCTTTGTCCTGGTAATCGGTCATCCCGAATTTGACTTCGACGGTCGATGCCGCGCCGCCGGTGCCGAGACCTGCGCCGACGATCGGCGCGACATTGACGAAGCCTTTGGATTTAGCCGTTAAGAACTGTAATCCGCTGTAGTCTTCGCCGCCCATCGCAACACGGGCGACGGCTAACAATTCGCGACCGCTGAAATCCTGCTGCGCGCTGACGGTGCGCGTCGCGGCTGAAATAATTCCAAACGCCAGCACACAACACACTGCCGTCAAGATGTTTTTTTTATTCATATGGAATCGAAACATTCTGTAAATTTCCTCCTAAGCAACTGTTTGTAAAATAAAGCCCAAGAATAATTTGAGCAACGATAAACGATAGATTTTGTAAAAGCAAGTTAAGTTCAAAAAAAATCCAAATGCCGGTTCGGATTTGTCAGCTTATTTGCCGGAAACCTTTCTGAGAACAATGGTTCCGGGACTGCAATCCGGTCCTTGCCAATTTCCCTTCAGCGTTAATTTGCCTTTTGCATACCCCAACTTTAGTTTTCCCGATTTGATGCACCACCTCGAATCAGGTTCGGGATTTTCCCGCGTAATTTTGGTTTCCGCGAATGAAAGCCGGTTTCTTTTGATCGTGCCGCGTAATCTCATAACACCGTAATATTGAGGCGCGTCAATAATTGTGATGCGTGAAAATCCTGTGACTTTCTGACCTTTTTGATAAAGCCGCACCGTGAAATTAAATTTTGAACGGAGCGTGCCGTCAGGCTGATAAAGCGTTCCTTTCCACTTGCCCGCATATTTTGGAAATTTTCGGCGAACGGCTAAACGCGTTTCTTTTTTGGCAAGCGCATTAATTTCAGAGATTTTCCGCTCGCTTTTATAAGCGAATAAATTATTACGCGCCGCAAACGGCTTTGCTGATCGGGATTGCCCGTTTGACACATAAGTGCTCAATAAAAGCAAAGATAATCCGACGGCAAATAGTGTTATCCTTCTCATAATTTTCGTTAAAATCTTTTACGCAGAACATTTATAGACAAAAAAGGACGCATTGATAAAAACTTTTTGCGAGCCGTCTAAATTTCGATGATTCGTCCGGAAGTTTGAATTTGGCAGAAAAGCCAACCGCGCGGGGCAGTAAAATGAATAAATAAGCCAATAAAAAAAGGAAGCATTTAGCTTCCTTTTTCTGAATCGGAACTTTCCAAAACTTCCCACGAGAATTTCTCAAACATACTGATTTGTTTAAGAAGATTACTGTTTTCATCGTAAAAATCATACATTCCTTCGTGAAAATTCTGCGGGTCAACGCGGACGGCTTCGGGCAGAATTTCGGTCGCGCCGTTTTCGTATGTGATCTTCATCGCCATTTTTAATAGGGTGCTTCGACGGCTTCGCGGTTTGCGGTGTAGCTGTCGCTCAATGGATAATGCGTATCGGTGTTGCGGTAGAATTCGGCGTTTTCAAATTCTTTTTGGTAATCTTTGCGGAACGGAAATTTGAGACTCACGACCAGATCAACCTCTGACCAGCCGCCGAGCTGGACTTCGGCGATTTCGTTGCCGAGCTCAAATTCGGAACGCAAAATCGCGTCGAGCGGCGGTTGTAAAACCGGTAGTTCGGCAGAACTCGCGCTCATTCGCCGTCGATCCAGACTTCTTTGATCCACGTCGCCAGATCCTGCCATTTGTTATCGTTTGTGCCGTTTGATGTCCAAAATTCGACTTCGCCTTTTTTGTTCAGACAGTAATAATCGCCGTTGTCTTCGCAGATCGGCAGTAAGGTCAGAGGCACTTCCATCTCGTCCCAGGCGTATTCGGCAATTTCGACCAGATTCAGATAACCGCAATCGGCGGCAACCATCGCGGGTTCGAGCGTGCCGACGACGACATCGCTCGCTTCGAGCAGAAATTGGCGGTAATCATCGTGAAATTTCACGTTCAGACGGGTTTCCGCCGCTTTGACTTCCGCTTCGGTCGGCAGACGAAAGGGTTTCGGGACAGGTTCATTCAACTCGCGTAATTCGACGATTACTTCTGATAAATTCATACGAAAACTAAATTTTCATTTTTGACTTCAGCTCAACTCGGTGAAGAAAGGATACTTAAACTAATTTTTCTACAAGACTTTTATAATCTAAATTCTCGATTTTGGCAATAAAAATTTTGAGCGCGCGCCCGTTCAAAATAAAAAGGCGCAAAATAAAACTTTTTTCGCGCCTTTTTATTGTTTCGTAATCGCTAAAAACTATTCGTTTAATAATCTGTCCGAGGTTTGTGCGGTCAGTTCGTCGAGATTGAGCCGGATCATTCCGCCCGCATCGGAAAATGCCGTCATTGCGATGCGCCGGCGGTCGCGTGAACGGAAAAACAGAAAGCCGATGACCACGCCCGTCAAAATCGCGATGCCGACTCCCGAAAGAATCCAGATCGTCGTCGAAAGAAAGACATCCGCCATCGTCGTCGCGATGTAATGCTCGTATTTCTTCTGTTTATTCGGGTCTTCGCCGAGCCACTGGACGTTTTTTTCGTACTTGATCTGGTCAAGCAGAGCGTTTGCCGTTATTTCGTCGTTCGCGTCGAAAACAAACGCGCTGTAATTTCCGATGCGCCGGTAAAAGACGGGCGGATTTTGCGTCTGCCCGGCAAGTTTCTGTTTGAACTGGTTATCGGCTTCGATCGAAATCTGCGGGCTTGTGTATTCGACGATCAAAAGTTTTCCTGCATCATACGGCGCGGTCACGGCTTCCGTGCCGCCCGCGAAATCGATCAGTTCGAACACAGCGCGGTCGCCGAGCGCTTTGCGCAAATCGTTTGTGTTGTTGGTATAGGTTGCACGGTTTCGTGCATTTTCCCAATCGGGCAGATGCTTGATCAAAACCGGAATGCCGTCTTCTTCGGAAACTTCCTGACTCTTGAACTGTGCAAAAATGCCGCAAGCCGTCAAAAACAGCACACAAATCACGCTTAAAACTTTTGCAAACTTCGGTTTTCGCATTAAATTTACTTCTCCGCGTGGGAATTTATCCAACCTTTTTCGGAATATTGATAATAGCATCTTTGAAAAATCCGGGGCAATTATTTTTCGCTTTGCCGCCGAAAAAAAC
>DATLOR010000008.1:0-28174 GCA_035536135.1 Pyrinomonadaceae bacterium | reverse complement strand
ATTTTATTTTGCTTTATTGAAATGAAAGAAAACATAGAAATCACGCGCTTTGAAAACGGTTTGACGATCCTCACGGACAAAATGCCCGACGTGCGTTCGGTGACCCTCGGATTTTTTTACAAAAAAGGCGCCCGCCACGAACCCGCCGCGCTCAGCGGAATTTCGCACTTTATCGAGCACACGGTTTTTAAGGGCACTCAAAAGCGTTCGGCGCTCGAAATTGCGATCGAAACCGACCGTCTCGGCGGAAATCTCGACGCTTTTACGATGCACGAAGAAACCGGTTTTGCGATCAAAGTCGTTGACAAAGAATTGCCGAAAGCCTTTGATTTATTGGCTGATCTGCTGACGAACCCGCGTTTTGACGAAAAGGAATTAAAGCGCGAACAAAAGGTCATCATCGAAGAGATCAAGATGACCGACGATTCGCCCGAAGATTATCTGGGCGAGCTTTTCAACGAAAAACTTTTTCCCGACCATCCGCTCGGACTGCCGATCGCGGGAACGCCCCGCACCGTCAAAACCTTTAATCACGAAGTTACCCGAAAGTTTCACGAAGAAACTTTCAACGCTTCGAATTTAATCATCGCGGCGGCGGGAAATCTCGAACACAAGCAAATTGTCGAGCTCGCCGAAAAATTCTTCAGCGCAAAAATCAAGAACCGCACCCCGCAACCCAAAGATGAAGAACCCGAAATTTCCGCGCCGATCATCATCAAAAAGAACAAAAATCTCGAACAGGCGCATTTGATCATTGCCGCGCCGTTCGTCGACGCGAAAAGCGAACGCCGCTATGCCGCAGACATTCTGGCAAACGCGCTCGGCGGCGGAACTTCGTCGCGTTTGTGGCAGAAAGTGCGCGAGGAAAAAGGCTTGGCTTACGCGGTCGGAACCAGCGCGGCGATGTATCTCGATTGCGGCGTTTTCTCGATCTACGCCGGAACATCGCCGCACAAAACCGGCGAAGTTCTCGATATTTCGCTCAAAGAATTGCGCGGTGTGGTCAAAAACGGAATTACCGTCGAAGAACTCGAACTGATGAAAGCCCAGTCGGTCGCCTCGATCTTACTGGGTTTGGAAGATTCAAGCGTCCGCGCCGGAACGCTCGCACGGCTCGAAATGGTGCACGGCAGACAAATTTCTCTGGAAGAAACTTTGCAGAAGATCGAAGCCGTCAGCCTTGAAGAAGTGCAGGAAATCGCGCAGGAATTCTTCCAGACCGAAAAAATCGCCTTCGGCGCGCTCGGAAATCTGAACGGGTTGAAGATCAAACGCGAACGATTAGAGATTTGAATTTGCCGTCTATTACGAAGTTCTATATTTTCTTTTCGTGAATCTTCGTGTATTTTAGTGGCTAAATGCAAAACCTGAGTCTAAAGAAAATCTTTCTTTATTTGCTGATCGCTTCGGTCGCGTTCAGCGCATTGCTCGGCATCGGCGTCATTCTTTTCGGCAATTTCGGCGAATTTGAAACGAAAATCTTAATGACGGCTTCGACCGTCACGATCACGAGCATTTTGGGTTTGGCGTGCGGCGCGTATCTCGAAACCGGACGCGGAAAGATCTTGCCGGTCAGCGGAATAATTTTGGCGGTTATTTCCGCAGTTGTTTGGATCATTTTGATCTGGAACAGCTCGAATCAGGGCAAGGTGTTTGCCAAAATACTGATGACGGTCACGCTTTTTGCCGCCGCCTGTTCGCTGCTCTCCTTGCTTTCGATCGCCGAGCTCGATAAAAAATTCCGCTGGTCGCTCTCCGCCGCTCATCTCGCGGTTTGGAGTTTGACGGCGTTTTTGTTTTACCTGATCTGGGTCGAAAATGATTTTGCGGGCGAATTTATTCCGCGCACCATCGGCGTTTTATCGATCGTGATCGCGGCTTTGACGATCATCACGCCGGTTTTTCACTGGCTGAGCAAGCAAACGCCGCAAGCGGAAGAAATCGATGCCGAAATTGCGCGTTTAAGAGCGCGGATCGAAGAACTGGAAAAACAGCGCGGGGAAATTCCAAACAATGAGAACTGAAATCTACGGCGAGCGCATTATGCTCAAACGCTACGAAAAATCTTTTGCTCCGCTGCTTTTCGAAGCCGCCGAGGAATCGCGCCAAAACGTTGAATTTGTGCGCTGGATGCCCTGGTGTCACGCTGATTACACGATTGCCGAAAGCGAATCTTTTATCGAACAGGTCGGAGAAAACTGGCAGGACGGCTCGCAGTTCGGTTTCGCAATTTTCGATATGAAAAACGGTGAATTTCTGGGCGGTGTCGGATTAAATCAGCCAAACAACAATCATAAATTTTATAATCTCGGCTATTGGGTTCGCGTTTCACGGCAAAATCGCGGGACGGCAAGCCAGGCGGCGCGGATTCTGGCAAAGGCGGCTTTTGAAGATCTGCCGATCAACCGGATCGAAATTCTGACGGCGGTTGAAAATATCACGAGTCAAAAAACCGCCGAAAAAGCCGGTGCAGTGCGCGAAGGAATCATCCGAAGACGGCTGATCATCGGCGGCAGAATTCACGACGCGGTTATGTTTTCGTTCGTCCGCGAAGATTTTTAAGAGTTAGCTTTTCGGTTTTGCAAGAAACCGTTGTCCGCCAGTTCGCGCGCTTTTACGTTGGCATCCGGCGTTTTTGCATCAACCGTAAAATTGATATTTTCAAAGCCTTTCAAACCAATGACCTTTAATTCTTCGCCGATCTTTTTGCCCCAGTAATCATATTCGTTTTTCTTTTCGTCGCCGTATTTGAAAACGCGCATAATCACCGCAAAAGGCTTTCCGTTCGCCATCCGCCATTCGATCTTGAACTTTGAATAGTCCGAAAAAATATCGTGCGTGTCGAGCAAAAAACTCTCCGCCGTATTGTCGGAGCGTTCCGCCGCGATCATCTCAGCAGCGGCAGAATACCAGATAAAGATTTGATAACCGCCGACGCCGCGGCATTCGCTCGAACCGTCCGTGCCGTTTTCGTCGCCCGGCTCTGATTTGCAGTCCCTTTTGAGATTCGTATAGCGCGACGAAAACTTCGGCGCGGTTTGATTGATTTTTTGCGCGTAACCGCCGACGGTAAACAGAACTAAGCAAAAGATAAAAATCGCTGTTATTTTTTTCATTATGATTCCCGAGAAATTCTTAAACCAGCCGTAAATCTTTGTCTGCCTTTAGAATAGCTATTGCAGAGAACGCTCAGTTTTTTTATCTTTGCCTTAATTTGTCTTTGCGGAAATCTTATTATTAAAATTGATTGCGAAAGTAAAAACCAAAGATGCTAAACATACGCGAATTTTTCGGCGACATTGATATTTACCTGTTCGACCAGTTTTTGAAAGAACGTTTCTCGCCCGGAATGAAAATTCTCGATGCCGGATGCGGCGGCGGGCGCAATCTCGTTTATTTTCTCCGCAGCGGTTTCCAATGTTTCGGGATCGACCAAAACGCGGAAGCGGTTGAATATGTCCGCAGTCTGGCGCGGGAAATTGCGCCCGCGATTCCGACCGACAATTTTCAGGTTTCAAAGGTCGAAAAAATGCCTTTTCCCGATAAAAGTTTCGATGCCGTGCTGAGCAGCGCGGTGCTTCATTTTGCCGCCGACGAGCGGCATTTCGACCGGATGCTTCGCGAAATGTGGCGCGTTCTGAAACCTTCGGGATTATTTTTCGCGCGGCTGGCTTCGACGATCGGGATTGAAGAAAAGGTGGAAAACATTGCGGAACGCCGGTATTTACTGCCTGACGGAAGCGAGCGGTTTCTGGTTGACGAAGGAATGCTGATTACGGCGACCGCAGACTTAGGCGGAACATTTGTCGAGCCGATCAAGACGACCAACGTGCAAAACCTGCGCTCGATGACGACGTGGGTGATTCGCAAAAATGCTTTTTAATTTTTGTATGCAATCGGATCTTTCTCGCCCGCGAGCGCAAAACCGCGCAGACGCAGAGCGCACGAATCGCAGGTTCCGCACGCCTGATCTTCGCTTTGATAACACGACCAACTAAACTGCAAAGGCGCGTTTAATTCGATGCCCTTTTTGACGATCTCGGCTTTTGAGAGATGAATGATCGGCGTTCTGATTTTAATATTCGTTTCGGGTTTCGTGCCGGTTTCGATCGTTTTCTCGAACGCCGCGAAAAATTCGGGACGGCAATCCGGATAGCCAGACGAATCTTCGGCAACCGCGCCGATATAGATTGCGCTTGCGCCGAGAACTTCCGCCCAGCTCGTCGCGATCGCCAAAATATTGGCGTTGCGGAAAGGAACGTAAGAAGTCGGAATTTCCGTGCTTTCGAGATTGGCTTCCGAAACTTCGATCGATTGATCGGTCAAACTCGAGCCGCCGATTTGCGCCAGATATTCGATCGAAATATCGAGCCGTTTTTCAACGCCGTAAAAATCGGCGATCTCGTTAAACGCCTGTCGCTCGCGCCGCTCGGTGCGCTGACCGTAAGAAACGTGCAGAAACGCGATTTCGTCCGTTTCGCCCTTCGCGATCGCCACCGTCACGCACGAATCCATTCCGCCCGAGACAAGACAAACTGCAAGATTTTTATTGTTCATTGAATTTATCAAAATCAAAGCAAACCCATTTTGCCAGGATTCGGCTTAAAGAAAAAAATAAAATTCCGAAGATAATTGTCGGCAAAGCATAAAAAACGGCGATCCCAAATGAAATCCTCATTTCGCCGAAAGTGAAAATTAAAGCGATCAATGCCGCAATTCCCCCGAAAACCAAGAAAAACGCTCCTATTATGCGAAAAATCATTGTCGCAAGCTTTTGATAATGTGTCATGAAAATCAAACTCCGTGAACATCTGCGCCCCAGATGTATTTGTGCAATTGCAGATTTAAACGCACCTTCAAACCGCTTTTTGAAACGGTTTCGGCGATTTCCTGCAAATTTTCGATGCCGAAAACGGGCGAAATTAAAAGCTCTTTCGCTTTGATTTGCAGATCGTATTTTTCGATGACCTCGCGGGCAAACTGCCAATCGTTCAAATCGGCGATGACGAATTTCACTTCGTCTTTTTCAGCGCGCAATCTTTCGAGATTCGCCCAGTGATTTCTCTCCGCCTCGCCCGATGCGGGACATTTTACGTCTAAGATCACTTTCGCGCGCGAATCAACTTTTTCGGTCGAAACATATCCGCCGGTTTCGATCAAAACTTCGTAGCCTTTATCGCAAAGCTCGGTAATAAAAGGAAATACATTCTTCTGGGCAAGCGGTTCGCCGCCCGTGACTTCGACCAACCGGCAGCCGAATTCTTCCAATTTTTCAAAGATTTCGTCGAAATGAACACGCTCGCCGCCCGTAAAAGTGTATTCCGAATCGCACCACACGCAGCGCATCGGGCAGCCCGTCAGACGCACGAACGCGCACGGTCGCCCCGCGTGCGAAGATTCGCCCTGGACGGAGAGAAAAATTTCCGTCACGCGGAGCGTTTGGTCTTTGGTCTTTGGTCTTTGGTCTTTGGTTTTAGCCGATTGCATTTTCTTTTCGGTTTCATCAATTAAACAAACCGAACCATTGATAATAATTGATAATTTCGCCAATTCCAAAAGAAGCCAGATTCGCCAGAATTATCGCAGCAAAAGAGCGGATCCAATCGTTTGTTTCAAGCAGATCTTTCCCGCGAAAGGCGAGCCAGAAGAAAAAACATTCGCCGAGCGGCGCAAAGGTTTCGGCGACGACCAAATACAGATTGCGCGAATGATCGAGAAAGATCGCGGGCAGCACGAGCACGACGATCGGATACGTGCAAGCCGTCAGCCAAACACCGCAGAGAATTTTTTGTTTGAGCGATAATTTCGGTGAAAGCCCGAAAATCAAAACCGGCGTTTCGATCAGGATCGTCGTCAGATAACCGATCGGCAAAAAAAGCCATAAACGGTCGAGCGGCGCGTTTTTGACGATTTCGACTGCCGGTTCGTCAAAGAAAAAAAGCAGATTTTGCATATCAAATTTTGTTGATAGATTAACATATTTCTTCGGGTTTCAAATAAAATTTCAGCCGCGGATGAACCGGGGATTACGCGGATTTTAAACTTTTGATTTAATCCGTGCGCATCCCCGGTTCATCCGCGGCTGAAACATTTTCAAGCTCGCCGACTAACGATTCTGCGGTGAGATAAACGTGACCGCGTCGAGTTCCGTAAGTGCCGCGATCTTTTCGATCGGAATGCGCCCGACGACGGCATTTGCCGACGGCAGTTCGGTCAAAACCTCAAAACCGAGTTTCTTCAGCTCTTCGACCGTTTCGGGTTTGAGTTCCTTCAAACGCACGGTGATTTCGGCTTTGCCGTCAAGGACGAATTTCGCCTCGTCCGCGCCTACAGCCGCCGCGCCTTTTTGCAAACGCTCGACGAGCTTGAAAACCGACTCGGCGGTTTTAAGGGTCAACTGTCTGAGCTTTTCCTGTTCGGGCGTGAGCTTGACGGCAAAACCGTTTAACGCCACGGTCGTTTGCGGCTTGTTGTTTTTGAGCGTGAAATTGTAGGTGATCACGCCGACGATCCGGACGGGATTTTCCTTCGACTGTCTGATCTTGAATTTTGTTTTCAGCGCGGCTTTTTCCGACGCTTCACGCAAAACCTCATTTCCGCTTTCCGCTTTGGCGGAGACGATCTTTCCGGCTTCATCGATCGTTACTTTGACATTCACCAAACCGTCGCTTCCGTCCCATTTGATCGTGGACGCCAGCACGGGTTTCGGCAATTTCGCCGCCTTGCCGTTTGAAGGTAGGGAATTTTTCTCATTGACCGCGCCTGTGCGGAAATTCGCGACTTCCTTGCCGTCGATCACAAAGCTGTTTTCCGAACCCGACGAACCGTCAACCTGAAAGCTGCCGTTCAATTCCTCAGGTTTGATGGTTGTCGTTCCCGACGAACTTGTTGTCATATCAATAACCCCCGAATCGGCTGATACGCTGACTGTTTCAGTGACCGAGCCGGGAGTTGTTTTCAGTAAACTTGAATAACCTGTGCCTCTCGGAAGATTGCTGATCATTTGCCGGGAAATATTAGTATTGATTTTTGAGTCGCTCGGATCGATAACGGCTTCACGGCTGACGCCGTCGGGCAGTTCGACCGGAACTTCGATCCGGCGCGGCTGTCCGCCGTCGGTGACGACGCGTTCTTCGACCGCGACAAACGATGTAAACTGCGTCAGAAGCCGAAACTCAAGCCCGAGATTGGTGATCTGCTCTTTGATTTCGGGTTTCGCGTTTTGATAATCCTGTTTGGTCAGATCGTCGATCCGCGTCCGCGCCCAGAGCGTCGCCAGAACATCGTGATCGGGCTCGTTTTCGGGAAAATTGACGGGAATTTCGCGCACGGTTTCGCGCCCGAAAGACTTGCCTTTTAACTTGATAACGCCGCTTCCCGCTCTTGTGAAACGCCCGTGAACGATGACGGGTTTCGCGCTGAAAAGGTCATTGATCCGTTTCGGGTAAACATCGGCGACCTGCAAAGTGCCGAAGTCGAGCGAAATGTCCGTGAGAAGCGGACTGCGGACGCGCTCGTGAAAGCGTTTGGCGGCGGCTGAACCGTCGTCGTTCAGCGCCACGTATTCGACTTCGCCGCGTCCTTCTTCCGCCATTTTGTCGAGCAGCATCCGGTTAACCGAGCTTCCGATACCGAAACTGAAGATCCGCGCGTTCTGATGTTTTTGAATTTCCGACAAAATTGCCGCTTCATTATCGACATAACCGTCGGTCATAAAACAAACGACGCGCAGATGCTCCTGCGAATCCGAAGGTTCGAGCGCGGCAAGGACTGCTTTCATCATTTCCGTTCCGCCGCCGCCCTGCCGTGATTCGAGAAACGCTTGCGCTTTCTGCATATTTTCGGCGGTTGCCGGAACGGGTTTTTCAAACAAGATCGCCGTATCGCCTGCGAAAGTTATCAGATTAAAGGTGTCCTGCGGATTAAGACCGGCAAGCGCCATTTTCATTGATTCTTTGGCTTTTTCGATCGGAAAACCGGACATCGAACCCGACGTGTCGAGCACGAAAACGATTTCCTTCGGCGTAATGTCTTCAACGCGCGGATTGTCGGGCGGCTGAAGGATCAGCGTAAAATAACCGCCTTTCGCGCTGCGGTGCATCAGAACGGCGTCCTCAATGCGTTTCCCCGCCACGTCGTAGCGCAAAATAAAATCTTTGTTCGGAATCGTTTTTTCGTCCCGCAGCTTGACGCTGTAACTGCTTCCCGAAAGCATTGCTGATTCGACCGCGTGCGATTTCGATTCGACCTTATCGATCAAAACTCCCGCGTCTAAGGTTACTTCGATCGAAATATCGTGTCCGGCGCGCGTTTCCGCAACCGGCGGATTGATATTTTTCGCATCCGCAGCTGAACCCGAAATATACCGCGGTCCGACGACCATCGGAAAGACGAATTCATAGCTTCCGTCTTCGTATTTCAAGGTTTCGACGTAGCTGATCTCGATCACGATCTTTTCACCGGGCAAAATATTGGCGACCGATTGCGTGAAAATATTCGTCCGTTCCTGGTCTAAAAGACTCGCGATCTGCCCGTTCGACCTTGCCGCTTCGTAAACTTCGCGGGCTTCCTGGCGCTTCATAATGCGCCCGCGCACAACTCTTTCGCCGATGCGCATCGTCATATCATCAACCGCCGCATTGTTCGGCAGCGGAAAAACGTAAACGGCTTCGATCTTCTCCGCGAAATTGTTTTCAAATTCCTGCGTAACTTTGACCCGCGACAAAAAGCCGGAAATTTCCGCCTTCACGTCGGTATGTTTGAGCGGACACGCCCCGAGCGATTTTCCGCCTGCACCGACGGCGTCGAGTTCGCCCTGTGTAACTTTTTGCGCCTGTGCTGCGAGTGCGAAAAACAGGCAGAGAAATACCGGAAAGATAAATCTTTTCATAACCTTACCTCAATTCTGATGTGTTAAATTTTTACTTCCCGCGAGAATTACATTTACTGAGTAGTTTGAAACTCTCAAACGGTTGCTTTTGGCTAAAAAAAATTAACCGAACATTCTCAGAACGCGGAAAGGCGCGAAATCTTGCAGGCTTATGATTTTTTTTGAGAGGAAAATTATTAAAGCATTTTGACCAGAAACGGAAATTCCGCCAAAACGTGTGCGATGGCAAAGGCAAAATAAATGTCGCGGGTCGCGGCGTAATCAACGGAAAAGCCGAACCACAGAGCAAACACGAGTAAAAGACTGACTGCCGCCGCGCCGAACACGATCTTCGGGACACCCTGCGGATTTGAAACGAGCGGAATTTCCCGCAAACGCCACGGAATTGCGCGTTTATCGATCAGCGGGATCAGCAGGATCCAAACCGCGTAATGAATCGTTTCGAGAAAAACGTGCGCGGCAACGAGGAAATGACTCGAAACGGACGGCAAAATTCCGCTTCCGGCGTGCTCGGTAATCCGCCAGAAAAGATTCGTTTCGTTCGATAGACCGGGCGCGTTGGCAAAAGCGAAATACAGGATCAAGACAAAAAACGGGATCGTCGCCAAACAAAAATGATAGCTTCTGAGCCATTCTTTACGCGTGCGGCGAATCTGCCTTTCCAAAAACCAGAGCGCGATAAACGGATGCAGATAAACCAGCGAAAGACTCCAGTAAGCCGGCACGAGCCACGCCAGAGCGGCGAGCAAAAAAGCGACGGCAAACGCCCAGCTCCAATCTGACTTTGGCTTTTGCCGTCCGCGCAGATAAAACAAAAGTCCAAGCCAGAGAACGAAACCCGTATTCCAGACGGAAACCGCGATCTGCCAGTTCTCCGCGCTCCAGAGCCAGTTTCCGCTGCCGAAATAAATCGTCAGATAGGCGGAAGCGAGAACAATTACGCCGCCGATTCCGACCGCATAAAACAAACGTGATTTTCCCCAGCGCACGGGCATCCGCGCCGCGAAATAGCGAAATTCGAACGCATTATGAACGCCCGCGAAAAGAAAGATCGTGACGATCGAAGCTGAGAGCGGAAACGCGCCGATCAGCGCTGCCGACAAAACGCAGAACGCCAGAAACAGGCACGCAAAAATCTGCGCCGCCGTGATTTCAAATTTTACTCGCTGAATTTCCTGCATCTTAGAAAGTTGAAAAGGGTAAAAGGATAAAAGTGAAAAAGTTTTAGTAAATTAAAGATGACCGAGAACTTTTTCACCTTTTCATTTTTTCACCTTTTCACTTTTACTCGTCCGTTTTTTTATCGTCTTTGACGTCCGGCACGATCAGCTGAACGCCGTAGGTATCGTCGGTCGTTTCGAGCTTGATATTGCCCGAAGCCTGTTTGTATTGATGCACGGCGGGCGTAAAAATTCTTCCCGTGATGCTTCGCGCTTCGGGCGGCGGACCGACATTGGCATACGCAATCGCCGCAAATGCGCCGCCGAGGAAGATAACGACCGAAGCAACTGCCGTCTTGTTCGGTTTCAAACCGCTCTTTCGGGAACGCGTCAGCCAGACGCCGCCGAACACCATCGCGAGGCTCAAAAACAAGCCGCCGACGATCGTCTGCGTCCGCGAAAAACTTATCAGAGCCGCGTTGTTTGAACTGCCGTCAAGCTCGTCGAGCTGGGCGCGCAGCTGTTTGATCTGATCTTTCGGAATCAGAAGCCGTGCTTCTTTCGCGTCCTGGGAAATCCGAATCGACAAATACGTGTCGATCGCCTTTTTCTCCTTCGGCGCAGGCGTCGGCTTCGGCGTATCAGGAAGACGGACATCGGCGAACGCCGCGATCGAAAACATTGTCACGAGCAAACATAAACTAAAAATTCTTTTCATTTTTTCTTCTCCGTTTCGGGTAAAATTTCGGGAATTATAACAGTTTTTACAAATCAGGAACGGTAAATTTATGAAAAATTGCTTTAAAAATCTGAGTTCTCTCAGTGTCGTGCGATGGCTGATTTTTCTTTAAACCGTTGTTGCGTTAAACTTTTGGCTAGGAGAATTTATGCGAAAACAACTGAAAGATTTTATTGAAGCCATCGGCAAAGACGCGATTGCCATTATTCCTGCGGCGCACGAGATGACGCGCAGTTACGACACGGAATTCAAGTTTCATCAAGACCCCGATTTTTATTATTTGACCGGTTTTCCCGAACCCGACGCGATTGCGGTGATCGCCCCATCGAACAAAAAACACCCGTTCACGCTTTTTGTGCGTCCGCGTGATCCATTGATGGAAACTTGGTACGGACGGCGCGAAGGCACGGAAGGCGCGAAGAAAAATTACGGCGCAGACCGCGCCTTGCCGATCGAAAAATTCGAGAGCGAATTTGCGAAATTAGTCAACGGACACGAAAAACTTTATTACCGTTTCGGCGTTGACAGTAAACTGGATCAGACGATTATTCAATATCTTTCAGGTCAAAGATTCCGCCGCTTGAAAACCGCCTATCCGCCGCACACGATCGTTGACCCGACGATAATTTTGGGCGAAATGCGTCTGCACAAAACCACGGAAGAAGTCGAATATATGCAAAAAGCGGGCGATATTGCCGCCGAAGCGCACGTTCTCGCGATGCAGAATTGCCAGCCCGGAATGAACGAATCGCAGATCGAAGCATTGATCGAACATCATTTCCGAATGGCGGGCGCTTCGGGCGTCGCCTATAACTCGATTATCGGCGGCGGCGACAACGCGACGATCCTGCATTACGTCGAGAACAACGCGCCGCTCAAAGACGGCGATCTGCTGCTGATCGACGCGGGCTGCGAATACAAGGGCTACGCGTCGGACATCACGCGGACGTTTCCCGTCAACGGCAGATTTACCAAACCGCAGCGCGAAATTTACGACGTGGTGCTCGAAGTCCAAAACGAATGCATCGAAGCAACGAAAAAAGGCAACACCGTCCAGCAGCGTCAGGATCTATCGATCGAACTTCTCACGGAAGGCATGAAAAAACTCGGACTTCTCAAAGGCAAGACCAAAGATCTGATCAAAAAGAAAGAGTATATGAAATATTATATGCACGGCGTCGGGCATTATCTCGGCTTGGACGTGCACGACGCGGGACGCTATTTTACGGAACAGCAGGCGAAAAACTCGCGCCCGTTCGCGCCCGGAATGGTCCTGACGGTCGAACCCGGACTCTATATTCCGCCCGACGATAAAGACGCTCCGTCAAAATACCGCGGCATCGGCATCCGCATCGAAGACGACGTTCTCGTGACCGAAGACGGCAACCACAACCTGACCGCAAAAGTCCCGAAAGAGCCGGAAGTGATCGAGTCATTGATGAACGCGGGAAAATAGTTTTGTTTGTGAATTAAACCGTCATATTTCCGCAAAAAAGCGGAGTTTCAACAGCACTGTTGAAACTCCGCTTTTACCTTTTTGATTAACGTAAAATTTTTCAGTTTCCCGAAACGGCTGATGATTCGTTCTCCTGCGCGGGAATGCGCTCATCGAGCCAGTTTTGGATGTCCGCCATGACGACTTCTTTGTCGATGTCGTTGAGCAGGTCGTGGAAATGTCCTTCGTAGAGCTTCAAGGTTTTATCGGTCGAGCCCGCCTGCTCGTAAAAGTGCTGACTGCCGCTCGGTTTGGTTGCGTGGTCTTCCGTCCCGTGCAGAATCAGAACGGGAATTGTAATCAGCGGAAATTCCTCTTTTAATCGCGCGGCGGCATTTATCAGCACTTTCGCCGTTTGCGCGGGCTGCGATTCGCCCTTGATGAGAATGTCTTCGTTCATCGATTCGACGACCGCTGGGTCGCGCGAAAAATCTTTGTTGTTCAAGCTGAAAACGTGCGTGTGCGGCGTGATATAGCTCAAGCCTTTCAGGAATGAGAGCGCAATATCCGGCACGGGCAGCTCATAGGCAAAGCTCTCGCAGATCAGACCGTCGATTTCGTCCTGATGTTCGAGCGTGTAAACGCACGCCGTCACGCCGCCCGCGCTGTGTCCGAGAACGTAAACCGGCAAGCCCGGATTCTCGGCTTTTGCCTGTGTGACAAGCGTTTCGACATCGTCGGTAAAGTCATCGATCTTCTCAACATAAAAGCGTTCGCCTTCGGAACGACCGCGCCCGCGCAGATCGAGCGCATAGACCGCCAAGCCGTTCGCCGCGAACTGCTCCGCCGCCCACAGATATTGACCGCTGTGCGAATTAAAACCGTGGACGATGACCAAGACGGCGCGGGGCGCGGCTCCTGCGGGCTGCCACGAGCGCGTAAAGATCTTCAATCCGCCGACTCCTTCAAAAGATGATTCGTTCATTTATTTGTCTCCTTTTTAGTTAAAACTTGGGGAATTTGTTAAAAAGATTAACAAATGAGTTATCACACCGAATCACTAAGTCTCTGTATTTTTCGATACCACTTTCGTAGTATACCGGCGGGCGAATGTTTCTAGCTTGGGAGCAGGAGCAGTCCTTTTTGATGTTCGGCGGCTTTCAGGCAGGCGATCGCCAATTTCTGCAAGGCTTTGACGGCTTGCGGGTTGGAGGTATTTTCCAGGATTTTTTCACATTCCTGGCGAAGCTCGGAAACTTCGTCAGGCGTGTATTCAACTCTCTGGTCGGTATCGCTGACGCGCCCGATGAGCGGGTAATCCGCCATAATTTTCTGCATCGATTCGTTGTAAAGCGCGACTTGTTGATCAACCGTGTCCGCCTTAATGGTTTCCCAACGCGGGATGCCGATGCCTTCAAAATAAATGGCTTCAACGTCTTCGGGGCGAATGTCATAACCGAGATAATCCCGCTCATCCGCCGACGCGCCCCTCAGATTTAACGATAAGGAGCCGTAACCTCTTAATTCCTGCGAAAATTCCTGTTCAAGTTCGCTGATCTGCGATAAATAATCGTTATTCATTTTGCCGTCTTCCTTTCTGCGCGACTAAATTTTTAATGCGAAGTTTTTATATCTTATCCCAAATAACAAATAAAAAGAACAGATTTCTCCGCCGCTTTGAATATTATAATTTGGTCACGGTAAAGCTCGCCGTGTAGCCGTCCGGGCTGATCGGCACGTTGGCTTTCGGATAGGGCGTGACATTGCCGAGCTTTATTTCGTAGCCTTCGAATTTGACGGCTTTGACTTCCAGATTGGTGTTTAGATCGAAGGTTTTCGATTCGCCTTTGCGGTTTGTCACTTTGATCGTGACTTTGGCGTTTCCCGCCCAGATGCAGTCGACGCCCTGCGGACAGCGGGAATCTTCGACCGACACGAATTTTATCTTTATTTTATCGCGGGTCACGGTCTTTTGTTTGCCCGCGAGCAAACTGATCTGACTTGTTGTTTGGGCTTCTGCGGTCATCGCGCTTCCGAAAATCAGGGTTAAAATCAAACTTAAAAATAAAGTTCTCATAAATTTTTGTATCCTCCAAATAAACCGCGCCGAATCTCGCCGGACGCGGCTTCTTTGAAGGATACATTAGCCTTTTAGTTGCAAAAAATAATGGACGGTGCGAAGATTTGCACCGTCCTTTATTTTGATTAACCCGGCTTAGTTTCGCGGATTCTGCGGGACTTGGATATTGCCGCCCTGCAGAGTCGTTAATCCGAAGGTTAAAGCAGGCACATTCGTATTGGTCGGACTCGTCGTCGTCAAGCCGAGCTGGTCGCTCGAACCCGGTTCGCCGTTGTCCACCGCAATCATCCGAATGCTGTAATTGCCGACGCCGTTGACCGTTGCTTTGGCTAAAATCACCGCCGTTCCGTTAACGATCGAAAGCGACTGCATCGAGTTGCTCTTGACTTTAGTGACAGTGCCGTCCCCGTTATGTTCCATATAAAGCACGGAACCTTGCGCCTTGCCGTTTTTCAGGTATTTGACAGAGATCCCGAAATTCGCCGTCCGACCGTTGTTGAGAACGGTTCCGCCGCCCGTCACAAAGCCGAGCGAAGGGTCGTAAATGGCGAGAACGGTGCTGTTGGTTCCCTGATAATAGCCGCCGACCGTCACGGTAATGTCGTAAACATCAACCGCCACGTTGTTCAGCGTGATACAAGCGCGCCGCGTGCCGCCGACTCCGCCGCCGGAATAGGTGACAACGCCCGGACTCGGCGAACTTCCGCCCGCCACCGGCGTGATCGTAAAGACGGCGGTCGCATTGGTCGTATCGCCCGCGCTTCCATCGGGGATTTCCGTGATGTCGGCGCAGATCGTGATCGATCCGGCAGTTCCGCCCGGCGCGTTAACCTTGACCGAAAACGGGTTCGTGTCGGGGAATGAAACGGACGCATCTTCTTTGCTGACAACGAGCGTGTCGGTGTCGCTGCTGTTTGCAAAATACGGGTTCGAGCTCACGAAACTAGCCGTAATCGTATGATTGCCCGGTGCGTTGGTAATGGTATAAGGCGTTGAATAACTGCCGTTGCCATTGACCGCAACCGTGCCGACGAGAACGCCGTCCACGCGGAATTCCATCGAGCCGGTCGCATAATCGCAATCCGCCGCGAGCGTCGCGCTCAAAGTTACCGGATCGCTGTATTGTCCCGCCGCCGGTGCCGCCGTTGTCGTTGTTGCGACCGCCGGACAAATAAATCCGTTGAGCACGATCGAATCGATCCACCAATGAGCATTGGTGACACTGTCTGCGCTGTCGGAAGCCGCACGGAATTTGAAACGCACGTTTTGCCCGTTGGCGGATGCGGGAAGATTAACGGTTGATGTAATAAATCCGCTCGGATTACTGACAGAGACCGTCGTTCCCGTCCAACCGGCACGCGAAGCAAGCACGCTCGTGTTGCCGTCAGCCGCCCGTTGAAACGCCCAGTTATAACTGCCCGTTTCAAATGTGCCGCCCGCATCGACAATGTCAACATACGCGCCGCCGTTGACGCTGATTTCCAGAACGCCGCCGTCCCACGAAAATTCCGAGGTATAGCTGTGGCGGAAAGTCAGTTGTGCGCCGGTTGCCGGAACCGCGACGGAAGGCGAAACAAGCTCTCCGCTTTGCGTTGATGCGGCAAACGGATTGCTTGCCGCGTTCGGAGCCGAATCGGCTCCCGCCGTCGAAGTCGTCCACGGAAGTGTTCCCGAAGTTGTCCAGCCCGCCGGAAGCGCCGGAGCGGTCACGGCGTCGAAGTTTTCCGTGTAAACGGGTGTCGGTGTTCCGATTTGCAGTTTAAGGGTTTTCGTTTCCGTGCCGAGATTGCTCGTCACAACTACGCTGACCGTTACTTTGCTTCCGCAAGCCACATTGGTCGGGACTTGATAAGCAATATTCTGCGTTACGGTTGCGCCCGGGGCAATCGTTCCGTAGGTTGCCGAACCGCCGCCCGTGACCTGTGCCGAAACATCCGTCACAGCGTTGGTCAGCGGATTGGTCAGCGGAACCGAAAGCATTACTTTCTCGCCGACACCGAACGTGCCGTTCGAACTGCACGCATTATCGGTTGCCGTCACCGCGCCCATTCCCGGAATCGGATTGTCGAACGATTCTTTGACGTTTTGGATTTTGGTTGCCGAGCCGGTCAATTGCGCCTGCGGCGAGATCGTCGCGCCGAAACCCA
Organism: Pyrinomonadaceae bacterium; assembly: GCA_035536135.1. Classification (GTDB taxonomy): domain Bacteria; phylum Acidobacteriota; class Blastocatellia; order Pyrinomonadales; family Pyrinomonadaceae; genus JAFDVJ01. The sequence goes on along the minus strand of DATLOR010000008.1, from coordinate 11,723 downwards.
TTCCGCGGGTCGCAAAACCCGCCCAGATATCGAGCGCGTCTTCGCTTCCGAAAGCCACGTCCGCGGCTAAGAAAGAGTTGCGTCCGACCAGATGCGTCGGGTTTGTGCCGTCGAGCTTCATCGCGTCGGTCGTCAGCTGCATCATTCGCGCATTGCCCGCCGCGTAACCCATCCGATTGATGATCCGCGCACGAACTTCGATCAGCGCGATGCTCCAGACTTCGCCGATGTTATGAACCGCGATCGCACCGGCATCGCCGCTGACGCCGAAAGGTCCGCGCGGAAATGCGCCGTCGGTCAGATCGATCTGATTCGGGTCAATATCGGCAAGCGTCAAAGGGTTGTGCGGTTTGCCGTTCGGTCCGAGATTAGATTTGACCACGCTCGGAAAACGTCGGATGGCGTAATAATAATTGTCCGTATAACCGGTCGCCGCCAGATAGGTTGCCCAGCCGCCCGTACCGTAAATTCCGTTCACGTCTTCATCCGCCGACGAAAGAATCATCCGCGCATAAAAATCGCCCCAGCCTTCGCCCATCCCGCCGCTGATCGTCGCGCCTAAGCCGGACGCATTGTTATGCAGACGGTTCGACGTGCCGTGCGTCATTTCGTGAATGCTGATGGTTTGGTCAAGATCGCCGTCGTAATCGGGAGTCGGACCGGTCCAGATATACATCTGCATGCGTCCCGAACTACCATCCGCCGGGGTTGAGAAGTTCGCATTGTTCGTTCCCGAAAAATCCTGCGCTTCTGCCAACACACGGTCATTACCGTTTCTCGCATTAGCGGTTGCGCCGCCCGGATTACGTCCGAAATTGTCCTGTTGGAAGTTTCGCGACGATTCGGTAAACCCGTATTGATACAATATATCGTGATAACGGTTTGTCCAGAAAAACAGATTCGTCACCGCACCGGCGCGATAATTGACTCCGGTCGGTGAATCGACGGCAGGGTCATACGGAAAATTAAAAACGCGCGCCGGTGCGCCGGTCGGTCGTCCGCCGGCGTCAATGCCGTTCGGCGAAACCACGTCCAATCCGGCGTCCACGTTGTTGCCGGTCGTCGTGTTGCCGCCGTCCGTGATCCAGCCTAAATTATCAAACGCCGGCAATTCACTGACATTCGTGACGTTCGTGCGCGGAATATACGCGCCCTGCGTTCCCGAACCCGGAAGCCCCGGAAAAGGCGAAAGCGGTGCCGGGCTGTCGCTGTCATAAATTGAATAAGTTGCCGATTGCGTCTGGTCGTTGGTAATATTTTTGCGCCAAAGCAGATCGCCGCTTTCGGCATCGACAAATGTGTAATACGCCGGCACGTCCTGCCAGAGCGTCATTCCCCACGAAATTGTTGCCGTGCCCGATTCGAGCGGGAAATACATCAATTCCGCTTTGATATCATCGGCAAAAGGTCCGCGCTCAAAAACGACCGAGGTGCCGTCTTCGGAAACTTCCCTGACGACCAGATCTTTCGCATCGAGGTTCACGCCGATCGCTCGCGCGCCTGCCGCAACGGCGTCCGCCGCCGAATTGGTATCGCCAATATTCAAATTATTTCTCGCCTGTGCCAGTTCCTGATAATCAAGTCCCGTCGCAAGCGTTCCGGTCGTCCGAATCAATTCTCCGTCCTTCGTTAAACCCGCGCGGATATTTCCCTGAAAAACCTGGAGCCCGTTGATTCTCTGTTCCAATTCGACAAAGGACATATTGCCGCTCGGATTTTTATAATCGGCAACCGTTTTGAGTTCGGCAATTTGTTCTTTCGTCAAACCGTACAGATCGCTGTTGTTTGAAACAAATTCGCGCACGATTTCGGCGCGTTCCGCTTTTGAGCGTCCGGTTAATTTCTTCTCGGCAGATAATACGCCGACGATTTCCGGTGCGCTCGTTTCTTTGCTCCATTCGACATTCAGATTCGGATTTCGCTTTGCCAAACGCGCTTCGCCGTTTTTCATCGTTTGACCGAGATTGGCTAAATTCGCTTCCCGCGAAGACTTCACAAGCCCGCGTTTCTGCATTAGTGACTGACGGGCAGATTCGTCGTCACGGATGTCGTAATTTTCGATGGTTTTCTTTGGCGCAACTTTCGCCTGGTTTTTGCTCGCGACGAGCATCGGCAAAATCCAAAACGCCGCAAAAGCAAAAACGCCGATGAACGCCATAATCGTCCACCCGCGTTTTTTGACAGAACCCTGAGTATTTTTCATCATTTATCTTCTCCTCTAAAGTTAATCGGTTATTTTCACGCTTCAATAAATTATGATTTGCCTGTCAAAAACTGTTCGTCAGAAAATTCGGCAAACAACGGCGAAAAGCATCTTTCCGACACCAGCCAAAGCAAAGTACTTCGTAATAGTAAATTTTCGCCGAGCTTTTGTTGGGCAAAAATTGACCGAAACCAAAAAACTCACAGAAATTTAAATTGCAGTACGAACCGCTTATCAGCTCAAAACCGCCGTTCTGCATTGAAGTGCAGAGATCGGCGCAATGACTTGCCGACAAGACAAAAAATAATCTATTTGGGATTGTGAAAGTTATGTTTATACAAAAGTCTGAAAATTGCAACGCTCAAAAGAGGATAATTAGCAGGTTTTAGCACAAAGATTATAAATTTTACAATGTTATGAGAATTTAACCTGGAAATTAAAGATAAGCGGTCGGAATTTGAGGGAGCCTGATTGTTTGCAGGAACAATTAACGGCGGCACTTTTTGAATTTCGAGCGGGAATTATCCAAAAGTGAGGATGCCTCAAATTTTACTTTGAGGCATCTCCTGCTCGGCGGATTTTATAATTTTGTTACGGAAAATGTTGCCGTATATCCGTTGCGGTTGATTCGAATGTTGTTTGCCGGTCGCGGACTAACATCCGTCAGCCTGATCTCATAACCGGCAAATCTGACGGTTTTCGGCTGCAGATTCGTGTTCAGATCGAACGTTTGCGCCGCGCCGCGCGCGTTCAGCACTCTGATCCGCACTTTGGCATTGCCCGCCCACACGCACTGTGTGCCGGTCGGACAGCGCGAATCTTCGACCGAGACAAATCTGATCGCCAATCTTCCGGTGACGATTTTTTGCTGATTGATTTTGACCTTGACCTGACGGTTAACCTGCGCTTCGGCTGTTTGCAAACTTCCGAAGGCAAGCAGTAAAAATAAACTTAAAAATAGGGCTCTCATAATTTTCTCTCCTCGAAATCGAAGTTTGTCCGATTTCGAAAGTTTGAAGAAAAAACCACGGCGGGCGTTGTAAAAAATTTTGCACTCGATGAAATAAACCTTACGGAGTCAACCATTTGGTGCACAGTTCTCCGTTTTCGTGCCATGTAAAAAGCGAACGGCGATGACCTTTGACATTCAGCTCGTAACAATCGATTTCGTTTATGGTCGAAGTGACTACGGCAAAATTGGCTTTGCCGACCTCCGATTCCTCGTGCGTCGGTTTGCGGTCGATCAAATCTTCGGGCAAACCGGAAGTCGGTTTATCGCTCACCGCTGTCGGTGCTTCGCCGATGTAGCAGCGGCGCGAAAACAGCTCGGTCGCGAGCCACTGTTCTTCGTGAAGATCGCCGTCGGTATGAAGCGTTGCCGTGCCTTTGATGCGAATTTGAAATCTTTCCTGCGGATGGTAAAAAAGCCAGTAAACATTTGGATTTGCCCGAAGCTGATTGATTTTCGGGCTTCCGGCGTGCGCGTGAAACGCAAGCCGCGGCGGTCTGCGCCAGAAACGACGCAGGACAACCATTCGCAAATCGGGCGCGTTATCGCAAACCGTTCCGAACACTGGCGTGTGAAACGGATGATTGCGGTCAAGCGTTCCCAAATCCAGATTCTTCCAGATTGTCTTCAAAATCTCGCCGTGTGAAATCGGCTTGTCCCAGATATTCTGTCCATTCATAGATTTATCAACGTTTTACGTTGATTATAATACATTCGCCGCGCACGCAAAAAATAAAAGGCGCAAAATATTTCGGCGCCTTTTATAAAAAGTTGAGAAATCTGCTAATGTCAGGCCTTCACCAGAGTTTTGAAGATCATTTCAAAGGTCGCACGCTCAAACGGTTTCGAGATAAAAAACGTCGCGCCCGATTGATAGCTTTCAACCTGCAATTTCACGTATTCGGACGAAGCCGTCATCATGATCACCGGAATATGGCGCAGACGTTTTTCGCTCCGCATATATTTCAGCAAATCCGTGCCTTTTATTTTCGGCAGCTCGACATCCAACACCGCCGCCGCGAAATTGGCTTCCGACGACAAAATCCGGTACGCTTCCTGTCCGTCATCAATAACCACGGGATTTAACCCTTCCTTCTCGGCAATATTGGCGACAATGCGCGCGGTAATTGCTTCGTCTTCGACGATCAGAATTCGATTCTGCACCGACGGTTTCGGTTTTTCCCCCGCGCTGCCGTTTTCGTCCTTGAAATTCAACGGATTATAGATCTGCCAATCCTGGCTGGCTTCGAGCAAATAATTAAACTGTTCGAGAATTTCCTTGAATGAAGCCTCTTTTTTGGAAATGATCGTCGTCGAACCCGCCTCGACCGCCTGCGCCAGAATGTCTTCGTCGGCACTCGAATACGCCATGATCGGCAGATTGGTGTAGCGGTAATCTCCCCTGATCCGCTTGATGATCTCAATGCCCGACATCCCGGGAAGCATCAAATCGAGCAAAACCATATCAGGTCTTGTTTCGTGAATCAGTTTCAATCCTTCCGCGCCGTCGAGCGCAATTTTTACCGTATTTCCGGCGGCTAAAAGTTTATTTTCGTAGAGCCTTGCAACCACCGCGTTGTCTTCAATAATTACTATTTTTCGCATAAAGTTTTTCTAAATTCCCGGAATATTCTCGCGGCATTCCCGGTCGATCGCCGCAAAGGCATCCTGTGCCTGTATCAGAAACGGCAGGGCTTCCTGAACCTTTCCGTCACGTCCCAATTGTTCGAGCTTGCGCAGCGGTTCAACGATTGCCGTCATTCCGCACAAGGCGCTTCCGCCAACCGTTTTATGAGCTATTTCATATAAAGACTGAGAATCACTGACGCTGATCGCCTGTTTGAGATCGGAAAGATTGCCGACCGTCTGCGTGAGATAGATTTCGACCACCTCGCGCTTCATCTCCGCGTCGTTGTCGGTAATCTCGTCAAGCGTCGCAAAATCAACCGCCGGAACCGCCGTTTCTTTGAGCTCTGCGGTCTTGGTTTCGCCGGCGTTACCGGATGAAACAATATTTTTTTTGTTTTCCGATTTTGTCAGCCATTGCGCGACCATCTGACGCAGACTTTCTTTTTCAACCGGCTTGCTGAGGTAATCGTCCATGCCCGCATTCAGACATTTTTCGCGTTCGCCGGCAGTCGCGTGAGCGGTCAGGGCGATGATCGGCGTCTGCGCCGATTCCCAAGCGCGCGCGCGAATCTCGCGGGTCGCTTCGTAGCCGTCCATTTCCGGCATCTGGCAATCCATCAAAACCAGATCGTAGGGAATTATTTCCAAAGCGTGCAAAGCCTCGCGCCCGTTTGCCGCGACGTCGGCGTGATAACCGAAATTTTTCAGCATATTCCGGGCAACGAGCTGATTGACCGAATTGTCTTCGACGATCAAAATACGTTTCGATTTTGCCTGCGAAATATTATGCATTTCCGCCGTCGCCGTGATGTGAATATCCTCATCTTCCATCGATTCTTCTTGGCAGGCATCCAAAGAACCGCAGATTCCTGCCAACAAATCGCTCTGCCGGTACGGTTTGTTCAGAAAAGCTTTGATTCCGTATTCACACATTTTTTCCGCGTCCATCTTAAAGCCGCTCGACGAAATCATAATAATTGCCGGAAGCGGCTGAATATTTGTGGAAATGATCTTTTGGGCAACTTCCAATCCGTCCATCACCGGCATTTGCAGATCTAAAATGACCAGATCATAAGGCTGTACCGATTTTTCGAGTATTTCAATCGCTTCCGGTCCATTGTCCACTTCAAGCGTTTCCATCTTCCACGAATGCGCCTGATGCGTCAGAACTTCACGGTTAACCTGATTATCGTCAACGATCAGGACGCGTTTTCCGCTCAGGTCAAAAGGATTCTGAGCAAAATTCGAATATTCAAAACCGGCGGTCGAAACGGCTTCCTGTTTTTCCAGATCGAGGTCAAACCAAAAGGTCGAGCCTTTGCCGAGCCGGCTTTCCAAACCGATTTTGCCGTTCATCATTTCGACGAGTTTTTTGGAAATCGAAAGACCTAGACCGGTTCCGCCGAAACGCCGCGTGGTCGAAGCATCAGACTGCGTAAACGGCTGAAAAAGCCGGCTTTGCACTTCTTCGGAAATGCCTTCGCCTGTGTCAATCACGGAAAATTTAAGCTGCACGCGGTTGGCGGTTTCGCAAATCTTTTCAACGCGCACCATAATATCGCCGTTTTTGGTGAACTTTATCGCGTTGCCGATCAGATTGGTTAAAATCTGCCGAATCCGTCCGGCATCGCCGCGCAAGGCGAGCGGAACGTCGAAATGAATCAACGCCGCGAGCTCGTCGCTCTGCTCACGCGCCCGTTCGGAAAACATCTCGACGAGGCTTTCGATCGTTTCGCGCAGATTAAACTCGAATGTTTCCAGTTCGAGTTTTCCGGCTTCGACTTTGGAAAAATCCAGAATGTCGTTGATGATCGTGAGCAGAGATTCGCCGCTGCTGCGGATAACCTGGGCAAAGTGTTTTTGTTCATCGTCGAGCCGCGTTTCAAGCAATAAGCCGGTCATTCCGATCACGCCGTTCATCGGCGTGCGTATTTCGTGGCTCATATTTGCTAAAAACTCCGATTTCAAACGCGCCGATTCGAGCGCGGCATCGCGCGCCTGCCGCAAATCTTCCTGCAATAAATTCCGCTCCTGGATTTCCTGGGTCAATTCCTTATTGGCTTGTGCCAATTGGGTCGTGCGTTTGATCACACGATTTTCCATTTCTTTTCCCGCACGCCGTAAAAGACGCTCATTGCGAAGCCGCGAAGAGCACAAAGCCGAGATGAAAACTCCCTGCACGATAAATACCAAAAACGGCAGATTTTGCCTGAAATCGTGATTAAGCCAATTGCTCTCAGCCGGTATAAAGTAGTAGTTCGTGATCAGAACACTCGCCAGCGTCGCATACAAACCCGGTCCGAAACCGCCGCGCCAGGAGGCTAAAAGCGTTGCGCCGGCAAGCAAGAGGAAAGGCGATTCGATCCCTGCGACCGACTCCAGAAACACTTTAAACAGCGCGACAGCAATAACTATTAAGGTCGCGATCAGATAATGTTTTAAATACCGGTTAAAAAATGAAGTGTTTTTTGCATCGACGGCATCCGTTTTGGAAAAGATATTAGCCGTTTTTTCTTCGCTTGCGTTAGCCGAAGCATTCTTCAAACTCCGCGTTTCGATCAAGCTCATAACCGATCTCGCGAGAGCATTTAAGGCTCTTTCCTGGGATTCGGAAAGCGCGCGCGGTTTTTGGTCGATCACACAAAGCGTACCGAGCTTGTAGCCGTCGGAAGTCGTCAGCGGCGCGCCGGCGTAAAAACGAATATGCGGGTCGCTCGTGACCAGCGGATTGGCGGAAAAACGCAAGTCCTCGGCAGCATCCGAAACGACAAATAATTCGTCGCCCTTAATTGCATAATCGCAAAAAGCACAGTTGCGCGGAGTTTCGACCGCTTCTAATCCAATTCGCGATTTGAACCATTGACGGTCCTCGTCGATCAAGCTGACGGCGGCAATCGGCGTTTCGCAGATCTGGCTTGCCAACAGCGTTATATCGTCAAACTCCTGCTCGGGCAAAGTATCGAGAATCTGAATTTTTTTTAGAGCGGCAAGACGTAATTTTTCACCGTCCGCATTTATTTTGTGCATTATTAATTAAATGAAGGCTATCTGCGAAGATAAAACTTTTGGAAAGTTTTAAATTGGAAAGTTCTACCGTTTAGTTTCGGCACCTAAAATGATAAAACATTAAACTTTGTTTTACAAGAGAGTTTAATGAAAAGATTCAATATTTAACCATAAAAAAGAAGGCTCGCGAATTCCTTTCCGAATTTCGTGAGCCTTCTTTTTTATCTTTCGATTATCTTACTTCATCTTCTCAATAATCGCGCTGGCAAATTCCGATGTTTTCGCCGTGCCGCCCAAATCCTTTGTGCGCACATTGCCCTCGGCAAAAACTTCCATCATCGCTTTTTCAACGCGGTCCGCCGCGTCCATTTCGTCGAGATGCCTGAGCATCAAAATTCCCGACATCAAAATCGCGGTCGGATTGGCAATTCCCTGTCCCGCAATGTCGGGTGCCGAACCGTGAACGGCTTCAAAAACCGCGCCCTGCTCGCCGATATTCGCGCCCGGCGCTAATCCGAGCCCGCCGATCAATCCGGCGCAAAGGTCGGAAACGATATCGCCGTAAAGATTTTCCAGAACCATCATATCGAACTGTTCGGGACGCATCACCAATTGCATACAGGCATTGTCGATGATCTTGTCGTCCGCTTCGATGTCGGGAAACTTTTTCGCGACATTATAGAAACATTCGAGAAAAAGTCCGTCGGAAAGCTTCATAATGTTCGCTTTGTGCATCGCCGTCACCTTTTTGCGCCCGTTCTTGACGGCGTGGTCAAACGCGTATTGCGCGATGCGCGTCGAAGCCTTTTCGGTGATGATCTTGATACTTTCGACGACACCCGGCACGACGACGTGTTCCAAACCCGCATACAGATCTTCCGTATTTTCGCGGATGATCACCAGATCGAGCTCGGGATAACGGCATTCGACATTCGGCAGAGCCTTGATCGGGCGAACATTCGCATATAAATCGAGTGCCTTGCGCAAACCGACATTAACGGACGTAAAGCCTTTGCCGATCGGCGTGCCGAGCGGTCCTTTGAGCGCCACGCGGTTCTTTTTGATCGATTCGATCGTCGCTTCCGGAATCGTCGTCCCGTATTTTTCGAGCGCCTGCGCGCCGATGATATGAGTTTCCCACTCGATCTCGACGCCCGAAGCCTCGAGTATCCGCACGGTCGCCGCGACAATTTCCGGTCCGATGCCGTCGCCGGGAATTAAAGTGATATTATGTTTCATTAGTTTGTCTTTCGTCCTTTGTCATTAGTCGTTTGTAATTTCTATAATTTACAACGGACAAAGAACAAAGGACAAAGGACGAAAGGTATTTTAATGAATTCAGATGTTTTAATTATCGGCGGCGGTGTGATCGGTTTGGCGATCGCCCGCGAGCTTCATAAAAAAGGTGTTCGAAAAATCACGATCTTAGAGCGCGGCGCGGTCGGCAAGGAAGCCTCGCACGCGGCGGCGGGAATGCTTGCGCCGCACGCCGAAACCGATAAACTGGACGATTTTTTCTTTTTTTGCGATGAATCCAACAAACTTTATCCGAACTTTGCCGCTGAACTTCTGGACGAAACCGGCGTTGATATCGAGCTCGATCGTGAAGGCACGCTTTATCTCGCTTTTACCGAAACGGACGTCGAGGAAATCAGAAATCGTTTCGAGTGGCAAAAAGGCGCGGGCTTGCAGGTCGCGCATCTTTCGGCGCAGGAAACGCGCCAAGCCGAACCGTTCGTTTCGCCCGATGTTCTGGAAAGTTTGTTTTTTCCGAACGATTGGCAGGTCGAAAACCGCCGGCTCGTTCACGCTTTGCAGAAGTTTGCCGAATTAAACGAGATTGAAGTTCGTGAAAACACGGAAGTTACGCGTCTTTTGATCGAAAATCATCAAATTACGGGCGCGGAAACCGAAGCGGAAAAGTTTTTCGCCGGAAAAGTTATCTTAGCGACCGGCGCGTGGACTTCGTTTCTCAAAGCCGGAAATCTTGCGCTGCCGCCGGTGAAACCGGTTCGCGGGCAGATGATCGCTTTTCATACCGCGAAACGTCTTTTTCAAAAAGTGATCTACAGCCCGCGCGGCTATCTCGTGCCGCGTTTTGACGGCAGAGTTTTGGCGGGCGCGACCGTTGAGGATGCGGGTTTCGACAAAAGCGTGAGCGAAGCGGGCATCGAGTTTTTGCGCGAAAACGCTTTGGAAATCGCGCCAAGTCTTGTAAATTTGGAAGTTGCGGAAAAATGGGCGGGACTGCGCCCGTTTGCGGCGGACGCTTTGCCGATTCTGGGAAGTTTTCCACCTGTGGAAAACTTATTTCTCGCGACAGCGCATTACCGCAACGGGATTTTGCTCGCGCCTTTGACCGCCAAAGTTCTGGCGGAAAAAATGGTCGAAAACAAAGACTCGAACTATCTGACGGTTTTCAGTCCAAACAGATTTGCGCCGAACGGCTTGCGAAGTTTGAATATTTCGGTTTAATTTTTTAATTTATTTTTTATAAGAATTTTCCCGCAAAGACTTAGAAGTGTTGAGTTTTTATGCGTAGTTTGATTATTTTCACAATATTGTTCTGCAGCGCGGCTGCCGGATTCGCGCAATCGGGTCGCCTCAATCCGCCTGCCCCGGACGCGCCGAAAACCGATCAGACCGCCGAACAGCTTTTTGATGAAGTTAACACCTACATCAAAACAAAATTCACCGAATTTAATGAAAAGAAAATTCCCTACGACGAAAAGCTCCGCCTGCAAACCATTCAGGAACAAAAACAACTGGCAGCGAAAAATGCCGCGCGTCTTTTAGCCCGCAATGATCTGGCGGGCGAGGATCTTTATTTTCTCGGAAGGCTTCACTGGTTTGCCGAAAACGTTGACGGCGCGGAAGAAAGCTTTAGAAAATATCTCGCCACGGCTGAAAAATCCGTCGCCGAGCGGTCGCAAACGGCGCGCTCGGTTGTTATCGTTATTTTGGCGCGCCGGAAAAATTTTGATGAAGCCGAAAAACTGCTGGTCGAATATCTCAATAACAATCCGGTCAATCCGGGCGAACGGCTTGATATGGAAAGCGAACTGGCAAAGTTTTACCGCGAAGAAAAAAACTTTGCGAAAGCCGCCGCGCACGCCGAAGAAGCTTACCGCGCCGCGAAAGTTCTTTTTTCCAAAGCATCGCGGACGCGCGGGCTGAACGATCTGTATGATACGGGGCTCAAGACTTTTGAAATTTACCGCGACGACCGCCAGATCGAAAAAGCCGACAAAGCGCTCGATGATCTGCAGAAAACCGGCGCGCTCGTCGAATCGACGACGATCTATTACGTGGCGGTCAATGAACGGATCAAATATCTGATCGAAACCGGGCGCAAACCTCTGGCGATGCAGTTTTACAAGGAATCAATGGTGCAGGCGGTCAAAGATTTCAAGCTGAAATCGTGGCAGAACGATATTCTGAGCCGTTTGAAACGCCGCGAAAAACATTACCAGATGCTCGGCGAAACCGCGCCCGAATTGACGGATGTTGACCGCTGGTTTCCGGGCGAAGCGAAAAAACTCGCGGATCTGCGCGGCAAAGTCGTGCTCCTTGATTTTTGGGCAACGTGGTGCGGTCCGTGCATCGAGACCTTTCCGTCGCTCGTTGAATGGAATCAAAAATTCGAAAAAGACGGACTCGTAATTTTGGGCGTCACGCGCTATTACGGCAAATCGGCAAGCGATGAGATTAAGGACGACGCGGGCGAGATCGAATTTTTACAAAAGTTCAAAAAAGAAAACAATCTCGAATACGATTTTGTCGTCGGAAAATACATGACAAACCAGATAATTTACGACGCGCTCAATTTGCCGACGACCGTTATTATTGACCGCAAAGGCATCGTCCGGTATGCCG
>DATLOR010000007.1:0-4898 GCA_035536135.1 Pyrinomonadaceae bacterium | reverse complement strand
AATGCGTGCGTTCTTCAAACCATTTGAGCAGATCCTTGTCAACGTCTTTGCCGATGAATTCCAAAAGATTGCCGCGAATCTGGCTGCGAAAATCCTCGCTCGTCATTTCCTGGCGACCGACGCCGACGATCGCAAAATTATCGGGCAGAAATTTTTCCTTCGCCAGATTATAGAGCGCGGGGAAAAGTTTGCGTTTCGTTAAATCGCCCGTCGCGCCGAAGATGATCATCGTGCAGGGGTCAGCTTGTTTATGTATTTCGCTCATAAATTTTTAAATCACAGATTAACATAAAACCGCTTTGTTTGTTATTCAGATGGTTTTGTAAGATTTGCCGTAATTTTACCGGAGAAGTTTGGCGGTTTAATCAATTTTCAGCTTTTTCCTTAACTGCATTTCGCGGCGGTTCATTTCGCCGTCGTCGGTTTCGTGGTCGTAGCCGCAGAGATGCAAAATGCCGTGCAGAATTAACTGTTTGATTTCGGTTTCGAAGTCGAGATCGTTTTCGGCGGCTTGTTTTTGCGCCTGTTCGAGCGAAATTACAATATCGCCCAGAAAGTTGGAAGAAAACCCATCCGCTAACGCAGATGGTACTGACAAATCTTCAAATTCGTCGGCTTCAAAAGGGAATGAAAGAACGTCGGTGGTTGAGTTTTTACCGCGAAATTCGTTATTCAGCGCACGCATTTTACGGTCGGAAACAAAAGCAATGTTTGCCGTTTTGTTTTCCGCTTCGTGAATCTGCTTAATTGCGCTTTCGGCGAATGTTTGAAAAATGCTCGGATCGAGTTTGATTTTACGCTGATTGTTGAATATTTCGACCATCTGTAATTTGTAAATCTTAGCGCATTCCGCGCTAAAAAAAAACATTGTAATTATCTAAAATAAAACATAAGCTTTTAGCTTAAAAGTTACGAGATCGAGCTTTATAATATGGACAAAATTAACCGTCGGAAATTTCTGTCAGGCGTCGGCGCAGGTTTTACTTTGCCTTTATTTTATGCCGCAAAAGCATCGGCGAACGGACAAATATTTCGCCTTATTTTGCCGGAAAATAAAGACGTTTATTCCTTTGGCGATCCCATTTTATTGCGGGTTTTGACAAAAACCGCGTTTCCGCGCCTGTCGGTTGTTTTTAAGGCAAACGGGCAAACGATCGGAACGGCGGCGAGTTTTCCCTACCAGATCAGTTGGATGCCCGGGCGAACCGGCGATTACACGATCACGGCGGAAATTTCCGCGCCGCAAACAAAGGTCGTCGTTAAAACGGTTGTCAAAGTTTACAGACTGCTTTACGACGGTATCGGAACGCCGACCAATCGTCTGTACAACCTCGAAAATTACTATTCGTCATATCAATCAACGGCAATCCCGGAAGCAAACAGTTATGGTTTTCCGTTGAATCATATTTGGGGTGTCAATACGGCGCGTTCGATTCGGCAGATCGAGCTTCTGCTTTCATCGACCACGCGGCTTTTTAACGACTGGCGCAACTTGCCTTTTCCGCAATTTAATTATGTGATGGCGCGGCTTTGGAACGATGGACCGATCGGTTTTGCAAATTCGCCGCTGGGCGGAAATTTGGGAAATTTTAATCTCGGCGCACCGGTTTTCGGTTCGACTTCCGAGCCGTTCGCCTTAGATTCACAGGGTATCAAATATTTTTTGACCGGTTGGGAAAATTTGAATATTCCGATTCCGGCAAATTTGCGAATCGGGTTGTCGCTTCAATTTTCGATCGATAGTTTAAACGATTTTACGGAACGGATAAATATTGCTTCGAGCATTATCACGATTCAGGATTTGTTATACGCGAGCGGTCAGTTAAATCCGCCGACCACGAATATTTCTCCAATTGGGGCTTCGGCTTTACGAATCTGGACGGATTAAATTCTTTTGATTTACGAAAAAAAAGCCGGAATTTACCCGGCTTTTTCTTCTGATTTTCGATTAGCGGAATCCTCTGCGGGTGATTGATCCGAACTTTCCTCGTAAGCCTCGACGATCAACTGCACAAGCCGGTGGCGGACGACATCTTTTTTACCGAAATAAATAAATTCGATTTCTTCGATGTTTTTCAAAACCCTTTCGGCTTCTTTGAGTCCGCTACGCTGTCCGCGCGGCAGATCGACCTGCGTAATATCGCCCGTCACGACGACTTTCGAGCCGAATCCGATCCGCGTCAGAAACATTTTCATCTGCTCGCCCGTCGTGTTCTGCGCTTCGTCAAGTATAATGAATGCATCATTTAACGTCCGACCCCTCATGAATGCGAGCGGCGCGATTTCGATAATTCGCTTCTCGAGCATCTTCGTGACGCGTTCGGTATCGACCAGATCGAAGAGCGCGTCGTAAAGCGGTCTGAGGTAAGGGTCAACTTTATCCTGCAAATCACCCGGCAAAAATCCGAGTTTTTCGCCCGCTTCGACCGCCGGACGGGTCAGAATAATGCGGTTGACCTGTTTTGAAAACAAAGCCTGCACAGCCATTGCGACGGCAAGAAAAGATTTTCCCGTGCCGGCGGGACCGATGCCGAATGTTAAGTCTTTGTCCTGGATCGCTTCGATATATTTGCGCTGGTTGGCGGTTTTCGGTCCGACGGCTTTTTTGCCCGAAGGATTAAAGCGGGCGCGGGTGAAATAATCTTTCAGACTGTAAGCCGTATCTTCGGCGATCTGTTTGAAAGCGTCGCGCAGTTCCTTATCGGAAAATTGATTGCCTTCGTCAAAAAGATCGGCAAAATCGCGCAGGATATTTTCGACCGTTTCGATGTCTTTCGGGTCGCCGTCGATTATTATTTCGTTGCCGCGCGCGCCGATCGAAACATCGAGAAGCGATTCCAGATATTTGATGTTTTGGTCTTGGACTCCGAAAAGTGTTTTTAAGCCTTGCGGCGGAAGCTCCAGTTTTCTTAAATTAGTCAAAATTAATAGTTAATCCTTTTTGTGAAAAAAACGTTCTTTATATGTTAAAGCTACTAAAAGGCTTATCCTGATGTCAACGAAAATTTCGCATAAATTTAACCTTTTCGTGCAAATAATTCCTTTTATTTTTGGCTGAATTGTGTAATTCTTTAAGCATCGTAAAATTTACGGCAGAGGTAAATAAAGCGGCTTTTGCCAAAGTACAAGGGTTTTATTTTCAAGGGAGGTTAGAAGTATGAGTGGCGAATCGGGAGTTTTAAAGACCGGGATTGTCATTTTTCCGATGAAACGTCGTGAACTGGAAGTTTCAGAGGTAAAATCCATTAAGATTGAGGAAACGACGGTCACCGAAATTAAGACCGTTAAAATTGAAAGCCGTTTTGCAAGATTAAAGAAATCTTTGCAAAAGGGATCGAAAAGCATTTTGTAATAATCACTAAATAACAAGGGGGAAATTATGCCGAGAGGAGAAAAAGACAAATACACCGACAAACAGAAACGTCAGGCGGAACACATCGAAGAAAGTTACGAGAAAAAAGGCGTTTCCGAAGAAAAAGCGGAAGAGATCGCGTGGTCGACCGTCAATAAACAGGACGGCGGCGGCAATAAAAGCGGTTCGGGACGGAAAAATCATCCGCATGATTAAATTTTATGAATGATTAGCGAATAGTTCCGAAAAGGAACACTAATTGCAAAAGCTGAAATCGCTTGTTTGGAAAGCATTGAAACCGTACAAGAGAGATTTATGACGAACAGGGTTTTAGCAATTTGAGGCGATAGCGGTCCACCGCGTGTCGTCTTTTTATTTTTTAAAACGGAGCGTTAATTTCCGGCGAGCAGTCTTAATACTTTACGAAAAAAGGGAAGGGAATTTATGAAATTAAACAGTTTGGTTGAAAAACTTGCGGCGTTTGAACCTTCGGGAGCGCCTTTTATCAGTCTTTACTTAAACTCTGAAGCCAATCAGAACGGGCGGGATGAATACGCCGTCTGGCTCAAAAACGCTTTTCGGGATGAAGCCGAAAATTATGAAGAAGAAAGCGAAGAAGCTCAGGCTTTTGCTGAAACGACAGAGCGCATCAACAATTTTCTCGAATCGGAAGCCGATGAAATGGCAAACGGAATCGCCGTTTTTGCGAGCGTCGGCGGCGATAACGCGATTTTCGAAACGATTCAGCTTGACGCGGCATTTCCTGAAAATCAGTTGTTCGTTCTCGATCGCCCGCACATTTTTCCGCTGGTGCGTCTGATCGAGCAAAATCCGAAATATTGTGTGCTCTGGGCGGATACGAATAAAGCCGATATTTACATTTTCGGCGGCGAAAATACGATCAATCTGGAAACCGACACCGAAGCGAAAGTGGAATCGATCAAAAACGAAGTGACCCAGCGCTCGAAAGCCGGCGGTTGGTCACAGCAGCGTTTTCAGCGGCGGATCGAAAATTTTCATTTGCAGCACGCCAAGGAAACGGTCGAGGAAGTCGAGAAATTAATGCGTGAGGCGAAAATCGAACACCTTGTTTTGTGCGGCGACGAAGCCGGCGTGATTCCGCTTCTGCACGAACAATTTTCAAAAATCAGCGAGGAAAAGGTCGTTTCGACCTTGAATTTAAGCCAGTATGCATCGGAAGACGAAATCCGGGAAAGAGCCGCCGAAGTGATGAGTCTGGAAAATGCCGTGCGCGACCAGCAAAAAGCCGAGCGAATGTTTACGGCGGCAAAATCGGCGGCGGGGTTAGGCACGATAGGAGTCGAAAAAACACTCGAAGCGCTTTCGAACGGGCAGGTCGAAGAACTTCTTCTCAGCGCGGATTTCGGCGTCTTTCAATACAGTCCGAAAAAAGTCAAAAAAGTGCTGAAGAATTATGCTCCGGGTGATGACAATTCTTCGGCGGATGAGCTGCCGCAGGTTAAAGATTCGGGACAAATTGCCGACGAACTGCTTGTGCGGGCGCTCAATTCAGCGGCGAAAATAG
>DATLOR010000006.1:0-19603 GCA_035536135.1 Pyrinomonadaceae bacterium | reverse complement strand
AAAGAGATCGGTCACATTTTGCTCAAAGCGGCAATTATTGTGCAGATCTTGGCAGTCGGTTTCTGGGTTTCGGGCATTAAATCTTCGACTGCCATTCAGTCGAACCTGCAAGCTCAACTCGAAAATAATCCGGCTCAATATATTTTGGTCGGGCAGGAAATCGCTTCCAAGCAGCAGCTTTCGGCACAGGAATTTGCAGCAATTACGCCGAAACAGTTCGAGCTAGCCGGCAGACAGCATTTTCAAAATAACGGGAGTAAAATGTTTCTGAGCCTGAACACCAATCCGGTCGAATTCGCCGGTTTGCTGACCGCCCTCGCCGGAACGTTTTTCGTGCTTTTATTTTCTTTCAGAACCGAAAAACTTCGCGAAAGATTGCCGTCCCTGGAATCGCTCGACAGTTTGATGTATAAAACGGCGTGTCTCGCTTTTGCGGGTTTGGCGATGCTTCTGATCACGGGCGCGATCTGGGCGAACGAATCGTGGGGCAGACCGTGGGGCTTTGACTCCAAAGAAACCGGCGCATTGGTTGCCTGGCTGACCTACGCGGCGTTTCTGCACACGCGCATCTCGCGCGGCTGGAAGGGCAGAAGCTCGGCGTATTTTGCGATTATCGGATTTTTGCTCGTAATTTTCACTTATCTCGGCGTCAGTTATCTGCTTCCGGGTTTGCATAGTTACGCCTAAAATTTGCAACTTTCTCCTTTGAAAATTGTGGTAAGATTTGTCTTACCACTTTTTTCAATATTAGGAGAATTTTATGAAACCCGTAACCTATTTGTTTCTTGGAGTTTTGTTAACTTTTGCCGGTATTTTCGGTTATACCGTTTTTACCCAAACTATTTCGGCGCAGAAGGTCGCCCGAATTCAATGGGAATACGCGGCAATAACTTCTGCGTATGCGATCGGTCCCAACAAAGACCGCGTCAACAGAATCTACGGAATGGCGGAAATCTGTTATTTGCAGGCTAACGGCTGCCGACGCGCTGAAGTCAAACACGAGCTTGATTACGGTTCCTATTTGCAGGAAAGGGCTGAGCAGGAAACATTTCAATCACGCAATGACGCGAGTCTGAAAGCCGCTGAAATCGCGTTCCAAAAAGCGGTTGCCCAGTTCGGCAGCGAAGGCTGGGAAATCGTCGGCGAACCGAAACTGGATTTTGAATTCGTCAATGTTGACGATTACAACAAATTCGAGAATAAATCCGTTCTTTTTGAACGAATGAATACGAAGGCAGTTTATTTCAAACGCCTCAAAACGCAGTAATTTTTTTCAATGGTTAAATATTTTTTAGTCGGGGCAGGCTGTTTGGTAGTCGGGTTTTTCATCGGTTTTTTCGTTTCAAACAATCTTAATCGAAATGCGGGTTTGCCGCCGAATCCGGCGCAAACCCAAACTAATGCTCCGTTTCAAAATCAGCAAACACAGGTTGCGAGCGTTAAGGAACCAAGCGGCGCGATGATGCCCGATATTGCCGAAACGCTCGACAAAGCCAAAAATGAGCCCGAAAATTTCGACGCACAGATGAAAGCGGGCGATATGTATCTGAAAATTCAAAACTTTGAGAAAGCCGCCGGATTCTATGAAACCGCCGCCGCGCTCAAACCCGTGGAATATGAAAAGATCGTGCGCCTCGGCAATGCTTTTTTCGATGTCCGGCAATTTGAAAAAGCCGAGCCTTTTTATCAACAGGCGCTCGAAAAAAAATCAAATGATATCGCCGTCCGCACCGATCTCGGCATCACTTTTGTCGAACGTAAAAATCCCGATTACGACCGCGCCATCAAAGAATTCCAGTCATCCCTGCAGCTCGACCCGAAACACGAACCGACGCTGTATAATCTTTCGATCGCTCATTTCAGAAAAGGCGACACCGAAAACGCGCAAAAATATCTGGCGCAGCTCGAACAAGCCAACCCGAACAGCCAATTGATCAGCAGATTGAAACAGATCATTTCGCAAAAATAAATGACACAACGATTAACACTGATTTAATCAGATTTTAAAAAATCCGAGATTATCCGCGTTAATCGTTGTTTCATTACTCGACCGTAATTTTCGCAATATCCAAAATCGAATAACGACCGATACTGCCGTCTTTGGCGATGATCGTTAAGATTCCTTTATCAACGCTGAACTTTAAGATCTCGCTCATCGGACGTTCGATTTTCCTGCCGTCTTTGAAGTCCACAACCAGCCGAATATTTTCAAGCTGACTCAGATCGACTGCCGGTTCCGTTTTCTTTTCAGGCACGGTTTTCGGCTTTGTTTCGGTCTTTGCCGTCGTTGCGGGCTTTTTCGGTCTGACCGTTTTTTTCGGAGCCGGATTTTTTTTCGGTGTTTCTTTTTCCGCGACGCTCTCGTCGGTTTTAGATTCCGAATCATCCTTTTTTTCGGGAAAATTATCCGTGATGACGACTTCAGTTTTTTTCGTTACTTCTTCGACGGGTTCGTCTTTTTTCGCGGTTTCGGTTTCTTCTACCTTTTCAGGCTCTTTTTTCTCTTCAGCCTTTTTCGGCTCTTCCTTTTCTATTTTGGCGGTGGTCGGTTTCGGCGTCGGTTTTGGTTTCGGTTTAACTTCGATGATCGTCCCGACGGAGTTGACGCGGACACCGCCTTCATCGGCAGCTTTTACCTCGGGCACTTTGGATTCATCGGTTTCGGCTGTAACTCCAGCCAACGGTTCAAAACTTCCCGCAAATTTTATGCGGAAAGTTGCGGGTTCGTCCGTCGGAGTTTTACCTTCGACTCTTAAAATAAGTTTTTGCGGTTGACGTAAGTAGATCACGCGCCCTGTTTCACTGTCGGGATTGTCGGAATAAACCGTAATCTTCGTCAGCGGTTTGAGATTGTCCGCCGTAAAAATATCGATATCGCCGTCGAGATTTTTCGTTACGACATTGATAAAAACATCGCCTTGCCTGCCGTTGAAAACGTAAAAATATGTGGTCAGCCGCGCATCGCCGAGATCGCGTGCCTTGATCGTTCCGCTCAGTTCGTTCGACGTCACGGCGGTCGGGAAACTTTGATTCGTTGATTGGGCTTTTAGAGACAAATTTGCACCGCCGAGAATGCAAAAAACACAGAGAATCTTCAAAAAGAATAATTCGTAATTCGTAATTCCTAATTCGTAATTTTTCATTTAGACCAAATCTTTTCGCAGATGAACGAGCCGCGAAGTTTCATCATAACCGAGTTTAAGATGCGCTTCGAGGCTCAGATCGTTTCCTACTTCGGCATCCGAAGCCATTTCGGTACAGCCTTTTTTCCGCGCCCAGCGTTCGGCGCCGCGCACCAGATCTCTGCCGATCCCGTAACGCCTGTAACCGGGTTCGACAAACCAGCCTTCCAGGTAACCGACATTATCGGTATTACAATCCTCGACGAACGGACGGATGCTCGCTTCCAAAAAGCCGATCAGTTTTCCGTCGCCTTTTTCGGCAACCAGAACCAATTGCGAATCGGTATGCTCATAGATATCGAGCATTTCGGCTTGATGTTCTTCTTCGGTCAATTCGTCCCAGAGCATTTGCCGCAACCGAAACCATTCCGACAAATCTTTTTCCTGCAACGAACGCACGATAAAATTATGTTCCGTCATTAGCAGTTGATTTTAGCAGTCTTGTTTTAATACAACAACTTTTAAGTGAAAAGTGAGAAGTGAAAAGTGAAAAATAAAAAGCGTCTCAACCTCTTAAGGCTGGACGCTTCTTACTTCTTACTTCTTACTTCTTACTTATTCTCCGCTTTTTGCCGCGTTCGTTTTGTCCTGTAAAAGTTCAAGAGCCTTCTTCATTTGAATATCTTCCTGAACAACCGGTTTCTGCGGTTCGACTTTCTGCGCCGGAGTCGGCGAAGCCTGCGGGTTTTGCTGCTGCTCGTCGTTCTGGTCGATCAGGTCTTCAACCTCGATCGGTTCGGGCGTGTCCGGCTTTTTGACTTCGACCGAAGGCTTCACGCCTGAATTGTTGCGGTCATCGCCGAGAAACGTCTTGCCGGTTGCCGAAGCCCATTTTGAAACCGTTAAATACAAGCCGTCGCCGCCTTTCAAAGTAAATAATTTCTGGTCGGTGCCCGCGCCGAAGCTTCTTTCGCCGACGACTTCGCCGCGTTTTCGTTCGAGCAGTGCCGAAGCAATTACTTCCCCTGCGCCGGCTGTGCCGATATCGATCAGCGCAACGACTTTACCGTCAAAGATCGCTTTGCCCGCGTCGGCATTGTAAGTTTGCAGAACTTTATTTTCGCGTCCGATGACCTGCGCCAATGTTCCGTCTTTGATAAACAGATTGGCGACCGCAACGCCTTCGTCGATCGATCCTGCCGCGACGCCGCGCAGATCAAGGATAATTTTCTGAACGCCTTGTTTCGCGAGATTTTGAACCTGCACCTTGATGTCGTTCGCTTCGCCTTCTTCGAGACTGTAAACCTTGATCACGCCGACTTTGCCTGCTTCGACTCTGGCTTCCGCCGAAGGAATTTTGTAACTTCCGCGTGAAACTGTAATTGTTTGGGGTTTTGCACCGGCGCGTAAAACTCTCAATTTGACGCCCGAACCGGCTTCGCCGAGAATCAACTGGCGCGCATCATAGAGCGAAATATCGCGGGTCGCTTTGTTTTCGATGTATTCGATCACGTCGCCCGATTTCAGTCCGGCTTTATCGGCAGGCGAATCTTTAACGACCGAGATCACGTAGAGATACGAAGAAACCTGCGAAAATTCCGCGCCGATTCCCGCCATCGTGTTTTGTTTTTTCGCCTGAAAATCTCTGACCTGGTCAGCCGTCAGATACGACGAATAAGGATCTAAGCCGTAAGCCAGACCGCGCAGCGCGCCGCCGCGCACTTTTTCTAAATTAGGCTCGTCGACATAATCGTTCTGAATATGCTGGAGAACCGATTCAAAAATTCTGAGCTGCGCGCCCGAATCGTTGATCGGCTGCTGCGCCGTGCTCACATAATTGCCCATGAATCCGCCGACGAAGGCGTATAAGGCAATTGCCATCGAAACTGAAACCAGGATTAATTTTCCGCGAAATGACATCTTTTACCTCTTAAAAATTTTATAACGGATAAATTTGCGTTAATGTTATCTAACGATTAACAATTATCTACTAACTGAAATATTCGTGCAAGAGAAACAAACAACTAATCCAAATGAATTTCTAGATGTTTTTTCGGTTCCCGCAAAAGGCAGATTGATTGCGCTCGACCCCGGAACAAAACGTTTCGGCGTTGCCGTGAGCGACGAACTGCAATTTACGACGCGACCTCTTAAAACCATCGAAAGAATCGGTTGGAAAAAACTCCTCTTGCAAATCAAAGAAATACTCGCCGACTTTGATGCCGTTGGACTGATAATTGGTTTGCCGTATAACTTTGACGGAAGTGAAAGTGAAATGTCGCAGGAAGCGCGGCGTCTCGCGCGAAACTTTTCGCTCTCACTGGAAATTCCCGTCGTTCTGCAGGACGAGCGCGTAACATCTTACGAAGCTAAAGGACGGCTCTGGAAAGAAGGCGTCACGGGCAAAGAATTTCGCCAAAGAGTTGACAACGAAGCCGCCGCGATAATTTTGAGCGATTTTATTGAACTGAGAAACGAATTATCAATTAAAAGAGAAAAAGCCGATTGAATCATAACAATCGGCTTATCTCGTTCTTTCGCTTTATTTTTTCGCTTCAAGAATCCAAACTTCGTTTGCATTTTTTTCAACCGCCGTTTTTGTAAACGGAAAAATCATCGGCGCTCCCGTGCGCCACGCTTCGAACTGGTCTTTCCAATGCGGGCTGTTCGGATCGCCGCTCTGCCCGAGCGGAATCACGTGGCGCGTCGCGTCCCAGTTGCCAGGACTCGCGATATGCCGCATCGAAACATATGTACCGACATTCGGCGTTGTGCCGCTTCCGCTGACATTCACGGCTTTCACGGCAAACTGCCCGCCGATCAGCGGGGCAAGCGATAAAGGATGAAAGAAATTTGTTTCGAACATCTTGCCCCAACGCCAGCTTGCTTCGTCCGCGCCGTAACTTTTCGATTTTGTTAGTGCTGCCCGAACTTCCGAGTCGCAAGTTTTTAAAACGTCCGTGTAGGAAGCAAAATCCGGCGGCAGCCAACGCGCCGATTGATCTTTAACGACCCAGTATAAAAGTCTTTCCTGCACAAGCTGGCGAGGGATGTTATATCCCCATGAAATTTTTTGCGCGATGCAGTTGCGGATTTCGTTGACGATCAAAGCGGGTTTTGAACCTGCCGTCATTTTTCCGTCCCAATCTTTCAAAACAGCTAAAGTTTCGGGCGAAGCGGCGTTCCTTTTAATGATCTCACCCGCCAGATCTTTGTGAACCGTGCTGTAAACATCGTGCTGAATGTCGCGCACGTCGTCCATCGTGACCTTCGTGTTGTTTTTCAGCAGATCGTAGATCCGCCGCGCGCGCCACGGATTCGCCGCATCGCGCGTGATTTCGCTGAAATATTTGTAATCCGTCCCGACGGTGCGCTGATTTGCCGTGACGATAAAACCTTCTTTCGGATTATAAAGATGCGGCAATTCTTCAAACGGAATATAACTGACCCAATCGCCTTCATTGGTTGCGCCGTCATACAATAAACTTCCGTTTCCGAGCCGGCGAATCGGGATCCTGCCCGCCGCCCACCAGCCGATATTTCCTTTGACATCGGCGTAAACAAAATTCTGAGACGCGCCGCCGTATGTTTTCAGAGCGGTTTGAAAATCCGTCCAGTTTTTGGCGCGGTTAAGTTTGAAGAACGCTTCAAACTCCTGATTTTTCGGGTCGCGCGCCGTCCATTTGAGCGCGAATTTCTGCCCGACCTCGTCCGTGATGATCGTGCCGTTGCGCGTTTCCTCGACTTCCAGAACCTGCGTTTCGGTAACGGGTGAAAGCAAATTCGGGCGAACCTTTATTTCTTCTTTGCGGACGACGATCTTTTCCCAGCCGTTCGGCGTTTTATATTCGCCCTTGTCGTTAAAAGTTTCCCGGTATAGATCCTGCACATCCGGACCGACGTTCGTTGCGCCCCACGCGATTTCCGCATTATGACCGAGCACGATGCCGGGAACGCCCGGAAACGTTACGCCCGAAACGCGCATATCGGGCGTTGAAAGATGCGTTAAATACCAGATTCCCGGCGCGGCAGGCTGTAGATGCGGATCATTGGCAAGTATTGCCTTGCCGTCGGCGGTGCGCTTGCCGGAAATCACCCAGTTATTGCTCGCCGCCAGATCTTCCGCGTAAAGCCCGACTTTTTCTAAAGAAGATTTTCTAACGGCGGCTTCTTTTTCGGCAAACTGCAAATCGGCATCGGTAACTTGAACTTGTTTTTGATTTTGAAAACCGAGAGTCGAACCTTGATTCAGATCATTTCCGTAAAGTATCAAGTCGAACGGCGTTATGTTATTCGTCAAATCCCGGATTTTCTCTTTGTCCAGTTTCATCAAAGAAGCGCGGATCAAATCATCCCGCCAAGTCGAACTTAAACCGTCCGCCAGAATCTTTCCGATACAAATCGTGTCGGTCGGTTTCCAGGGCGTCGGCTGGTATTGCAGAATCTTGAATTCGGGCGGCAAAGAATCTTTATCAAGCGTCGCAATGTAAGCATTTACGCCCCGGGCGTAATCTTCGAGAGCCTTTTTCAACTGCGGATTCAAGGTTGTCATACTTTCCTCGGCAATCCTTGAAAATCCGTACCGCCGCCAGCGTTGGTCTTCATCGAGCACCTGTTTGCCGAAAAGCTCGGCGAGTTCGCCGCGCGAAACGCGGCGCAGAATATCCATCTGCCAGAGACGATCGCTCGCGGTGATGTAGCCCTGTGCGAAATACAAATCCGCATCGTTCGTCGCTTCAATATACGGAATCGCACGCGCATCGCGCCGCACCGTCACGTTTCCCTTCAAACCGGCGACCGGCAGATTTTTTGCCGCCGTCTGTGCCAAACAAAACGAAGAAGCCAGCAAAACGAATGCAACCAACCAAAACGGACTAAATTTATTTTTCATCTAGTTGAAAATACAAGATTTTGAAAAAGAGTTAAAGCGTCAGCCGTCAGTTTCAAAATAAAAATATTGGCTTTTTAAATTGTAAGTTGATATTCTGAAAACATACGCAAAACCTTTCGGGAAAGCGTATAATTGACGAACAAGGGAGAATATTATGTTAAAAAAAATAACGAGCTTAGTTTTATTGGCGGCAGCCTGGGTGATTTTTTTACCTTCGCAAGGCGCGGCTTATAATTCTGACAAAAACAATAATCCGGTCAACGGATTATCAACGGAAAATTTAGTTCTGCAGCAAGGACGCGGACGCGGTAACCGCAACGGCGGACTTTGGCAGGGCAACAACAGCCGCCGCCGCAACGGCAGATGGTACGGCTATAAAAATTATGGTCAATACCGCCGGACACAGGTCGGCAACCGCCGTTACCGGATGGTTCGCCGTTCCGTCTGGCGCGATGGTCGCCGCAGATACAGCTGGACACGAATTTTTTATTAATTCGGCAAACTACAAAAAAGCGCGGACAATTGTTCGCGCTTTTTTTTGTTCACTTAAATTATTGCCGGTTAGTAAAATATTAAACTTATTTCCGATTCCGCACGTATGACGGGTGTAGTTTCAAAATTTCAAATAAAATCAGTTTTCCCTTATATTAAGTTTTAAATTATTTTCAAACCGCTTTTTATTTGAATTTCAGACGAAGGCTTAAATATTTTCTAAAAATTATCATTCTGGAGTGTTTCTATGATTCGTAACCGAGTTGTTCTTTTCAGTATTTTGCTGTTTTGCGTTCCGGCGTTTATTCACGCGCAAACGAGCGACCCGTCGCTTTTGACCCTTGACCGGATTTTTAATTCGGGGGATTTTGACGCGCAGGGCGTCGGCGGGCTTCGCTGGATGAAATCGGGCGATGCTTATTCGAAGATCGAACGCTCGACGACCGTTCAGGGCGGCAGTGATCTGGTCAGTTACGACGCGGCGACAAATACACGCACCGTGCTGATCGCCGCCGAAAAGCTGATCCCGAAAGGCGAAACCAAGCCTTTACCGATCAACGGCTACGAATGGTCGGCGGACAACCGCCAAATGCTCATTTATACGAACTCCAAAAAAGTCTGGCGGTTGAATACGCGCGGCGATTACTGGGTTCTCGACATCACGAGCGGAAATCTGAAAAAGCTCGGCGGCGACGCGAAGCCCTCGACGCTGATGTTCGCCAAATTTTCGCCCGATGGAACCCGCGTCGGCTATGTCCGGGAAAACAATCTGTATGTCGAAAACATCGCCGACGGGAAGATCACGCAATTGACCTCGGACGGCTCGCGCACGATGATCAACGGCACTTCGGATTGGGTCAACGAGGAAGAATTGGAGCTGCGCGACTGCTGGCGATGGAGCCCCGACAGCAAATCGATCGCCTACTGGCAGTTCGACGCAAGCGGCATCAAGGATTTTATACTGATTAACGACACGCTCGATCTTTACCCGGTTTTGATGCAGATTCCTTATCCGAAAGCCGGAACGACGAATGCGGCGGTGCGCGTCGGCGTCGTCAGCGCGGACGGCGGACAGACGAAATGGATGAACACGCCGGGCGATCTGCGGCAGAATTACATCGCGATGATGGATTGGACGGATAACTCGAACGAAATTATTCTGCAACATCTCAATCGCCTGCAGAATACCGACCAACTGATGATCGCCGACGCGCGCACGGGCGCGGTGAAAACGATCCTGACCGAAAAAGACGAGGCTTGGATCGACGTTTATATGCCGCGAATGCGCTGGCTGAACGGCGGTAAAAGCTTTTTGTGGATGAGCGAACGCGACGGCTGGCAGCACGTTTATACCGTTTCGCGTGACGGCAGCAATCCGAAACTGATCACGCCCGGAAATTTCGATGTCGTTAATATTTCGGGAGTCGATGAGCCCGCCGGCTGGCTTTATTATATCGCTTCGCCCGATAATGCCGGTCAGCGTTATCTTTTCCGTACCAAATTAGACGGCAGCGGCGCGGCTGAAAAGGTCACGCCCGACGCGCAAAAAGGCTGGAACAATTACGGTATCTCGCCGAACGGTCACTGGGCGTTTCACAATTATTCGGCATTTTCGACCGCGCCGCGTTTTGAGATCGTCAATTTAACGACGAAAACCGTTGCCCGGACAATGGAAGATAACGCCGCGCTTCAGGCGGCAATCGATAAGCTGAAAAAAGGTCCGCAGGAATTCTTTAAAATCGACATCGGCGACGGCGTAACGCTCGACGGCTGGATCATGAAACCGCCCGGCTTTGATCCGAATAAAAAATATCCGATCCTTTTTTACGTTTACGGCGAACCGGCGGGACAAACCGTCATCGATCTTTGGGACGACACGAATTATTTATGGCATACGATGCTCACGCAGCAGGGTTATATTGTCGCGACGGTCGATAATCGCGGAACGCCCGCGCCGCGCGGTCGTGCCTGGCGCAAGATCATCTACCGTAAAAACGGACAGGTCAATTCGGCGGATCAGGCGAATGCCGTCAAGGCGATCATCGCTAAAATGCCTTTCGTCGACGCTTCCCGCGTCGGGATCTGGGGTTGGAGCGGCGGCGGCGTTTCGACGCTCAACGCAATGTTTCGCTACCCGGACATATACAAAATGGGCATGGCGGTCGCGCCGGTTCCCGACCAGCGTTTTTACGACACGATCTACACCGAAAGATATATGGGACTTCCGCAGGATAACCCGGAAGATTACAAGAAAAGCTCGCCGATCACCTTTGCCGGCGGTCTAAAGGGCGATCTGCTGATCGTTCACGGCACGGGCGACGATAACGTTCATTATCAAGGCACGGAAACGCTCATCAATGAGCTGATCCGGCTGAATAAACCGTTTCAAATGATGGCTTACCCGAACCGCACGCACAGTATTTCCGAGGGCGAAAACACCACCCGGCATTTGTATGAGCTTCTAACCAGATATCTGAACGAACATCTGCCGAAGTAATTGTTTAAGCTTTGCAAAAAAATAAGAATTAGCCACGAATGAACACAAATAACACGAATTTTTAATTTTTTATTCGTGATATTTGTGTCATTCGTGGCTAATTCTTTAAAAACTCGCATCACCTACAGAATTTTTGTGCAAAGCCAATCGTTTATGTAAATTTCAATTCATAACAATTAAACGGATTTCGCTCATTTCTTCCATCGCGTAGCGCACGCCTTCGCGCCCGAAGCCGGAATCTTTTGCGCCGCCGTAGGGCATATTGTCAACGCGGAAGGTCGGCACATCGTTGATAATGATGCCGCCGTATTCGAGATGGTCGGACGCAAACTGCGTGTTGCGCAGATCGTTTGTAAAAACGCCCGCTTGAAGTCCGTATTTCGTGTTGTTTGCCAGATCGACGGCTTCGCGAAAGTCCGAAAACTTTTCGACGACCACGACCGGCGCGAAGATTTCCTCGGCGACGACGCGCATTTCCGCATTCGTATTCGTCAGAACGGTCGCATCGAGCATTGCCTTATCGCGCGCATTTCCGCAAAGGATTTTCGCGCCGTTGGCGACCGCTTCTTCAACCCAGCCCTGCGCCTTTTCCGCCGCTTTTTCGTCGATCATCGCCGAAAGGTCGGTTTGTTCGTCGAGCGGATTTCCCTTCTTTAGATTTTTAGCGTTTTCAACAAACTTTTCAGTCCATTTATCAAAAATCTTTTCGTGAATATAAACTCTCTGCACGGAAATGCAGACTTGTCCGGCGTAGGCAAACGCGCCGCTCACGGTCTGCCTTACAGAACGTTCAAAATCCGCCGATTCGTCAACGATCACGGGCGCATTGCCGCCGAGTTCGAGCGTCACCATTTTTTTGTGCGCCTTTGCCTTGATATTCCAGCCGACTTCCGCGCTGCCCGTAAACGAGATCATTTTGACGCGCTCATCCGCATAAACCGATTCGATATATTTCGTGTCCATCGGCACGATCTGGAGAGCCGATTTCGGCAAACCGCTCTCCATAAAAACTTCGCCCAAAAGCAGAGCCGTGAGCGGCGTTCGCTGGCTCGGTTTGATAATGATCGCATTGCCCGCAGCGAGCGCGGGGGCGACTTTGTGACCGACCAGATTGAGCGGAAAATTAAACGGCGTGATGCCGTAAATGACGCCGCGCGGAATCCGTTTTGTCTGTGCCGTTTTACCTTTTCCGGTCGCGATCGTATCGATCGGCACGATCTCGCCGACGAATCTTTCGGCTTCGCCCGCCGCCCACGCAAACGTCGCAATGCCGCGCAGAACTTCGGCAATCGCCGTTTTGATCGGTTTGGCGGCTTCCATCGCAATTGTTTGCGCAAATTCGCCCTTGCGCCGTTCGATGCCCTCCGAAATTTTCCTCAAGCCTTTGGCGATCTCAAACCGCGGCAGTTCGCGCATTTCTTTTGCCGCCCATTCCGCAAGCGAGATCGCTTCCTCGTTTTCCTGTTCGTTCGCCGAAAAAACCTCCGCTAAGGTTTCGCCCGAAAAAGGTGATTTGACCAATACGCTTTCCGCCGCTTCGCGCCATTCGCCGCCGATTAGAATTTTTTTCCCGTCGCTCATAAATTTTGCCAAAACCTCTCTTTATAAGTTAAACTTTGAAAGTTTTTACAGCAAATTTCTTAGGGGGATAATTAATGAAAGTTCTAAAATTCTGTCTTGTTTTATCGGTAATCGCACTGTTTGTTTTCGCCTGCTCGGAAAATAAACCGGCGAATTCCAATACGACCGCCACGACCAATAAACCAGCCGCCAACGCTAACACGACGGCGACAACGCAACCGACTGCCGCCGTTGACGAGCTCGCTTCGGCAAAGAAAATCTATTCTGAAAAATGCGTCAAATGCCACAAAGAAGACGGCACCGGCGGCGTGACGGAGATTGACGGAACAAAAATCAAAGCTCCGAATTTCACTTCCGACCGGCTCAAAAAAGAAGTGGATTCCGAATTTATCGAAACAATTGAAAAAGGCGCTACGGATGACGGGATGCCCGCCTTTAAAGGTAAAATCTCCGATCAGGACATCAAGGATCTGGTGAAACTAATTCGCCGCGATTTTCAAAAACAGTAACCGGATTTTAGTTTTTCGCGTTTGCAATTCAAATTCCGGCAAACTACAATCAAAACAACGCGCGCACCTGTAGCTCAGCTGGATAGAGTATCTGGCTTCGAACCAGAGGGTCGCAGGTTCGAATCCTGCCGGGTGTACCATCTTTAATACTTTATTTTCAATAAGATAAAGAACAAAAAAGCAAGCCGATCGAGCTTGCTTTTTTGTGTTTGTGTGCTTTCGGTGTGCCAACTTTGAAGCAATCGATTTTGAGCAGATTGCAGAGCTTCGCAACCGCATATCCACGGTAATGTTGGTAGAACGCGAGAGTAAAACCGGCGTCAAAATAATCTGCGATCGTTGAATCGCGGGTCGAAAGCGCGAAGGCTACTGTCCGTTCAAACGGTCGATTTCAAACCGCGTCTGGAAAATATCCGCTCGTGAGAAAAATCTAAAAAGTTTTACTAGATTTAAGCCGTTAACTTTACTGTCGGTTATGTGGGCGGCGGTTTATCTGGCATTTCTCTTTTGTTGGATACCGCAGAATATTTTTTACCGGATGTTCTATCTGCCCGCTCTGATCATTCTAATCGGTATTTTGCTGAACAAATTCAGAGCTTTGGGCAAAATTGGCGGGCGGACACTATTGTTTGCGGTGATTTTGGTCATTTCAAATTTTCTCTTTTACATTTATCCCTATACGCAGGTTCGCAAAGAAACGCCGCTTTCATTAGCTATGAAAATGAATGATGTTTGGTCGCCAAAAACCGTCGGTTATTTTTCTGGAATGGATTCGGACAACAGACTCGTCAAATATTTTAATCCGGCGACAACCTGGGTAAAACTCGAGGACCATATCAAACCCGAAGAATTTGAATCGCAAATCCGTAAAATTTATGCGGAGGGCGGCGAGGTTTGGCTGGAAACTACCGCAATTAAACAATTTACAGAGCAGTCAGAGGTTTCACAATGGTTCGGGCAACATAGTACGGATCAGTCTGAATACAAACTAAAAGACCCTGCATATAATATGACTGTCGTCAAAATCACCCCGTAAACCGGTTTTGCTTTTCACAAGCGGTTGAATGACAAGTTTGAGAGTGCTTTGAAAATCCGGGTCAACGCATTTCCTAACTGATCTTGAATCTTATTATTAAAAACTTCCGCCGACGATGTAACTGTCGCGTGCGCGCACTAAAAGTTTCGGACGATTCACCCGCACTCTGATTTGTCGCCGTTCGCCCGTCGTGCCCGCATTCGCCGGATAATAACCGACGCTGTACTGCCGCCTGAGTTCTTCGGCGATGCTTTCAAAAGCGGCGGTCAAACCAGACTGGTTCGATTCGGCACGAACCATTTTGCCGCCGGTCGCCGCCGCCAGTTCCGTCAGATAGGCTTTGCCGCGCGCGTATTCGACATTTGAAGTCCCGCCAAAACTGCTTGAAAAGGTGTTGTAGTAGATCGGGAAAATAACCGCTCCCGATTCTTCGGCATCCCTGACCGTTTCTTCAAAACTTGCTTTTTCCGAAGACGTATCGACACCGTCGGTGAAAAGTACGATGGCTTTACGTCCTTCGATCTGATTGAGCCGTTTGTGAAGCGAAAAGTCGATCGCCTCATAAATCGATGTGCCGTCGCCGAAATCGGTCCGGCTGATCGCTTTGTTGATTTTATCGTGGTCGTTAGTTAATTCCGACAAGACCTTGACGGAATCATCGAATTGAATCACGATCACCTTGTCCTGCGGTTTCAACTGCTTGATGAAAGCGGAAGCGGCGGCTTGAATTTCTTCGATTTGATAAGCCGTCGAAGGGCTGATGTCGATCAATAAAACAACCGTGAAAGGAGTTTCCGACGCGCCGAAGTACGCAACTTCCTGTTCGACGTCGTCCTCAAAAATCTTAAAATCAGTTTGTTTCAGGTCGGCGATGTAAAAACCGTTGCGGTCGGTCACCGAAACCGGAATCGTGACCAGATTCGTTTCGACTTTAATGGCTTCTTCTTCGTCAGCGGTTTGAGTGTTGACGGTCGGCGACTGCTCCGTTCGGGGTTTATTTTTTCGTTCCGATTTCGCGTCCTTTTTTGGAGTCCGATTTTTATTCGGCGGCAAAATCAAACGCCGTGCACCGGGCGAGGACTCGGAATAGGTGACGGCATCCTGCTTTTTTATTTCGGCGGGATCCTGCGTGACCTGCACCGTCGGCTTTTCAGCCGGAACCGTCGGAACGGTCGTAATTCTGCCGGATTGAGCACTGGCAGCGGCGATGGAGAACAATGTAATAATCAATAAAACCGGTATTTTAATTTTCACGTTTTTTTTAGCCTTTCAAGCGGTTAATTTTTCCTTTTGATGCAGGCTTCGATACGAAAGTGTGCCCGATTCTTTAATCGTACGATCTATATTATGAACAAAACTCACGAAAATGAACAATTCTGAATCTGCACTAAAACTTAATGGATCTTTAATATTCCCGGAACTATCCGGGACATTCGGCTTTAGCCGCAATTTACTTATTGGGAACTGGAACAAGCCATTGATCCAAAGCTTTTTTCAGTGTCTCGAGCTTGACCGGCTTGCTCATATAATCGTCCATCCCGGCAGCAATACATTTTTCACGTTCCCCGTCGAGCGCGTGTGCCGTCATGGCAATGATCGTCGTGCGTTTTGCATCGCCTTCAAAACGCCGGATCTCATTAGTCGCCTCAAAACCATCCATTTCCGGCATCTGGCAATCCATCAAAATCAAGTCGTACGAATGGCGTTTAACCGCGCTGACCGCTTCGCATCCATTATTGGCGACATCTGCCGCATAACCCAAACCTTTCAGCTGGATTAGTGCGACCTTTTGATTGATCAGATTATCTTCGGCGATCAGAATTCTGGTTGAAAACACAGCCTCAGACTCCTTGTTCGGCAGAGGTTTTTTGAGTAAAACCTGTTTGGGAATCAAACCGTTTGACTTCTGCTCATTGCCGCTATCGCTCCTTGCTTCGGCAATGACCCTGATCAGGCAATTATAAAGCTGCGCCTGGCGGACGGGTTTCTGAATATACGCGGCAATCCCGATATCTCTCGTCAGCTGACCGTCGCCTCGTTTTCCATAAGACGGCAGCAGCACCAAAGGCAGGGCTGACAAAAACGGGTCGGATTTGATCGCGCGTGCCAATTCAAAACCATCCATTTCCGGCATCATTAAATCCAGTATGGCTATTTCAAAAGGTTCGTTTGTATCCAAAGCGGCACGCAGCATTTCAAGCGCCCGTGCACCGGAATCGGCTTCCGACGGAATCATTCCCCACGAGCTCGTCTGGTGCATAAAAATTTTACGATTGGTTGAATTGTCATCGACGATGAGCACGCGCGCGCCTTCCAGCGAGACGTCATCAACAGCCCGGATCGCAGCGGTTTGGCTCGGCTGTTTTTCAAATTTCGCCGTAAACCAGAAGGTCGATCCGGCACCCGGTTTGCTTTCGATGCCGATCTCTCCGTCCATTATCTCGACAAGCTTTTTCGAAATCGCCAGACCCAATCCGGTGCCGCCGTATTTGCGCGTCGTCGAACCGTCGGCTTGCACAAATGCCTGAAACAAAAGGCTTTGCGCCTTTTCGGAAATACCGATGCCGGTATCGGTAATTTCAAAACGAAGCAAAACTGAATTGCCCGCCTCGGACTGTTTTCTGACATTGACGATCACTTCGCCCTTTTCCGTGAACTTAATGGCATTGCCGATCAGGTTCGTCAGAATTTGCCTGAGCCTTCCCGGGTCGCCGCAGAGCAGCGTCGGCACATCATGGTAAACAATCGATGCAATTTCCAGTTTTTTCGAATGGGCACGTTCGGCGAGCAGCTCGGTATTTGATTCGACACATTCTCTTAGATCAAAATCTATTTTCTCAAAACTTAATTGACCGGCTTCGATTTTCGAGAAATCGAGAATATCATCGATAATCCTGAGCAGTGCGTCCGCACTCGACTGAACCATTTGCGCGAAATCGCGCTGATCCTCGCTCAGCTCGGTATCGAGCAGCAGCCCGGTCATTCCGATCACGCCGTTCATCGGAGTGCGGATTTCGTGGCTCATATTGGCGAGAAATTCCGATTTCAGCCGCACGGATTCGAGTGCTGCATCGCGCGCTTGCTCCAATTCCGCTTCGATTCGTTTCTGCTCGGTGATATCCAGGACGATTCCAAACATTTTCACCGCCTCGCCGCGCTCATCGACAATGATTTTTCCGTCGGCATGAATTATTCTGAATGTTCCGTCGGGTCGCACAATGCGATGATCAAAGCCCGGATATTCCATCGTTTGGATAGCGGTCTGAATCATTTTCGACACCCTTTCCTGATCGTCGGGATGAATACATTCCATATAACTTTCTAAAGTTGCGCCGAATTCCTGCGGCTCAAAACCGAAGATGCGAAAGTTTTCATCGGACCAGATAACTTTATTCATTTTGATGTCCCATTCCCAGCTGCCGAGATGGGCGATTTGCTGCGCTTCGCCAAGCTGCGCTTCGCGGCTTTTTAATTCCTCTTCGATCCGCTTACGCTCGGTGACATTGATGTGCATCACAACCGCTCCCGCCTGTTTTTCCTTGTGTAGGGGAGTAATCGTTAATTTAAACCATCTTTTCTCGGTCGGTGAAAAACAAGGTTGTTCCAATTCAAAATAGGGAGCTTTTCCCGAAAGGACAGCGCGGCACATTTCGGAAACGTATTTTGCCTGTTCGGAAAAATTTCCGGTCGCATTCTCACAAATCTCCAGGTAATTACGTCCGACACCGAAAGCACTATCGGAATAACCGTTTTCGAGAGCAAACTGTTTCCACTCGTCATTCACTTCGAGAATATTTCCCGATTTGTCGAGCAGGCAAATATGCGCCGGCAGCGCGTCGAGAATGGCGGCTTGCTGTTCTTCGATTCGCTTGCGCTCCGTAATATCGTGCGCGACACAAAACATTAATTGCTGGTCATCCGACCAGAATGCGCTCCACATCATATTTACCAGGAAACCGTTTCTGTGAATATAGCGATTCTCGAAATTTGTCGCCTCAACACCCGCCTGAATTTCGGCGGCGGATTCATTGGTTGAAGCAACATCCTCAGGCGTGACGAGTTCGATGTAACGCCGCCCGATCAGTTCCTCGGGTCGGTAGCCCCAAATTTTCAAAGATGCCGGACTAACGGACGCGAATTTCCCTTCCGCATTAATCGTGCAGATTATATCGAGCGCGTTTTCGAGCATCGCGCTTTCGCGCCGGGCGGCAGCTTCCAGCGCCGATTCAGCCAGTTTACGCTCGGTCACATCGTGAACGAGTCCACGAAAGCCGATTGTTTCATTCGCCGCATTTTTGACCAGAGAGACGGACGATTCGTGCTTTCGGCGCTCGCCGTCCTTCCGAATAACTTCCCAGTTCGGAATGATATCGGATTGCCCGGTTGCGTAAATGTCTTTGAAAATCTGATGGATTTTTTTCGCATTCTCATCATCGACAAAATGTTGACAGGTTAAACCGATCAATTCATCGCGGTTAAAGCCGAGCAAACCGGCTAAAGCATCATTAAAGAAAGTGAATTTCCCGTGCACATCGGTTTCAAAATAGCCTTCCTCGATAGTTTCTAAAATGTTCCGGTATTTCTCCTCGGATTGGCGGATCGCTTCTTCCGCGCGTTTGCGTTCTATCGCAAGTGCAAGCTGGTCACCAATTGCGCCGAGCATCTCAAGGTCGCGCGCGCTGTACACATTATGTTTCTCATAATCCTGTACGACCAATATGCCGATTGCCGTTGTCGAAAGCCGCAGCGGAATACCCATCCACGAAGGCGAGTAATTAGAATTCTCGACCACCCCGTTATGGTACATTTGCTGTTTTATTTCCTCGGTAAGCAACAGAGGCTGCCCTGTTTTCAGAACGTAGCTGCCGAAGTTTTTCCCCATTGGCAGCGGGGCTGGAATCGAGCGAACTTTATCTTTCCAGAATTCATAACGCATTAAACCCGTCGCCGGGTCGTGAAGCGCTATATAGCAATTCTCGGCGGAGATAATTCGATTGACGGCTCGATATGCTATCTCGAATAATTCATCGAGGCTGGATGTCGTTATCGCACCCTGAACTACTTCGGCGATAGCTTGCCGCTCCATTTCTTCGCGTTTGCGTTCGGTGATGTTTTGAAGCGTTGAACGAATGCCGGTGATATTTCCCTGCTTATCGTAGATTCTCCGGTCTTCATTCAATACTGAAACCAGAGAGCCGTCCTTCCGAATAAAAGTTCGTTCGACCGGGTGAAGCGACATCGTTCCGGCAAGCTTCGCCGCAGTCGCCTCGAGCGATGCTTTTTCGACGATAATTTCCGACGGATGCCGTCCGATCAATTCCATTTCGGTATAACCGAGCAGTAATTCCTCGGTGTGATTGACCCGCGTAAAGTGTCCTTGCGCATCGAGCTCGTGATAGGCGACCGGCGCGTTATCGAAAAGATCGCGGAACTTTTCTTCTTTTTCGCGGACAGCTTCTTCCGTCTTGATCCGTT
>DATLOR010000005.1:0-4404 GCA_035536135.1 Pyrinomonadaceae bacterium | reverse complement strand
ATCCCGAAGCGATGATGAAATCGGTCAACGCTTAAAATAGTGGTGAACGGTGAGTGATAAGTGGTGAGTTAAAAGTAAATCATTCATCACTCACCGCTAACCGTTAAAAAACTATGAATGAATATTTACAGCCGACGGAGTTTTTGGATTTTGACCAGAAAAGCGTGCGCGATTTTGCCGAAACGAACACGGTCGGCGCAAAAACCGAAAAGGAAAAAGCCGTTGCGCTTTACCGGGCGGTGCGCGACGGTTTTCAGTATAATCCGTATCTTCTGGATCTGCGGCGAACGGGCTTGACGGCAAGCGATCTTTTGACGCGAAACCACGGTTACTGCGTTGAAAAAGCCGTTCTTCTGGCGGCAAGCGCTCGCGCCGTCGGCGTGCCGAGCCGTTTGAGCTTTTATATCGTCCGCAATCATATTGCGACCGGAAAGCTCGAAAAGGCTTTGAAGAAAGACTATCTCGTTTTTCACGGCGCGGCGGAAATGTTTTTGGAAGGACGTTGGCTGAAAACGACACCGGCTTTTAACGCGGGTTTGTGTAAATATCTCGGGGTCGAGCCGCTCGAATTTGACGGTCGCGCTGACTCGATCTTTCAGGAATACGATCGTCAGGGTAATGTTTTTATGGAGTATCTGCACGATTACGGCGCGTTTTCGGATTTGCCGTATGAGTTGTATTTAGAAGAATTAGGAAAACATTATCCGCATATTTTCGGCAATGAAAATTACACCACGGGGGATTTGGTTTACGACTTTACAAAGTAAAAAATTATGGGTGAAAAAATACAAGGATACGCGGCGTTTGAGCCGAAGGGGAAATTCGAGCCGTTTGAGTTTGAAGCGGGCGAATTAGGAAGAGAGCAGATCGAAATAAAAGTTTCGCATTGCGGAATTTGTCATTCGGATCTGTCAATGCTCAATAACGATTGGGGAATTACCGAATATCCGTTTGTCGGCGGACACGAAATTGTCGGCGAAGTGGTGGCGGCGGGCGACGGCGTGAAAGGTTTGCAGATCGGCGATAAGGTCGGTTTGGGTTGGAATTCGGCAACCTGCGGGCATTGCGACAACTGCATTTCGGGTTATCAAATCAACTGCCCGACGCTCGAAGGCACAATTGTTGCGCGGCACGGCGGTTTTGCCGATCGTGTGCGCTGTAACTGGGATTGGGCGGTGAAATTGCCCGATTCGATGGACGCTTCGAAAGCCGGACCGCTGTTTTGCGGCGGCATCACGGTTTTTAATCCGTTTGTTCAGAACGACATTAAACCGACCGATAAAGTCGGCGTGATCGGGATCGGCGGACTCGGACATCTCGCGCTGCAGTTTGCAGACCGTTGGGGCTGTGAAGTGACGGCTTTTACGTCGGATCTGTCGAAAACCGATGAATTGAAAGCGCTCGGCGCAGATCACGTGGTTAACTCGCGTGATTCGTTGGAACTTGAAAAGCTTGCCGGAAAATTCGATATGATCTTATCGACGGTGAATGTTTCGCTCGATTGGCAGGGTTATCTGAAAGCGCTCGCGCCGAAAGGCAAACTGCATCTCGTCGGCGCGACGCTCGAACCCGTTCCGGTCGTTTCGTTTCAGTTGATTTCGGGACAAAAAAGCGTCACCGGAACAGCAACGGGAAGTCCGGCGGTCGTGCGGAAAATGGTCGAATTTTGTGACCGGCACGCAATTGAAACGGTCACGGAAAACTACAAAATGTCGCAAATCAACGAAGCGTTTGAGCGATTGGAAAGCGGAAAAGCGCGGTATCGCATCGTGCTTGAAAATGATTTTTAATTTTTAATATAAAAAACAGGAGAAAAAAATATGCCGGTAAGAACAGCAGAAGCGGAATGGAAAGGGAATTTAACGGAAGGAAGCGGGAATCTAAAGGTCGGAAGCGGTGCGTTCGAAGGACCGTATTCGTTTGCCTCGCGTTTTAACGAGGAAGGCACGGCGGCAACGAATCCCGAAGAGTTGATCGGTGCGGCGCACGCCGGATGTTTTACGATGGCGCTCGACGCGGCTTTGACGAAAGCGGGACACAATCCGACCCGTCTGCACACGACGGCAAAAGTTCGTCTGGACAAAGTTGGCGAGGGTTTTGGCATCACAAAGATCACGCTTGAACTCGAAGGCGATGTGCCGGATTTGTCGAAAGACGAATTTGAAACATTCGCGCACAGTGCGAAAGCGAATTGTCCGGTCAGCAAAGCGCTGGCGGGCACGGAAATTGAATTGATAATTAAGTAAGCAATCAGTCCTCAGCCATCAGCAATCAGTAATAACTTGCGACAGGTAAGTTAAAATCTGACCGCTGACGGCTGATCGCTGACAGCTAAATAAAGAACATGAGGGAAGTAGAATTTTTACTTGGAAATGATTTAAATAGCGCATCGACCGCCGTCGCGGAAAATATTTTGTCCGATGCGGAAGTTTTGGACGTTTATTCAAATACGGTCGTCAGCGCATCGGAAATCGCGAGCCCGTCGGTCGTCAAAATCGACGTCCAACAGGCACGCCGGAACGGTCGCAGCGCGCAGGGCGGGAGCGGTTCGGGATTTGTGTTTACGCCCGACGGCTACATTATTACGAACAGTCACGTCGTTCACAACGCCGAGCGGATGACCGTGCAAATGCAGGACGGAAATGTTTTTACGGCGGATCTGGTCGGCGACGATCCCGATACGGATCTGGCGCTGATTCGCGTCAGTTCAAGCGTTAATTTACCGTCATTAAAATTCGGCACGTCGCATAATCTGAAAGTCGGGCAAATGGCGATCGCGATCGGCAATCCGTTCGGATTTCAATACACGGTGACGGCGGGCGTGATCTCGGCTTTGGGGCGAAGTTTGCGGGCTTATTCGGGACGTTTGATCGACGACGTGATCCAGACCGATGCCGCGCTTAATCCGGGCAATTCGGGCGGACCGCTCGTCAATTCGCGCGGTGAAGTGATCGGCGTCAACACGGCGACGATCGCGGCGGCGCAGGGCATCTGTTTTGCGATCGCGGTCGATACGGCAAAGTTCGTGACCTTGAAACTCCTTCGGGAAGGAAAGATCCGGCGCGGCTATATCGGCATCGCCGGACAGAACGTTTCCGTACCGCGCCAGGTTGTCAGGTACTATAATCTTGCGGCTGAAAATGGTATTCTTATAATTTCGATGGACGAGAAAAGTCCGGCGGCAATCGCGGGATTGCGCGAAGGCGATATTATTATCGAATACGGCGAGAAAACGGTTTCGGGCATCGACGAGTTACACAAGATCTTAACCGAGGAAGCGGTCGGGCAGCGGCAGAAAGTTGTCATCCTGCGCGGCACGCGGAAATCGGAATTTGAAATAATACCTTTGGAGAAAAAATAATATGGGAGATTTTACAAAAGCAGTTAGTGATACAAGTTTTCAAACGGACGTTTTAGGTTCGGACAAACCCGTTCTGGTCGATTTCTGGGCAGAATGGTGCGGACCGTGCCGCGTCATCGCGCCGACGGTCGAAGCCGTCGCCGAAGACTTGAAAGACAAAGCAACGGTTTACAAAATGGACGTTGACGAAAACATCAATGTTCCGCAGCGCTACGGCATTCGCGGTATTCCGACGCTCATCGTTTTCAAAAACGGCGAAGAACAGGAACGCTATGTCGGCGGCAATATCAGCCGCGAAAAACTGGCGGAAATGCTCGAAAAATACGTTTAGTTTAACTGATGAATATCGAGGGATGAGGGATGAATTTTCATTCTTCGTCCCTTTTCTATTGTTCAAATTTAATGTTGCGATAGATGTCGGCGACGGTTGTTTGAAAGCTGATCGAAGCAAATTCGACTTCATCCTCGGGTTGTGTGTGAAAGAATGTCATCCAACCTTCGTTCTGACGGCGGTGAATTTCGACACGCATTTCGTCCTGCCAAACGATTGCATATTCCTGTAAAGATTCAATCATTTTGTAGGCAATAAGTTTTTCGCGTCTATCTTTTAGAGCAGTTGAGGGCGAAAGAACTTCGATTATTAGTTTCGGCTGACTGATAAAATCTTGTTCATCAGTCAGTTCTTCGCAGGTGACGGCGACATCGGGATAGTAGTAAATATATTCATTGGCTCTGGCTTTCATATCAACGATGAAAACTTCGCAATCCGTATTTTCCAGATGTTGTTCCAGACGATTGCCAAATTGTTTTACTAAACGGTAATGCCGAACCGTTGCGCCAGCCATTGCATAGATTTCGCCGTCAATATATTCGTGTTTTATTTCCGCGCCGCGTTCGCGTTCGAGATATTCGGCGGCGGTGATGTAGGAAAGTTTTTTTGGAATTGCCATAATCGTCTCCCGTTTATGCTAACATTTTACAATCAATTCAAATCAATTAAAAGAATTTTATGAAAGCGATTATTGTCAGACAATTCGGTGCGG
>DATLOR010000004.1:0-4166 GCA_035536135.1 Pyrinomonadaceae bacterium | reverse complement strand
GTATTTGCCGAAATTTCCCTGACGGACGATGACCAGATCTTTCGACGGAATAATGTAAAGCCGTTGATTTCCTGCG
Organism: Pyrinomonadaceae bacterium; assembly: GCA_035536135.1. Classification (GTDB taxonomy): domain Bacteria; phylum Acidobacteriota; class Blastocatellia; order Pyrinomonadales; family Pyrinomonadaceae; genus JAFDVJ01. Next base: position 4,090 of record DATLOR010000004.1, on the reverse strand, counting down.
CCTGCCGCCATGTATAAATCTTTGACCGCATCGCCCCCGACGGTTTCGATGCGCATTTCGGTCGGTGTTCCTCTCGGAGATTTGCCTTCTTGATTGAGCCAGAACGTAATACCGTAAGCCGGATTTGCTTTCGAGCCGACGACGAGTTCATCGAGCAGTTTTTTCGCAATAATTTGTTTGCCGTTCCATTTGCCGCCGTTTTTGAGGAAAAGTCCGAATTTGACCCATTCGCGCGCCGTCAGATTTGCGCCCTGCGGAAGCAGCGGATTGCCGCCGGACATCCGCCAGAATGCGACTTTCAAACCGATCGGCGTTAAAATCCGGCGTTTCAGATAATCCATCACCGTCTCTTTTTTCGGCGCGAGCTTGCGGCGCATCACTTCGCCGAAGATCTGAAACGGCGCGGGACCGTATTCAAAGCGCGTTCCGGCATCGTAACTGACCGGAGAATTTATCGCGTCCGCATAATCCGGCACGCGCCCGATCTGTCCCGCGGCAATTCCGCTCGTCAGCGAAAGCAATTGGCGGAGCGTAATGAGAGATTTTTGCTTATCGCTTTTCCATTCGGTGATCGTTTCGGAAACTTTTTCGTCGAACCTTTTAACCAATTTGTCTTCGATCGCCGCCGCAAGCATCACGCCCGAAAAAGATTTCGTGCCGCTCGCGAGAAACCAGGGCATTTCGGCAGTGTGCCCGTTTTCGTAATCTTCAAAAACAACTTTGTCGCCTTTCATTACCAGCACGGAAACGCCGCGATTTTCCGCCGAATACTGAGCCGCGAGCTTATAGCGTTCCTGCTCGGTTAAAGTCTTTGAATTTTGGGCTTTGACTGCGCAGCCGAAATTAAGCACTAAAATTAAAAGAAAGACTAAGTTTTTCATACATTTTTTAGTCGCGAAAAAACACGAAACTTATGAAAATAGTTTCTTCGGAATAGCTGATAGCGAATAGCTGATAATTGTCTGTGCTGTAAAACTACTAGTTATCAGTTATTCGCTATCAGCTATTCCGATATTTGCATTATTTCGCGATTGTTATTATTGACGCTGAAATTCGGGCGTTCCGAGAACCAGGCTGACAACCTTAAAGACTTCCGCGTTGCCGCTCGGCGCAAGCAGACGCGCCTGCCGGTTCATTCGGTTGCCCTGACCCTGACGCATATTCGTTACTTCCAGATTATCTTCAACCTCGTCGGGCGATTTCACATCGGGCAAAGGGAGTTCGATCTGTTTCAAAAGCGTCGCTTTTGTCCCCGGCGAAATATCATTGTCGAGAATGACCGCGATCGTTTTATCCAAAATCGCCGATTTACTGCCTGCTTCGAACATTTTCAAATCCGCTTTGGTTCCCGGAATTTGATTCGATGCGAGCGCGACGGCAAAGTTCAGTCTTTCGAGCAGTGCGCCCGCATTGACCCAATCTTCCGCCGTGTCGGGATAACCGGTCGGCGCTTGGTAACCATAAGGAACTTCGCCCAACTTGTTGAGCATTGCGAGAATTGCGCCGCCCGAATTCGTGTCCGCGCCGATCGTTCGAATTGCGCTGACGGCAAGCTCGAAAGGCGTTTTGATCTTCGCACGGTAATTTTCCGGCGCGTAAAATTCCTTGTCGGTAAAGATCGCTTTCAAGGTCGTTTTGATGTCGCCCTTTGAATCCTGAAAGGCTTTGGCGACACGCGCGACGAGCTGTTCGCTCGGATTGTCGCTGACGAATTTGACGGCGAGCTTGCGGGCGATAAACTTCGCGGTCGCGGGTTGGCTGACGAGAATGTCGATCACCTTCAGACCGTCCTTCATTCCGCCTTCATTGATTTTTTGTCCGAGAACGGTTTTCGTGCCGTCTTCGTGCCAGTTTTTATTGAAGTAAAATTCGCCCGATTCGATGTCGTCGGGAACTCCGGGGAGTCTCTGCAGACGGTTCAACTGTTTATTTTCCGCGCCTTTGATCTCATTGGCGGCAGCTTTGCGGTAGCCGCGCGGGTCGGCGATCGTCCAGCCCGTAAAGGCTTTCGCAACTTCGATAATATCGGCTTGCGTGTAACCGCCGTCAACGCCGAGTGTGTGAAGCTCCATCAATTCACGCGCATAATTTTCGTTGATGCCGCGTTTTTGTTTTTTCTGATTCTGCATCTGCTTCAAACGCTGGTCGAGCTGTTCGTCGGTCAAACCGCGCTGCTGTTTGATTCGTTCGCGCTGCTGCGGCGTTAATTGACCGTTCTGCATCATTCTTTGCAGTAATCCGTTGCCGCGATTGTTATTGTTCTGCGCGTTCGGCGACATACTTTCAAAATTATCGAGATAGAAAAGCATCGCCGGATGCTGCGCGGTACCGACGACCAAATCCTTAAAGTTTCCGAGCGCGTTTTTGCGAAGCACGTCGCGTTCATAAGACGGAATATACCAGCGCACGGCGGCTTTTCCGGCATAGACGTTGAAATGATTCTGCCAGAAATCAACCATTACTTCCTGCAGTTGTTTTTCCGAATAAACGGCGCGCAGAACGCGGTTCGAAGTAATCTGCGGTAAGAGCTGCGCGGCGGGGCGCAAATCGTATTCTTTATAATACTCGCGCAGTTTTGCCTGCCGTTCCTGACGGTCTTTGTCCGTCATTTGCTGGTCGGCATTCTGATTGTTCTGATTATTGTTGGCGTTGTTTGCTGCCTGATTGTTTTTGCCGCCTTCGAGCTGGCGAAGCAGCGCGCCCGGATTCGGGTATTTGGCGAAAACTTCGGCGGTCGTCATATTAAAAACTTCCAGATTTTTGACCTTCATCTCGGCGACCGAATCGCTGATCGAATTCGGATTGAGCTGCTGCTCGATATATTTGTCCAAACCCATGGCTTTCACGCGCTCGACATCGCCCGGACGCGCGCCGAATCCCAAACGGTTGAGAACGTGAAGAATTTTTTGGTCTTCGGTCAGTGCCTTTCCTTTTTTGTCGGTCAAGGATTTGCCGCCAAATGCGAAAACCGGCGCGCACATCGCCAAAACCATTAAAAATGCGGTAATTTTATGAATCACAGAGTAATTTCTTTTCATTTTTGGTAAAACCTCTAAAAATTTATGATTGCTTCGCCCAGCGCGAAAATGTTCTATTTTGTTAGACGCAGAGGATTTTGAAAAGGGCGAAAAAATATTCGTCATTTAAAATTTCGCCCGCCGTCATTCGTCCGTTGTGATTAGTCTTGAGCCGAATTTTGATAATAAAGCCCAAAAGACAACTGAGGGCGGACGAAACCGCATCTAAAATGTCGAAGTTTACCTCAAAATTAGTTATAATAACGGGGAAATTTTACCCGAAGGAAATAAAAATGATGAAGTTAAATAAGTTTTCGTTTCTGTTTTCCGTCGTTACCGGTTTGTTTCTGGTCTTTAGCGCGTTTGCCCAGACCGAAACCTTCAGCGATGCGAATGTCGAATATACTTTTGATCTGCCGAACGCGACCTGGAAAATGACCGCCAAACCTTCGACGACAAGCCCGAACGTCGAATACGTTTACGGCGACCGTTCCGCCGGTTATCTCGAAGTCCGCAAACTGAGCGTCAAGGCTGACGATCTGATGTCGGACATCATCGCGGGCGAAGAAGAAAAATTGAAATTTCTGCAAGGCTATGTCGCGGGTAAGGAAGAAAACTTTGCGGGAAACCTGAAAGGGACGGCTTTTAATTTTGAATTTATCCGTTCGGGCAGAAATATGAGCGGGCGATTTTATTTTCTCAAAGCCAATCCGACCACCGTTTACGTTCTGCGCTTTACGGCTCAGAAGGAAAAGCTGATGACCATTCGCAACCAAACCGATTCGATCGCGCGGACTTTTGAAATTAAAAAGAAATAAATTTCAGCTTTGCCCCGAAAGGAAAATTTTCAGACGGCTTCAAGCGCAGTAAGTTACGCAAAATTTAACTTGTAAGACTCCTTGATTCAAATGTTATAGTGTATTTGCCCCGTACTTTTACAAATAATATTCGAATCAAGGAGTTTCTTTTTATGCGTAAAGTATTTTTCTGTTTGATCGTCGGGTTGCTGCTGGCGACGGCTGGCTTCGCCCAAAATCTCGTTAGTTTCAATCAAAACGGCACGATGACCGTCG
>DATLOR010000003.1:0-3433 GCA_035536135.1 Pyrinomonadaceae bacterium | reverse complement strand
TAATCACCATATCCTTAACCTTGCCGTTTTTGATGCGGATGATCCAGATCTTGCCGTAATCGGAATCTTCGGGCATCGTGTATTTGCTGTCTTTTAAAAGCAGATTGGCAAGCTGAAACGTGGTCGAATTATGCCCGACGACCGCGATACTTCTTTGTTTTTCGGATGATAAAATCTTTTCGACGAGCGCGCTGAGATTGCCGGGCTCGTAAAATTCCGGCGGCAGATTTTTGATCCGCGAAAGCGGCGTCACGGTTTGAATCGTGCGCGGGTAATTGGTCGAAAAAAGCCGCGCCGGTTTGTATTTTTCCAATACTTTTACCAACCTAACGGCGCGTTTTTGTCCTTCGACCGAGATGTCCGGCTCGGAATCATCGCCTTCGACCGCCAATTCTTTATCGGCGTGGCGGAAAATAACGACGGTAATCGTTTTTTTCTGCGCGAAAACATCATCCGTCAAAGCAAACAAGAACAAACCGATCAAAAGAGGAACAATAAACTTCATAGAAATAATTTTGAAAATAGCGCCAAACTTTTAATATGTGATGACTTTTTCCTTGATTTTGTTTGGTTTATTTTTTTTCTTTTTGATCTTGACGACGAATATTTTGTCGTATTCGCTTTCCGCGAGAGCCTTATATTTTTCCTGCCCGATCAGCAGATTGACGAGCGCGGGCGTCGTCGTGTTATGCCCGACCACGACGAGCCTTTTTATTTTTCCGCTCAATATCAGATCGGCAAGTTCTTTTAAGTTGCGGTGATTGTAAATTTGAACCGTAAGTTTTCTTTTTTCCGCGAGCGGCTCAGCGGTCGTGCGGGTGCGGATAAAATCCGACGAATAGATCGCGTCGGGTTTGTATTTGTTGATGATCTTGACCAACCTCTGCGCCCGCAGTTTGCCGTCCGATGAAAGTTCGGGATTGGTTTTGTCGGCGGTCGGCGAAGCGTCTTTTTCGGCGTGACGCAAAAGAACGATCGTCAGATTGCGGTGCTGCGCGAAAACACTGCTTCCGGCAAATGTAAACAAAACAAAGCCGATAAAAAGCGAAAGAATAATTTTCATAACGATTTATTTTGACTAAAATTAGATTGAGATTACCGCAATTTTACGGATTGTTCCATTTCAGATTCTCAATCGCCGAAAATAATTCCGGGGCGCAAAGCAACTAATTTTAAAACTCGCCGCATCTATTTTGGCGAACGCCTGATCGGCGTGTAAAGCCTTGTCAGATAAAGCAGTTTTCTATTATCTGCGGGGCTCTTTTTGTGTCTAAATTCAGAGAAAATCATTCTCAAGGAGTATTAAAAAATGTATAAATTTATAAATATCTTATGCCTGACGTTCGTTTTGAGCGTCGCGGCTTTCGCTCAAACCAACACGGACGAATACAAGAAAAACGAATACTACGTCGGCTATTCCAATCAGCAGGTTGATGCCGGAAATTTCCAAACGCTCAATGGTTTCGAGGGCGCGTATGTGCGCAATGTTCACCGCTACTTCGGAATAAAGGCGGATGTTTCGGCTGGCTATCGCCGGGACAGTTTTAATTTCAGCGTTTCCGACCCGACCAACGGCAATTATTCTTATTCCGGCAAATACAGCACTGCAGTTTACAATTTTTTAGGCGGCGTGCAGGTTAAAAACAACGCTTCAAAGGCACGCTTTAAACCATTTGCGCACGCGCTTGCCGGGGTTGCCGTCAGACGCTTTAAAAACAGTCCTTTAATTTGCACGGCGGGAACCTGCCCGACATTTATCCTTAATGCCAACGGCGGAACTTTTACCAATACGAATTTTGCGCTTGCTGTGGGCGGCGGTCTGGATATAAAGATCAACGATAAAATCGATTTCCGCGCGATCCAGGTTGATTACAACCCGATTTTCGGCACGGGCAGCCGGCAGGACAATGTCCGCTTCGGTATCGGGTTTGTTTTCAAATAAATTTTTCGGCAATTTTAATGTCAAGAAAAGGGAAACGCGTCAATTTATGTGTTTCCCTTTTAATTTTCAGCTCTCGATTTGTTGCCGGAAATCCGTGTTCTGTTAAGATATTAAACTTGCAAACACGGATGAACACGCAATTAAAAAACAATGTGCTGAAATCGCTGGCAAGATTGCTCGGCGAAAATAAACAAAAGATCATCGAAGCCAACAGGCTCGACCTCGAAACTTGTCCGAAAGACGATGCAGTAATTTACGACCGTCTGAAGGTCGATGAATCGAAGGTCGAAAAGATGTGCGCGTCCGTCGAAAGCGTGATCGAGGCAAACGATCCGGTCGGCAAGGTTATTTCCTCGCACATTCGCCCGGACGGATTAAAGATCGAGAACCGCGCCGCGGCGTTCGGAACGATCTTGATCATTTACGAAGCGCGTCCGGATGTTTCGATCGAAGCCGCGATCATCGCGCTCAAAGCCGGAAATAAAATCTTGTTAAAAGGCGGCAAAGAAGCGCGGAATACGAATCTTTGCCTGGCTGATCTATGGCAAAGAGCCCTTGCCGAAAACGGCGCGGATCAGACCACCGTCAAATATCTCGACATCTCGCGTGAAGAAACGCAAAAACTTATCTGCGGCGAAGCGGAAAAATTCGATCTCGTCATTCCGCGCGGCGGCGAAACGCTGATCGATTTTGTTTTGAAAAACGCGAAAGTTCCCGTGATCGTCAGCGGGCGCGGCAATAATTTCGCCTTTGTGGACGCGGAAGCCGATTTTGAAACCGCGCTCGAAATAATCGTTAACGGCAAATCGCGTCTGAGCGTCTGCAACGCGCTCGACAAGGTTTTGATCGACGAAAAACTGCCTGATTTGGAAGAAAAAATTAATCGCGTCGTTGAAGCATTGCACAACGCAAGCATCGAGGTCTTCGGCGATGCTTGCGTGCATTACGTTAATCCTTCCGTCCGCCTTTTCGGCGATGAAGAAACGTGGTTCGAGGAATTTTTGTCGGCAAAAATGGTCGTCGCGGTTGTCGCAGACATTGCCGAAGCCGTCGAAAAGATCAACAAATATTCGGGCGGACATTCGGCGGTGATCATCACGCAAAACGCGGAACGCGCCGCGCAATTTATGGAGGAAGTTGACTGCGCGGCGGTTTATCACAACGCTTCCGTAAGATTTACCGACGGCGGCGAATTCGGTTTAGGCGCGGAAATCGCCATCTCGACGCAGAAATTACATTTTCGCGGACCTTTGGGAGCGGAACACCTGCTGACCAATAAATGGTTCGTCTTCGGCGACGGGCAAATCAGGAAGTAATTTAAACCGCCGAGATGCAAAGACGCGGAGATAATTATAAATTTTTCATAAAAAAACAAACCTGAATTTAAAAACTCTGCGTCTTTGCGTCTCGGCGGTGAAAAAACAATGAAAAAGAAACTCGTCTTAAAGATCGGCACATCAACCTTAACCGGCGGCACGAAATTGATCTCGC
>DATLOR010000002.1:0-31117 GCA_035536135.1 Pyrinomonadaceae bacterium | reverse complement strand
TCAACATAATTTTTCTTAAACCAGAACCGCTTCTTCAAACTCGACTTCTCTTTTTTCAGCCGTTTCGCCGTCAAAAAAGCGGCGCTGCCAGATCTCGAAATTGACGAGAAACCACAATCTTTCGTCCATGTTTTCGCCCGCATTGTGACGCCGGGCGATTTCACGCGTAAAATCCGCGTCGAAAATCCCGCGCGCCGCAGCGCGTTCGCTCAAAACGTAATCGTCGACAACGTGGCGAAATTCGCCGCGGAACCAGTTTCCGAGCGGGACGGGAAAGCCCATCTTCGATCTTTCGAGAATCTCGGCGGGCAAAATTCCCTTCATCGCCTCGCGCAGGAGGAACTTCGTCTCGCGCCCGCGAAGCTTCATATTTGTCGGCATTTGCGCGGTGAATTCGACAAGTTTATGGTCGAGAAACGGCACGCGCGATTCGATCGAAGCCGCCATCGACATTTGATCCTGCTTCATCAAAAGCTCGTGCAGGTAAGTTTTCGTATCAACGTAAAGCAGTTTATCCAAAACATCTCGCGCGTCGGTTTTTTCGAGCCATTTGTTCTGATAAAAATACGGATTTTGCTCCTCGATCCGCGCTTTTGTCTCGTTAGATAAAAGATTTTTCTGCATCGCTTTTGAAAAAACGGCGAAATTATCGAGAAACAAATTTTCGATATCTGCTGTTCGCGTTAAAAACGTGCGATTCAATTTACCGCCAAAGCGCGACGCGCCGGATCTGACGATCTCGCGAACGAAATTCGGTGTCAAAGATTCGTATTTTTCGCCGTAGTTCAGGAGCGAAACGGCTTTTGCATAACGACCGTAGCCGGCGAGAATTTCGTCCGAGCCTTCGCCCGTGAGCACGACTTTAACGTGCTTTTGCGCCAGTTTCGAGACAAAATAAAGCGGCACGGACGCGATAAAACCGAGCGGTTCGTCCTCGTGCCAGACCAGATTCGGGAGTTCGGCAAAAAACTGTTCGGGCGTGATCGTAATTTCGTGATGCTCCGTGCCGTAGGCGTTGGCGACGATTCGCGCATACTCGAATTCGTTCGCCTCGCGCTCTTTGAAACCGACCGAAAAAGTCTTGATCGGCTCGTCAACCATCTCGGACATCATCGCGCAAATCGCCGAGGAATCAATGCCGCCCGAGAGAAACATTCCGAGCGGAACATCCGCCATCAGCCGAAGTTTGACGGAATGTTTGAACATTTCGCGCCACTCCCGGATAAATTCGGCGTCCGATTTCTCTTCGTGTTTCGGCTCGAATTTCACGTCCCAGAATTCTTCGATTCGCAAATTTCCGTCCTGCCAAAGTAAAGAATGTCCGGGCAAAAGCCGCTTCACATTTTTAAAAAGCGTTTCGTCAAAAGAAGTTCCGTGGTTCGCCAGTTGGTCGGGCAAAGCGTTGTAATTGAGTTCGGGTTTGATCGCATTTACTTCCAAAAGCGTCTTGATTTCAGAACCGAAAAACAAATTTCCGTCCGAATCGTGAACGTAGTAGAGCGGTTTCACGCCCAGACGGTCGCGGGCGATGAAAAGTGTTTTTTCGCGGCGGTTCCAGATCGCAAAGGCAAACATTCCGCGCAATTTCTCAACGCATTTTGCGCCGTATTCCTCGTAAAGATGCAGAATCGTTTCGGTATCGCAATGCGTTTGATAAACGTGTCCTTTGGCTTCTAATTCCTCGCGGTAATCGGCGTGATTATAGATTTCGCCGTTGTAGATGATGACGCAGGATCCGTCTTCGTTAAACATCGGCTGGGCGCCGTGCGAAACGTCAACGATCGACAAACGACGATGACCGAGACCGACATTTTCTTCGATAAATGTTCCGCCGTCGTCCGGTCCGCGATGAAACTGCACGTCGCGCATCGCTTCGAGCGCGCGGCGGTCGATCCGTCGTTTTGATTTTCGGGAAAAAGCTATTCCGTTGATTCCACACATATTTGCTGAATTTGAGGCGAAAGATTATTCGGCGAGCCGGGTGTAAAGTTCGAGCCAGTCTTCCCGAACATTTTCCCAACTGTATTTTACAACTTCCGCACGGGCTTTGGCGACAATTTTTTTCGTAAATTCCTGATTTTCAAGCAAAAAAATCGCTTTTTGCGCTAAACTTTCAAAATCTTTCGGCGCAACGAGCAAACCCGTTTCACCGCTCGCGACCAGATACGGAATTCCGCCTGTCGCGTAAGAAACGATCGGCACGCCGGACGAAAATGCTTCGATAAATGAAAGAGGCATATTATCAACGAGCGAAGAATTTAAATAAATATCCGTTTTTTCATAAAGTCCCGCCATTTCTTCATTCGACACTTTGCCGACGAACTCAACGTGTTTGAGTTTTAAATCTTCAGCGAGTTTCTTCAATTTCATTTCTTCCGTCCCGAATCCGGCAACGAAAAGTTTCGCTTCGGCGAAGCGTTTTTGAATGATTTGAAAGGCGCGTAAAATATCCGAAACGTTGTAATGCGCCTCGAAATTGCGGTTTGAAAGAAAAATCGGGCGAAAATTTTCTCGTTCGCGGAACTTGAAATTCGCGCTGTCGACGAAATTGAAAATCGCCTTTGCCTTCAAATCATATTTGGCAAAAACATCGACCAAAAACTGCGACGGAACCGCAATGCAGTCGAATTTCCGCATCGTCGGCAGAGCCGTGCGTTTCCAGGTTTCGATGTGATGCGCAAGCTCGCCGCTGTGATAATTCAGGACTATTCTTTTACCGTAAATCTTTGAAACAACAAGCGGCGGCAAGGTCGCGATGATGTATCCGGTCGTTGCGGACGAAAAAACCTGCACGACGTCCGACCGGTAAACTTCCCGCAAAAGCGACCACCAAAATTTGAGCGACGCGAAAATCGTCCGCAAATATTTGATGTTTTGAAACGCGGTTTCGGGATTGTTCGGCAAAAAGCTCATCTCGATTTCCGCATCGTTTGCAAAAGCATCAAGCAGACGTTTTGCCTGAATCGATTGCCCGCCGATGACGCGCATCGAGGTCGCGACAATCAGAACTTTTACTTTTTTTGAGGTTTTATCTTTCACCACTCGAATTCAAAATAAAGTCGCAAACTTCAGGCTTTTCCGTAAAGTTTCAGAGTATTTTCAAGCTGCGCGGCAACAGAGAATTTTTCTTCGACAACTTTTCTACCTTTTTCGCCGAATTTCCGCGCTCTCTCTTCGTTTTCTAAAAGCTCGATCAGACGATTTGCCATCGCTTCCGAGTCGTCGGATTCGATCAGAAAACCCGTTTCGTTTTCGATGACCGCTTCGCCCGCGCCGCCGACATTGGTCGCAACAACCGGAAGTCCTGCCGCCATATATTCCAGAATCGAATTTGAAAAACCTTCGTTAAAGCTCGTCAAAACGCCCGCGAAACTGATGGAAAGAAGCTCGGGAATTTGCCTGCAAAGACCGATAAAATGCGTGTTTTCCGCAATGCGCAATTCCTTTACGAGCTTTTCCAAATTTTCCCGAAGTTCGCCTTCGCCCGCGAGAATGAAATGCGCGTTCGGGAATTTTTCCAAAACCTTTTGGGCGACGCGTAGAAACATCGGCTGATTTTTGACCTTGTGGCGCAGGTTCGCAACGAGCGTGATAAATTTTATATTTTCTTCGCCTGGCAAACCGAGTTCCGCGCAAATGGTTTTTCGGTCGGTCATTTTCGGCGTTAATCTTTCCAGATCCAAACCGTTGTAAATAACTTTGATCTTTTCGGCGGGAATGCCTTCCGAGATCAGATATTTTTTGACGGCTTCGGAATTAGCGACGATCGCGTTGGCTTGCTTGAACGCGAGGCGTTCGATGCGTTTCTGCATTTTCGTGCGCATTCCGCCGGTTTCGCGTTTTGAGGCGACGGCGAGCGAAACTCTGAAGATCTGCGACGCAAACATTCCGAAAATGTTCGTGTAAAAATCGTGCGTGTGGATAATTTCGATCTTTTTTTCGCGGATCAGATTCGCGCATTTCAGCAGTTGTTTGACGAAATTGTAGTTGTAAAACGAGGTCAGCTTGAATTCGGGAATTTCCGTAAAACCCATCTTTTCAACTTCTTCACGCAAAACTCCGGCGTTTTCGAGCGTCGCGAGCTGTACATTAAATTTCCCGTCTTCGCGCAAAAGCCGCGCGAGCTGCACGGCTTGCCGTTCCGAGCCGCCCTGATGAAAACTGCCGATAAATTGAAGAACGTTTTTCATTGAGTTCCAAGTCCCAGGTCTCAAGTTTTAAGTCTCAAGACAATAACTTGGGACTTGAGGCTTGGGACTTGAGACTTTATTTTAAGATTCTAAACTATTTTTGAGAATGTAGGTTGAAGATTGTTTTTGCGGCAGCGAAACGCTGAAAATATTTTCGCTCGTGCGGACATTGAGACGATTGCCGAGCCGACGCGCCACGGCAAATTTCAGTTCGTTCGGATAGTTGATGATCTCGCGGCTTCCGAGCGTGAAATTCGTGCCGCCGACCATCACGAATTCTTCGGGAATTTGCTCGCCCACGCTCAGACGCGCCCACAGAAAACGAAAATTCGTGTTGAAAATTTCGGTGCGGACGATCTGCTCGGCGGAATCGGCAAAAACGAATAAATCCCAGTAGCCGCGATAATTGATGACAAAAGCGCGTCCGCCCGAAACCTGCGTTTCAAAAATTTCGGGTTTCGCCTGCGCCGCGTCCGACGGCAGTATAAACGTGAAAAATTCCTGTGCGCCCGTGCCTTTTGAAACGAATCTGAGAAAAGGCGCATTTGTTTTTTTGCCGTAACTGTCGGAAATCCAGCTTTCTTTTCGCTGCCAGCTGCCGTTGTCGCCGAACGTGAACATTCGCCACCCGTTTTCGCTCGACGGATTTTCGCCGACGCAAAGAATGCCGCTTTCCGCGGTTTCGATCGCCGGATTCGTCTTTTTGTTAAAGTGAAAATTCAGCGCGTAATCGTGCGTCCCCTTCGTTTCGACAAAATCGCGCATAATCCAGTAATCGTTTTTCAGAAAAAGAATGCTTCGCTGATGCGTTGCCGGAGATTCAAGGCGTTCGTAACCATTGTGCGAGCCTTCAAAAAAATCGAAACGGTCTTCGGAAATTCTTGATTGAACATTAACTTTTGCCCGCGTTTTCCACGAAAATTTTCCGCCCGGCTCGCTTTGCGATTTTTCGTCGATCATCAGCGTATTGTGCGCGACGGTCGTGCGGAAAAAATCGCGCAGCTCAGCGGATTCGTGATAAGTATAAGTTCCCGAATCGACGAGCAGCGTTTTTCCGCCGATCGCCATTTCGACCGCAAGCGCGTCGGCATGCCCGTGCCCGCCGTTGAGCGCACCGAGCTCGCCGCCGTCAACGAGCAGATAATTGTCGGTTTCCGACCAACCGTCGCGCATCGCAAAATAACCGCCGTCGGCGAAAAATTTGGAAGTCTGGCGCGGTTCATAAGAACGCAGGGCATCAAAACTTTTCACGCCTTCGCCGCCCAACAGCCAGAGCGTTTCTTCCCTGAATTCGCCCGCGGCAAATTTGTAATCGCCGCGCCCGAAAACGATCGCGGCAGTTGAAAGCGAGCCGCGAAAGTCCGAAGGTTCAGCCGAGCTTAAAGGCAAACTCCGCCCGCCGTCGTCGTCGCCGATGATCGGCGTTGTGCCGTCGGGGCGCGTGATATAAAGCAAAAAATCGTGGAGAAGCTGAAGTTTTGTTTCAAGCTTTTCCTGTAAATTTTTGTCCGTGTCGTCGGTGTCAAAAGCCTTTAAGATTAGAAAATGCGTGTAAAAATCAGCCGTGTAGCGCTGGTACCAGGTTGATTGCTCAAAATAAACGCCGTCCGTTTGAATCTGGCGGTCAAGTTCGGCAAAGAGAATCTCTTCGCCCAATGCACGCCAATGTTTGGCGCGTTCAAAAATTTCGAGCTGTGTTCCGAGATAGTAAAGCCCGAGCGCTTCGCCCGTCAGATGCGTGTTCGGGCTGTAATAGGTCGAAAGATATTTTTCGAGATGACGCCCGTGTAAGTAAAGATATTTTAAGGCTTTCTGGAAAAGTTCGGGCGTCAAACTGTTTGAGCCTTTGAAAAAATGAAACGCCCAGATCCACGACATTGCGCGAAACGCGACTTCCAGACTGCTCATCCAATTGATCCCGAGCCCGGGCGGATTCTGCTCCATCCAACTTTCGATATGCCGCGCAAAGACGGCAGCATAGCGTTCTTCTTTGGTCAAACGATAAGCGACGCCGAGCGTGAAAAAATGTTGGTGACGATTGAGCTCCCAGACGATTTTTTTGTCGCCCGTTTCTTCCGTGTCGAGTTCGTCAAATTGTTTCCAATGCTTTAACGGCAGATGTTTGCGCGCGATTGGCTCGAAATGCCAATCGATCGCGGTCCCGAAATCGAGATTTAAATAACCGAGCAGATCAAATTTGCCTTCGATGATTTTTTCGCTCTTTTCGAGAATATGCGCGACTGCCTTGCCTTTGAATTTTTGCCGGAAAACTTCGGTTGTTTCTTCGGTGTTCCTGAACGAAGGGAAAAAAGTTTCGGCGGAAATCTCGAAAAAACGGTCAAAGATGATCTCCGCCGTGATCGTTCCCTTACCGAAAACGGCTTTGTTCAAAAGCAGCTGCATCTCATCATCGGTCGGCAATTTTCCGCCCAAACCGATCTGTTCGGCGCGGGCGGAAAAAGCCTGTTCGCCGCGTGAGCGAATTTCCGTCCAGCTTCGACCTTTCAGCTTTTTGAGTTTATCCAACGGATTCATCTTTATCTGCAGCTTTCGCGTTAACTTTTGAAAGCTCTAAATTTAACGGGTTTCACATAGAAACTTCTAAAACGCGCGGAATTTTAGTTTTTTTCTTCCATAATTGTTTTTAAACGGTAATCCCGAAATTTATCGGGCGTTCCCGTTTGCCCATCAACTGCCGCGAAAACCATATTTGCCGCCTCACGCGCCGAAGCAAAATAAACTCTATAATCGCCCGATTTTTCGCCGTTTTCGATGATTTTACTAAAAAATTCGCGCGCGTCGTCGCCAATGCACGCCTGTTGGTCGTGGTCGAAAAATCCGTGACAGTAAAGTTTGACGAAAACCCAATCCGTGCGACCTTTAACGGTGATATTCGCGTTTTTCCAGCGATTAAACCGCGCCAGATCCATCGGTTGATTATGAACCAGTGCGCCGTCTTCAAGCCGCGGAACGGGCAACCCCTTGATCGTTCGCGTCCAGTTAAAAACGAGCGGTCCGGTAAAAATCACCGGCATTTGCGAAAAATTTCTGCCTTCTTCGAGCGATCTTCCGCCGCGGTGCGGGATTTTTTCCGTCAAAGGATGTCCGCATTCGTAGATTTTGTTGATCATCGCGACCTGCGATTCGTCAGGCGCGCTCGCGAGCGTCATATCGGCGTAGCAGCCCGTATCCGCGAGAATCTGCATTTCCTCGTCAACGCCGCAAAATCTGCCGCCGCACGAGTTTGCCAGCGCGAGATTGCCGTGAACGAACGCATATTTCGGCTCACCTCGCCCGTCGAAACGCGATAAAAGTTTGTGTTTTTCTGCCAGACAATCACGAAATTCGAGCAGGACATTGCGCAGATTTTCAGCCGTATCGGGTTTTTCAACGCCGTGATGCAGATGGATTTCCGTTTCGCCCAGACCTTCGGCTTGAAGCTCCGCCATTTTGTCTAAGATTTCCGGGAAATATTGTTCCGCCGGGTAGAAATTCGTGTGGCGAAACTTTGTGCCGTCGGCGTCGCGCACGGTTTCACCGATCGCGCGCGCCTGAGCGTGCCATTCGTCAAGACGCCGAAGCTGTCTGTCCAGATCGAGCAAACCGTTCGCGCTCCAGCTCGGTTCAAAATGATTCGCGATGGTGAAAATTATATTTTTTTTCTCGAAGGCGTTTTGCTGCAGGCGATTTGCGAGCCGCTCAAACGGATAGCGCACGAGCCACGGCAAATTCCATTTCAATTTGGTGATAAAAGTTGTTTCTTTCGATGACATTTTTATAAAATTTTACGCGGCAATTACGGCGTCGCTGAAAAATTGCGCGACCAGAAACATTTTCAGCAGAGCCATTTTAACGACGATAAATGAAGGCGTTTTCGGGTTATTGTCCGGCAAAAAACCTCTGACTCTCAGATTATTTTTCGCAAATTCCTTTTTCAAAAACGAGCGCGTCTGAAAAATTTCCTTGCCTTCCCAAAAACCTTTTTGAAGTTGTTTGCCCGTCAAAAGATGCCAGAAACTCGCCGCCAGACAAATCAGAGGATAAGCGATCTTTTTCGCGCTGAAGTTTTTTAATCTTTCAAAGATCATCCCGAAATAGAACAGCGGTGCGTGAGTTTTGAGCAGTAAAACGCCTTCCGGCTTTAGCACGCGTGAAATTTCGGCAATCGCCGCGCGGTTGTTCATATAAGGCAATGAAATGACGCACAAAACAACCTCGAAACTGGCATCTGCGAAAGGCAGTTTTTCGGCTTCGGAACGGACAAACACGGCTCTTTTTTCCGTTTCAAAAACTTCCGCCGTAATTTTTCCGAGTTCTTCCGCCGAGTCGATCCCGACGCAGACGGCTTCGGTTTTTTCGAGAAACGGAAGCAGTTCATGCCCCGCGCCGCAGCCTAGATCCAAAACTCTCTGAGGCTTTAAATCTTTGACCGCATCAACCAGCAAATAGCGTTTTGCGGTTTCCCGTTCGGCAAAGCTTTTCAGCGATTCATTTGCGTATTCTTCGTAATTCGCAAGCATTTTTTATTTCCCTGCCCTTTTTCAATCTTTAAGTGTTAAGCGTCAACAAATCTTCGATGCCAGAGTTCGAGCATCCATAAAATCCAAAGCGAGTGCGAATGGTCGCGCCGGTTTTTCGTGTGTTCATCAAGAAGGATCTTGATGTATTTCGGCTCGAAATATCCGCGTTCAAGCGTGCGTTTTTCGCTCAGAATGCCGTGAATTCTGTCCTTGAGCTGCGAATTTATCCATTCATTGATCGGCACGCCGAAACCTTGTTTTTCCCGGTAAAGAATTTCCTTCGGAACAATTCCTTCCATCGCTTTTTTGAAAATATATTTGGTTTCCGTCCCTTTCAATTTCAACTGCGCCGGAATCGTCTGGACAAATTCGATCAGCTCGTGGTCGAGCAGCGGCACCCGCGCTTCGAGCGAAGCCGCCATCGTCATCCGGTCAACCTTTGTCAAAATATCCGACGGCAGATAAGTTTTGCTGTCGAGATAAAGCAGTTTATCGGTCGGATTTTCCGAAGCGGCGTGGTCGGCAATCTGCCGGAAAACCGCTTCAGCTTTACCTAATTGCCCGTTCAGATTTTCGCGTAAAGCATTTGAATAAAGTCCGATTTTCTTTAAGTTTCCGAAATGCGAAACGCTGTCGATGTAGCGGTCAACCGCATCGAGCGAAGTGTTGTAAAGAAAATTTTTGCCCTTCGCACCGTGCGGCAAAATCCGGCTCAAAGGTTTCAGCAGATTTTGCCTGACGACACGCGGAAGTTTTTCCAAACCGCTTCGCCGTTTGTCTTTGGCGTAGCGCGTGTAACCCGCAAAAAGCTCGTCGCCGCCGTCGCCCGAAAGCACGACCGTGACATAATCACGCGCCATTTTGGAAACCATATAGGTCGGCAAAGCCGAAGAATCCGCAAAGGGCTCGTCAAAATGCCAGACCAGATCATCGACCACCCCGACCAGATCGGGCGTCACGATAAATTCGTGATGTTCGGTGTTGAAATGTTTCGCCGCCATGCGCGCAAATTTCAGTTCGTTGAAAGTGTCCTCGTTAAAGCCGATCGAGAAAGTTTTAACGGGCGCATCGGAAATCTCGGACATCATCCCGACGATCGAAGATGAATCAACGCCGCCCGAAAGAAATGCTCCCAGCGGAACTTCCGAAATCAGGCGAACACGCACGGCTTCCCTGATCTTCTCGCGCAAAACTTCGATGTATTCGGCTTCGGTTTTTATTTCCGATGCGCCCGAATAATCAAAATCCCAGTATTGTTTGGTCGAAATTTCGCCGTTTTTGAAAAGCAGAAAGTGACCGGGCGCGAGTTTGTGTACGCCTTTGAAAATGCAGAATTCTTCGGGAACGTAGCCGAAGGTCAGATACGAATCGAGCGCGGAAAAATCGATCTCACGCGAAATTTCGCCGTGTTCGAGCAAGACTTTTAATTCCGAACCGAAAACGAAATTGCCTTTTTCGGTCAAACTGTAAAAAAGCGGTTTCTTACCGACGCGGTCGCGGGCGATGAACAGGCTTTCCTCGGCGAAATCGTAAATCGCAAACGCGAACATTCCGCGAAGATGCCGGACGCAATCGGCGCCGAATTCTTCGTAGGCGTGAACGATCGTTTCGGTGTCGGAATTGGTTTTGAAACGATGCCCGCGCGATTCCAGATCTTTTTTCAGGGTTTGATAATTGTAAATTTCGCCGTTAAAAACGATCGCGAGATTTCCCGAACAATCGAAGATCGGCTGCTGCCCGCTCTTTAGATCAATGATCGAAAGCCGCCGCATTCCGAGCGCGGCGCGGTCTTTGACAATCGTGCCTTGTTCGTCCGGTCCGCGATGCGTGATCACGCGGCACATTCGGTCGAGCAAATGAGCGCGTTCATCGGTCGGCAAATTCTTTTTTTGTTCAATAAATCCGGCAATTCCGCACATAAAATTAGTGGTCAGTGGTCAGTGGTCGGTGATCGGTTTTCGGCTCAGATTTCTTAAAGATTTTTCTGATAGCTGACCACCGACCACTGACCACTCTTTTTTCGCCTTCGTCAATAATTCCGAAATAATTCGCGCTCAACAGGTAGATCGGCGTGAAAATCATAAAAGATAAGCCTAAAACCGAAACGCCCGCGACAAAATCGATGACGCTCGTTTTTGAAAAACCCAGAATGTTTTGCGCGAATTCCGCGCCGAACGCGGCGATTTTTTCGTTCAACTGCCAGTAGAACAAGAACGTGAAAATTCCTGCAAATACCGAACACACAGCGGTTTTCGCGACGCCTTTGAGAAGATGCAGATCCGTGCGTTTGACTTCGAGTTTCCGCAGCACGGCAATCGACGAAATGATCTTTTCGGTGATCGTCGTGACGACGACGATCGCGATCATTCCGCGCAGATCGAAGTTTTGAATGCCGAAATAAAGCGCGGAAACGAGCGCGATGAAAATAAAGATCCGCAGGGTCAAAAGAAATCTGCCGAGCTCTTTGTAAGACCGCACGATCGGGTCAACAACCCAGATGTAAAACGGCATCAGCGTGATGTTTATCAGAAAGATCGAAACGCTCGCCGCGTAATTTCGCGTGAACAGCGTCGTGATAAAAGTCTGCGCCGTGATCAGCAGAAAAACGTAAATCGGGAAATAGAAAAACGCGAGTTTCTGCATCGCGCGCGTCGTCAGACGAATCATTTCGGGCTTATCGTTCTCGGATTGCAGTTTGCTCATTCGCGGAATCAAAACGGACGTCACGGATTCGGAGATCATCGCGATCAGCGGCAGTTCAAAACAGCCGTAAGCGTAGATCGCGTAATCCGCCGCGCTGAATTTGTAGCCGACAAAATAATTGTGAATGTCGGTTTGCATGATCCAAAGCAGTCCCGCAAAACCGAAAGGAAGCGCGTAAGCAACCTGTTCGCGGAAGAATTTAAAGTCGAAACTCGTCCAAAAGCGCGGGAAACGCGAATTCAGATAAAAGAATAAAACGAGCGTTTGCAGAGCGGCTTGAATCATCGCCGCGTAAACAAAGGCTTCGACGCTTCCGAACAAAACAACTGCGCTCGTCATCAAAAGCGTCTTCGTAAATTGCGCGAGAATGATAAACGCGGTCGCCGCGCGGGCTTCCTGATTGGCAACCGCGACGGTTTCAAGAAATGACGAAAAAATCCAAAACCAGATAACGACGCCGATCCGCGGCGCGAGCCGCGTGATTTCTTCGTTGTGAAAAATATTGCCGAGGATCTGCGGGTAAAAAAACAGCACGAGGCACGCCGCGCCGCCGACGATAAAGTTAAAGATCAGAATATTCAGTACGACTGCGGCGCGTCTTTCGGTTTCACGCGAAAGAAAATAATACGCGCTCATCGAAACGCCGAGCGGCAAAATCGCGACTGTTGTTGCGATGACCTGAAAAACCTGGCGGTAAATGCCGACATTTTCCTGCGTCAGAAACCGCACAACGAGCAAAGGCAGAAGAAAACTGAACACAAAGCCGACGACTTTTGCGAACAAAAGCCACGCGCTTTGTGATTTCAGCGAAGGCAGCGGTATTTTGGCGGTTTCTTCCACGTTTTCTACAATACTACGATTTTTGCGGGGCGATAAATGAATATTCCGCCGGACGGAATTTTTTGAAGAGCTTGAGTGTGAGTTTCGGCGAGATTTTCAGTAAGGTCATCAGTAAAAACAATTTCGGTTTGCGAAAATATTTGTTTGCCCGCGCGATATGCGCCTGCGCTTCCAGAAAATCGCCGCGCGTCAGGCTGAATTTTCCCTGTTCGAGCTCGTATTCGGCTTCGTATACGAGCATCTGTTTGCTCCAGACCAGATTTTCGCGCTCGCTTAAGCCGTATTTTTCACGAATCACGTTCAAGGCGCGGATGTTTCGGAAAGATCGTTCGACATTCGTTCCCGAAAGACTGTTCAGACGAACGCGGTATCTGACCAGCACATCTGTCTGATAACCAATGTGCGCGCCGTTTTTGGCGAGCCGGTACCACAGATCAAAATCCTGCATTCGCGGCAAGTCCGTGTCGAACATATTCAGCCGCACAACCCAATCTTTTTTCAGTATCGTGCCCGAAGTTATCACATTGCACTCGGCGCTGATCAAAGTTTCGGTCGTCACCGCGCCGTGCGAAGGCGAGGTTTTCGTATATCTTTCGCCTTCAAAAAGCGGTTCGCCGAAAAGCTCTGCGTCGCAGTAAACCATATCGAGATTCTTCTTTTCCAGAAATTCGACCTGCGACAGTAAAAAATTCGGCAGCCAGATGTCGTCGCCGTCAAGAAAAGCCAGATATTCGCCCTGCGCCAGACAAATCGCCGTGTTGCGGGCTTGCGACGCGCCTAAATTTTCCTGTTCGGCGTAAACGATGCGGTCAAAATAAGGCTTGAGCGCCGCCAGCAGATCTTTTGTGTCCTTTGAACCGTCGTTGATCAGAATGACTTCGAAATTATTGTAGGTTTGCGCGAAAACCGAATCGAGAGTTTCTTTAACAAATGAAGCGATATTGTAAGCCGGGATCACGACGCTGACCCGGGGCGTGGCGATAACTTGTTTGCCGACGCGCAAATTTTTGACCCTTTGCTTGATCTGCGGACAATCGGCGTATTTTTCTTCCGCGTAATTTTTCATACGGTTTGATTAAAGGTCGAAACCGCCTCGTGTTCCTCATTTTTTTCGCGAATCGGCTCCCAATTTGCGTAGCGTTCGCCGCGCAGGAATTTGTAAAAGCCGAAGACGGAAGCCAGGTTTGCCAGAACAAAATAATGCGGAATCGCAAAAACACCGATGCGCGCGCCCATTTTTTCAAACGCCCAACCGATGAAAGCGAGCAGATAAAATCCGGCTTGGGCAAGAAAAGCCAGTTCAAAAAACGGAACGTGCGGCATCAAAACCGCGTTCGAGATGAAAATTAAAAGCAAAAATAGCGGAATGGCGTAGCGCAAAACTTTGTGTGAAATCAGTTCGACGGCGTAAAAGCCGCTTCGGAAAGGATTGAGCATTTTGCGGTTGCGCCACAAATCCGTGAAGGTTTGCGAAATAACGCGGACGCGCATCCGCATTTCCTTGTCGGTTTGCCGGTTCGTGTCTTCGGTGCAGACGGCTCGGGGTTCATAAACCGAGCGCAAGCCTTGTTCATAAAGAACGGTGCAAATCAAAAAATCACTGCACGCTTCGGCATACATCGGACGATACGCCGATTTGCGGACGGCGTAGAGACAACCCGACGCGCCGATCAGCGAACACGCGCGGCTTTCCGATTCCTTCAAAAATGTTTCGTAATTCCAATATTTCTGCGCGCCTTTGCCGACGTTCGACGCGGAACTGTCAACATAAACCAGTTTCCCTGCGACGCAACCGATTTTTTCATCGGCAAAATTCGGCAGGATTTCGCGCAAAACGTCGGGTTTGTAATCGGTTGTCGCATCGCTAAATAAAATTATTTCGCCCGTCGTCTGTTCGACCGCATTGTTTTGCGTGATGGTTTTGCCGACTCTGCCTTCCTGGCGAAAAAGGCGGACGCCTTTTGACGCAAATTCTTTGACGATCGCGTCGGTCTGATCGGTCGAACCGTCGGACGCGACGAGGATTTCGAGTTTTTCTTTCGGATAATCGATCCCGAGCGTGTTTTCTAATTTTTGGCGAATCGCGTTTTCTTCGTTGTAAGCCGTAATTAAAATGGTGACCTGCGGCTGAAACGCGGCGCGGTCGATCTTTTTCGGGAAAGCCAGACTGACCAGATAAACCAGTATCGGATAGCCGACGTAAACATAAAAAAGTGCGGCGACCGATAACCAAAAAACTATTTGGGCGATTAAATTAACCATTATTTTCAGCCGTCCGCCAGCC
This sequence comes from Pyrinomonadaceae bacterium, assembly GCA_035536135.1. GTDB lineage: Bacteria > Acidobacteriota > Blastocatellia > Pyrinomonadales > Pyrinomonadaceae > JAFDVJ01. The sequence continues at coordinate 16,580 of DATLOR010000002.1, read as the reverse complement.
GAACACTTCTTTTAACGGCTCGGCTTCAACTTCTTCCTTCAAACCTCTTTCGATCTGATAAACTCTCCTGAACGCGACCGCATAGGCGATCAGGTAATAAATAAACCAATTATACGCTACTGCGACGAAAAAACTAGAAACCATATAGCCGAGAATGCTTGCCTGAAGTCCGATCGACAGGTAATAAAACCAATCGTGTTCGTCGCGTGCGGAAAGCGTGCGCTCGATCGCGCCGAGCTTTCTGAACGGGCTGACCATAAAAATTAAATAGGCGAGCAGTCCGAGCAGTCCGATTTCCGATGAAACCTGCGTAAAAGCGTTGTGCGTGACGAGATTATGAATCCCGACGATCGGAAAATTTCCGATGCCGATGCCCCACGGATTCCTGAGCGTGACGATGATCGAACGCTCCAGAAGCTCGCGCCGCTGGTCTGAAGATCCGACCGGATCGAGTCCGGGAATAAAGATCGAGAGAATCCGCAACCCGTAATTTCCGGGCGCCAGCAAAATCACGAGCAAACCGACAAAGCCGGAAACCGCCATTACGTTCAGACGATTTTTACGTCCGAGCTTCCAAGCCAGCATCACGGACGCGGCGATCAAACCCAGAAATCCGCCGCGCGAATAGGTCACGAAATTTGCCGAAACAAAAAGCGTCGCCATCAGAAAATAAACGAGTTTCAATATTTTGCTTTTCGATGCGATTCCGAGACAGACGGCGAGCGGAATCATCGTCACGAGATGCAGCGCGAGATCGTTCGGATTGCCGAACATTCCGCCGATCTCAACGTCAACGCGGTAGCCTTCCGCCTTGAGTTCGCCTTTCATAAACAGATCCAAAGCCTGATAACTGAGAACAAAAGCCATCGAAAGCGAAATCCACATCAAGCCCATCAAACGCCGCCGCGTTCTGAGGACGTTGACCATCACGATAAACATCAGAACGGCTTTGATAAAGGTATCGTTAAAGACCGCCCAGGCGGTCGGCGGGTCCTTGGCAATCGGCATTGTCACGAGCGCGAGAAAGGTCAAAGCCAAAATTGCCTTGACTTCCGTTGACATCGCCGTCAGATTTCCTTCGGTCGCTAATTGCGTCGGAATGTAGATCAGCAAGGTCGCGAGCGCGAAATAAAACGCCGTCGACGCCAGAAACGAGAGCCCGGGAATCAGTTCATACGGGCGAAACAAAACGAGAACCGAAAAAAGATAAAGTCCGAGATAGCTGAACGTGTGACCGTTGCGTTTGAGCCAATTTTCGTCGCTCAAAAGCCGCTGGTCTTTTTCCGCCTTTTTTTCCGTCTTTCGACGCTTTTGCTGCTCGGCGTAAGGCAGATCTTCCGTTTTGCTTGAATCATTTTCAGGCAAACTAAAAATTTCCGCCTGCGCCGTTTCTTCTTTTTTTAAGTTTGAAGTAAACGAATCAGACGGAAATTCTTTGGTGTTTTTGAGGTTTAGGTTGGTTAGGTTTTGTGAGTTTTCAATCTCCTGAACTTTATTTTGAGGATTCAGGTTTTGTGAGCTTTCTCCCTTTTCGTGAGTTTGTGAGCGTGAGTTTCCGAGGGGTTTGAGCGAGGTTGGAGCGTGTGAGCTTGCACCGCCGCCGTTTTTAGCTGTCGGCGTAAGGCTTTTGTAATCTGAGGATTTTGATTTGTCGGCGGACATTTTTAAAGTTTCGCGTCATCGAGCTTAGTCGCAAAAACGTTTGGACGTTCGATTTTTCGGATTTGATGAAAAAATTCTCGGATGACATTTTAGCACTTTAATTTGCAGATTGTAAGAATTTGCCGGGGCAGCAAGTTGCGGTTAGGCAGTAACCTGTTCGTTTTCGTAGGAAATTATATCGCGCACCTTGCGTTTCAGGGCTTTTTCAAACTGCCGCGCTTCGTTCACGCCGTTGAATGAAAGCGATTGCAGGTTCGATTCGATGCGTTTGCGGTAATCCGAAACAAGCGAATCGGAAACGCCGAGCATTTCGGCAACTTCGAGCTGTGTGCCGCCGCCCGTCGTCAGGTAGCAATGCCACAAAACGCTGATCATCCGGTCATATTGTTTGGCTTTGCCGCGCACCGATTTATTGAGGTTCTGCAAAAATCCGTCAACAAATTCCGTGGCGAGAACTTCGGCTTCCTGCCGCAAAAATCCTTGCTCGGGATTCTCGCGCGTGTCGGCGTGCTCGAATTCGTATTTGCCGTTTTCGTCGTCGTCGTTGCCCGAACCGCCGATCGGCACGAGATAAATGTCCATCACCGGCAGGCGCGACATCACAAACGAACGAAGCGAGCGAACATCGACCGGCGAATCGATCGCTTTGAAAACCTTGACGATCAATTTTTCCAGATCGACATTGCTGATCACGATCTGCGCGTCGCCCGTGCAGCCGACCATACGCGTATCGCGGCTGTGAAACGAAACAACTTTCACGCGTTCTTCCATTTCCTGCACGTTGCGGCGTGTTTTTTTATCCGTCCAATCCGCCAAGCCGTATGTTCGATCGGCTAAACGGCGATGAATGTCGGGCGTATTGATATTGTCGAAACGTTTAAAAGTCTTGCTGGTTTGAATCAGCGTCGAAACGCGGCGCGCCAACCGGTAGCTTTCGGGATAACGCTTGCGAAGCTCAGCCGTCAGCAAGTTCGTTAATTCGATCTGGCTGATCTCAGCTTCGATTTCCGCGTCCGTCATTCCCGTGTCGAGATAATGCTGGAAACGCTCTTTGCTCAGGAGCGCAACAAAAAGTTCTTGCGTTAAATCCGTGTAAGCATTATATTTACCTTCTTCGATAAGAAAGCCTGCGCTTTTTGATGCCCTGACTAAAGGATGCGATGAAACGATCCGATGCAGTTCCGTCCAGATTCGGTTTACGTCTGAAACCTTCAGACTTTCCGTCCATTTTCCAACCTTTATCTGTCGGTTTTGTATCGTCTTTGGAAGACGCTCCTGCTGTTTGATTGCACTCATAAAAAGTTTAAGTCCGATTGTTTTTTTTGTGATTTGTATTTTTAGATAGCAATGCCCTGCCCTGCCCAAGCAGCGGAAATCTCGTCCCGATTGAGATTTTACTCCGCAAAGCCTTCAGTAATTTTTTGTTTATTTTGAGAAGGGTAAAACCCTGAAATTAACCACCGAGCTATGCGGCTAATTTGGCGGGTAGCCGAGGCGGAACGCTTTACGGTTCCAAATCAACTACAATTAAGATGTTAGCAATTATTCGCGATTTGAGCAACTATTTTTTGTATTTTTTTACAGCGTTAAACAACATAGGATAAACCATTGCAAGATAAGTACTTAGTTCTCCGATTTTCGTAAAAACAAGATGCCCTGAAAGATTTTTTTTACTTTTTAGTAAGATTGTTTTGGAAGCAAAGCACCATTATAGATTTATTTTTCTTGTAACAGAATAAATTTTTCCTGTCGTATTTTTATGTCAGCCCGGGAAAAGTTTCTGGAAAATCCGTTTATGTCTTTAACAAAAATGACTAAATTTCGTAAAAGTCCAACTTGTCCCTTATCGAGCGATTTGCTGGCATTTCAAACCGGAAAAATTTTGCTCCGAGAAAAAGAGCGGATCACGGTGCATTTAAGGTTTTGTGAATTTTGCGCATCGGAAGTTGAATTTTACGCTCATTATCCGCAAGCTGTCGAAACGGTTGAAAAAACCGAGATTCCGCAGCCGCTGTTCGAATTAGCCGAAGCTCTTTTGAGTAATAAACATCGCGACAACTCGTTACTCAAAAGACTTTTCAATCAAGCTGACGACTCAAAATTCACCGATTTCTAAGCGGTCTTTTAATATGTTTTCAATCCCAAATCCGAAATCCGAAATCCCAAATTGAATCAGCTTCCGCAAATCTCATCAATTGCTTCTTCGTATTTTTCGTCAATCACGCCGCGTTTTATCTTGAGCGTCGGAGTCATTTCGCCCTTATCGATCGAAAATTCGCGCGGCAGAAGATAAACCCGCTTGACTCTTTCGTAATCGTTTAATTCCCGGCTCAGATCAACCGCGTCTTTCTGAACACGTTTGACAACATACGGATTTTCGCAGAGCTCTTCGCGGGAGCCTTCCGCCTTAATTCCTTCGTCTTTCAGAGTTTGCTTCAAAGTTTCCCAATCAGGCACGATCAGTGCGCCGACCTGTTTTCTGCCTGAACCGACGACGATCGCCTGCGAAACGAGCGGCGATTGTTTTAAAAGACTTTCGACCTGCAGCGGCGCAACATATTTTCCGTTCGACAATTTAAATAGATCCTTCAAACGGTCGGTCACATAAAAATGTCCGTCTTCGTCTTTATAGCCGACATCGCCCGTGTGATACCAGCCTTCTTCATCGAGAACCTTTGCGGTTTCTTCGGGTCGATTGTAGTATCCGCGCATCACGTTTTTGCCGCGAATCAGGATTTCGTCCTGCGCGCCGGTTTTCATTTCGATTCCCTCAAACGGCGTGCCGATCGAACCGACCTTATTGTCGTCGGGACGATTCGCGCACGTCACGCAGGCTTCGGTCATTCCGTAGCCCTGGAGGATCGGAATTCCCGCCGCCCAGAACGCATAAGATAATTTTTTCGAGAGCGGCGCACCGCCTGAAACAAAGAACCTGAGCGCACCGCCGACGCCTTCGCGCCATTTTGAAAAGACCAGACGGCTTGCGAGCGCGTGTTTGCCCGCGAGGATCGGCGAAACGCTCTTGTGCGTGTCTTTGGCTTCCCAATATTCCTGCCCGACCTGCAAAGCCCAATCGAAAAGCGACGTTTTCCAGCCGCCGGCGGCTTTCCCTTTCTTGACGATCTTGTGATAAACCTGCTCGAAAAGACGCGGCACGGCGGTCATGATCGTCGGTTTGACTTCCTGCAAATGCCCGGCAAGCTGTTCGAACGCGGCGCAGTAGTGAATCGCGACGCCGTTTGCACAAAGCACGTAAAAAACCGTCCGCTCGAAAATATGCGACAAGGGCAAAACCGCCAGTGAACGGTCGGTCGATCTGATCGGCAAACCTTTTGAAATAGCGACAATGTTTGAAACGAAATTTTCGTGCGTGAGCATTACGCCTTTCGGTTCGCCGGTCGTGCCGGAGGTGTAGATGATCGTTGCGAGATCGCCGGAGTCCAGTTTTTCGAGAAAATTTTCAAAGGCTTGCGAATCAATGCGGTCGGCTTCCATTCCGCGCCGTTCGACATCGGCAAGCGTCATTGCGCGGCTGTCGTTTTCAGGTTTCGCATCGTCGTCAAAAAAGACGATTTTTTCGATGATTTCGACGCTTTCGACCGCACTCTGCGCGTGTTTGAAAAGTTTCTTGCCCGAAATAAAAAGCATTTTCGCGCCCGAATCTTCTAAAATGTAGCGGATTTGTTCGACGGCTTGCGTCGTGTAGATCGGCACGTTGACGGCGCGCAAACTGAGAATTGCCAGATCGGTCAGCGACCATTCGGGACGATTTTCCGAAATGATCGCGATTTTATCGCCTGCTTTTACGCCTAGATCGGCGAGTCCGAGCGCGAGATTTTTTATTTTTTCGATCACTTCCGCGCCCGAAAGATGTTTCCAGGTTTCCTCGATCTTATAGCTCAGCGCGTCGGCTTTATTGTTACGGCGAAAAGATTCCAGACAAAAGTGCGGGATTGTCTGCGGTATATTCTCAAATCCGATTAAATTTTCTGCAGTCATCTTTATAAAATTGTTAATCGTTAAGTTTTACATTTTAGATGCAAATTTCAAAGGCGATTCCGATAATAATTACAAAGAAACAAATTTATGTCCAATCCCGAGCCTTTCCCGAATTTTACGATTTAACGAGATATAAATTGCGTCCGGCGCGTTCGACGATCAGCGTTTCCGCGTCCGTTTCATAATCTTCGCGCCGGAAGTTACGGTAATCCAAAAAACCAAGATTCACGCGGCGGCACGTTTCTTCGTCAATTTGCGAAGCGAGCGTGATCGTATATCGCGGCGCGGTTTCGTCGCCTTCGCGTCCGGCAAACGCGACGTGCGCGAGATGCGCGGCAACGCAGAGATTCGCTTCGAGCTCGCCCGATTCGGCAACGAGCAGTTTTACTTTTTCGATCGGCGCATAGCCGAATTTTTCGATCGCCGCGCCGTGCGTGTCGGAAATGCAGCGCAGATGCGGCGCGTAAATTAGAAGCTCGCCGCCGTCCGCGATAATTCCGCCGAGTTTGTAGCTTGCCTTGCCGCCCGTCCAAAGCTCGTCGTAATGCTCATCGAGCAGGGCGACGACGCGGCGGAATTTTTTGTTGACGTATTTAATATGAACCTCGCGGCTGATTTCCGCCGCGCTTCTTAAACTCTGACGAAAATCGCCCGCAAAAAGCGCGTGAGTTTGCAGACGGTCTTCCGCAGTTCGCGTGACGACCGATGTCAGACAAATGATCTTCGCCGAAACAAAATCGGCGGCGGCTTCGATCAGATTGCGCGTCGGCGTTTCAACGCGCCCGATGATATTTTCGATGCCCGCGAGCGCACCGAGCCAATGTGTCGCGTTCGTCAATTCTGCGCCCGAAATGCCGGGGAAAAAATATTTCGCGCCGCCCGCAAAACCCGCGACTTCGTGCGGAACAGTTGCGCCGAAGATCAAAACATAATCGTAATTTTCGGGCGCGAGCAGTTTGTTGAGGGTCAGCGGAATCGCTTTTTCAAACAAGCCGCCGGTCAATTCGCTGACTTTTTCCGCGCTGAGCTCGCCGATTTCCGTCAGTTCGTTCGGATCGCTCCAATGATGGTCGAAAACCTTGCCCAAATTCGGAACGCTCAAGCCGTCGCCGATGCCGAGCTTGGCGCGTTTTTCCGCCGAATTCATCGGCGCGTGAGTTCCCTGCGCAACGAGCGCGTCAAATCTCTCGACCTTTCTTCCGGCTAAAATCTCGGCGGCAAACGGAAACAACAGATCCGTGTTGTCATCGCGCGTTTTGTCGGGAACAATCGCTAAAACTTTGGATTTCGGCGCGATTTCCGTTAAGGATTCTTCGACGATCGCGCGAAGCTCATCTGCTGATAAATCAGATTCGGGCGAACCGTTTCCGAACACGAAGGATTGTTTTTTTTCGGCGGCAACTTCCATCGAAACAAGCATTACATAAATCTTTTAACGACGCAAAAGAAACGTCAAAACGACTAAAATCCGACCCAATTGCGAAAATTTCCCGAGAAGAGTTTTGCCGCGTCGCGCTCAATTTCCGCACGACTGACACGCCGTCCGTCGTGCCAGAGCGCGGCGTAAGATTCAAAAAGCGCGCCCGAGATCACGCGGCGCGAGTGATGCCATTTGTAGATCAGTTGATCGAGGATTCGCGCATCCGAATGTTGCGGAATAAAGCTCGTGCCGAGCATTTCAAAGCGTTCGCGGGTAATTTCCGCGATGATCGAATTGTTGTTTAAAAACCACCAGCAGCCGAACGGCATCAAATTAGCGAATTTTCGCGACGTAACGCACAATTCGTGCTGATTTTCGCGCGCTAGGAACGTCGCTAAAAATTTCACGTCCGGGTTTTCCGCGCAGATTCTTTCAAGCGCGGAAACATTGGCGCGTCCCAAACCGTCGCCCGCGAGTTTTAAAGCCGAATTAACACGGCGGCGCACGCCGATCATCAAAGCAAACGACAACCTGTGTGCGCGGCAGGTCGGTAAAACAACTTCTTTAATCAATTGTCCGCGCACGGATTCTTCCGGATATGTAAAATCGTCGGGCAGCGAAACGCCTAAGTAAAGCGGTTTCATTTTCGCGATCCAATCATCAAGAAAACGGCGCGTTTCGCTAATGACGGACGCATCCAAATTCGCCGAAACCTGATAACCCTGCCTGTTAATGAGCGGCGCGGCTTCTGTCCAGCCGTTCAAGAGACGGTCAAGCCGCAAAGCCGCGTGAAAACGCGAATCCAATTTTTCGGCACGCTGCCAAACTTCAATTTCAGCCTCGTCGAGCGGGTCGTTGGTCATTACAATATCGCTGACGTGCGCGATGCGCAGAACTTTTTCGAGATAATCTTCCGGCTTTTGCGAACGGAAAAAGTCACGCGCTTCGCTCAGATCAGCAGCGCGCGTATTTAACCCGAGCGCGGATAAAACCGCCGTCACGCCGCGGGTCGCTTGTGAGAGCGGCGTGTTTTCGACAAACAGCGTACGCCAGATCAAATCGGACTGCGCCGTTTTTTCCATTCGCCAAAATTCGGCGGGCGCTGTGGCTGCCGAATAGCGAAAAAGTTCAGAGATCAGGTAGTGGTAATTCAAAAGCTCGTCAATGCCCCACAAACTCAATTCGCCAAACTGCGGCGCAAAAAGATGCGTGTGCAGATCAACGACCGGCGCGGTCGAAATTATTTCGTTAACTTGCTGCTCCAATTCTTGAAGGTCATGCGCAACGCCGCTGTCGCCTGCGCCGCCGGCGTTTGTTCGATTTTCAGATTCGTTTACTGTCAGCTTATTCATTTTATATTTCTAAAATACTAATTTGTTCGCAACTATAACAAACCGTCTCAAAGAATTGCCGCCAATCCGCAATTTGCCGAATGAAGTTTTTATGTCCAATAATTCCGGTCGAGCGAACGGTAATTTATCGCTTCACTGATATGCTGCGGCTGAATATTTTCGCTTGCGTCCAAATCAGCGATCGTCCGCGACACTTTCAAAATTCGATCGTGCGCCCGCGCCGACAAGCCCTGTTTGAGCATCGCGCGTTCGAGCAGGTTTTCGCTGTCCGCGTCGAGCGCGCAAAATTTGCGAATCTGCGAAGGCGACATTGCCGAGTTCGAATAAACATTTTCTCCCTGCAATCTTTCGAGCTGGATTTCGCGCGCCTTGATGACGCGTGCACGAATCGTTTCCGAGCAATCGCCGGCGGGCACGCCTTTGCCGCGCAGTTCCTTGAAATTTACCGCCGGAACGTCGATGTGTATATCGATCCTGTCCATCAAAGGTCCCGAAATTTTCCCGACATACCGCTGAATGACCGGCGGCGAGCATTTGCATTCGCGCCCGGAGCCGTAATATCCGCACGGGCACGGATTCATCGAAGCGACAAGCATAAAATTGCTTGGAAAAGTTAAAGAAGTTGCGGCGCGTGAGATCGTCACCTGTTTATCTTCCATCGGTTGACGCAGAACTTCGAGCACGCTCCGGTCGAATTCCGGCAATTCGTCGAGAAACAAAACTCCCAAATGAGCTAAGCTGACTTCGCCCGGTTTCGGGATCGAACCGCCGCCGATCAGTCCGGCTTGCGAAACCGTATGATGCGGATTTTTAAAAGGTCTTTCGGCGATCAAACCCGATTTTCCCGTGAGTCCCGCGACCGAATGAATTTTTGTGATTTCCAGCGCTTCTTCAAATTCGAGCGGCGGCAAAATCGTCGGCAGACGTTTCGCGAGCATCGTCTTGCCCGAACCGGGCGAGCCGATCATTAATATATTATGCCCGCCCGCGCTGGCGATCTCTAACGCGCGTTTTGCCGACGCTTGTCCGCGAACTTCCGAAAAATCCACGCGGTATTTGTTTTCGTGCGCTTTGATGTCTTTGATGTCGAGCTTTAAGGGCGGAATGCGCGTTTCCTGTCCGCTTTGCAAATCCTGCGCAATGAGCGCCGCCTGCCGCAAATCGCGGATCGGAAAGACGTTTATTTCCTGCACGACCGCTGCTTCCGTCGCGTTCTCTTCAGGCAGAAGGAGATTTGCAATGCCGTTTTCGCGGCACCTGAGCGCAATCGAAAGCGCACCGCGCACCGCGCGTACGCGACCGTCGAGCGAAAGTTCGCCGACGCTCAAGGTATCACGAAGCGCGTCCGCATTTCCCAAATCGCCGTTCGCGCCTAAAATGCCGAGCGCGATCGGCAGATCGAAACTCGCGCCTTCTTTGCGCACATCGGCGGGCGCCAGATTAATGGTCGTTTTGTGAAACGGGAAAAAATACGAGCTGTTGGTAATGGCGGCGCGAATTCGCTCGCGCGATTCGCGGATGGCGGTGTCGGGCAGACCGACGATCAAAACGGGCGAAGACGTATCGGCTTCGCCTTTGACGGGTTGTAAATTGACCTCGATGTCGACGATCAGCGCGTCAACTCCGTAAACGGCGGCAGATTGAGTCAGGAAAAGCATATTTTGCTCCTCAAACGTTATTTATTGATTACGGAGATAGAAACAGTTTATCCCAAAGTTTTCCTTAAAAGCCAGACTTATTTCTGCTCAAATTACTTTTTCAAAACAAAATCGGTCAATTTGAATCATTTATTAATCAGATTGACCGACCAAAATTCCGCACCGATTCTCCCATAGCGGTAAAAGTTCCGTATTTACCGCATTTAACTTTTTGGCACAAAGGTTGATAAAGGATTGACGGGGATTCGTATTTTGAATCTTCCGAAAACACGTTCTACCGAGACAAATTTAGATAGGAGTTCTGAAACAATGTTGCTTAAACAGCAATTTTCAAAAATATCGAAAACAATTTCCCTCTTAATATTGTTTTCATTTCTGCTGACGAATACGTTCCTTGCCCAGACGTATTTAAATTCAAAGGATAATTCGACCAAAAAACTCTCGACCGAATATCCGGCTTTAACGAAATATGCGACGGATCTGACCGCGCTGGCGCGGGACGGCAAGATTTCGGTTAACCCGAATTTTGAACGCGAAACCGATCTGTTGGTTAAATCGCTCGCTTCGGGCGGCGTCCGCCAATCCGTCATTTTAGACGAAACCGGCGAAAATCAGGAAGCGGTCGTTAAAGTTCTGGCTTCGCGAATAGCGAACGGCAATGTTCCCGCAGGTCTGACCGCAAAGCGCGTGTTCAAGCTCGAACTCGACACGCTTTTCGCGGATGTCAAAGATAACCGGGAAGCCGCCGGACGCGTCGATGCGTTGGTCAGCGAATTGGCAAAAGCCAAAGGCGAAATTATTCTGTTCGTTAATGAATTGACCAATTTTGTCGGCAAATCGCAAATCAGCGAAAAACTCACTGAATCGCTTCTGCAGGGCAAGGTTCAGATCATCGGCGGCAGCTCGAAAGCCGCGTATGCCGAAAAGATCGAATCGAACGCAGAAGTTGCCGCCATTTTTGAAACGATTCTGGTCGGAAACACAAGTCTCAACAAATCAGAAGAAGAACTCCAAAAACAAATTGCCAACAACGAAGGATTTCGCGGCGACAACGTTGCGTCCGACCTGCGCGAAATGCTGCAAAGCGATCCGAGCGGCGGCAAAAAACGGATCGACGTAATCCTGCAAACCAAAGACGCCGACAACGCGGTTTTGCGCCGCATTATGGCGGAAAACAAAGTTCGTCTCGAAGACCGCATCGGCAATTCGGACACGATGGTCGTTAATCTTCCGCTGAGCGCGGTCGAAGCATTGGCGGCGAGCGGACTGATAAATTATATGTCGCCCGACCGTCAGGTCAGCTTTTCGGGGCATCTCGAAAATGCCGTCGGCGCGGCGGTAACACGCGCGCAGGCGGCGACCGCCACCCGTGCGGCTTATACGCTGGACGGAACCGGTGTCGGCATTGCGGTTCTCGATTCAGGTATTTTGACAACGCATAAAGACTTTCAAACCAACGGTGTCAGCCGTATTGCTTACAGCCAGAACTTTGTCACAACTTCAACCACGACCGATGACGATTACGGACACGGAACACACGTTGCCGGGATCGCCGCGGGAAATTCGAGCTTCAATAATGGTGCCTATCGCGGTGTTGCTCCGAATGCCAAAATTATCAACCTGAAAGTTCTGGACGCACAAGGCAGAGGTCAAACATCGTGGCTTCTCAACGCTTTGGACTGGCTTAAATTAAATTACCAAACCTACAACATCAAGGTTGTCAACTTGAGCCTCGGCGGTTTGGCGATCGACAGTTATACGAACGACCCGGTTTGCCGCAAAGTGCAGGAATTGAACGCGCTCGGCATTCTCGTCGTCGCGGCTGCCGGAAACGAAGGCAAAAATTCCTCGGGACAAAAACTCTACGGTCATATTCACTCACCCGGCAACGACCCGTCGGTTCTGACGGTCGGCGCGGTCAACACGAAAGATACCGATGCACGCTCGGACGATCTAATGGCGACTTTCAGTTCAAACGGTCCGACGCGCAGTTTTTATACAAATGCCGCCGGTGTCAAAGTTTACGATAACGCGATCAAACCCGACATCGTTGCACCGGGCAACAAAATCGTTTCGGCAAGAGCCAAAGCCACAAGTCTTCTGGTACTGAACAATCCTAATTTGTTAACGGGCTTAACCAACCTGCTCGATCCGAATGACAATATGATGACGATGAGCGGAACCTCGATGGCGACTCCGGTCGTCGCAGGCGCGGCGGCTCTGCTTTTTCAGGTCAATCCGAATCTGACACCGCAAATGGCGAAGATGATCCTGGAATACACGGCGCAGCCTCTGGCGGACTACAATATGCTCGAACAAGGCGCGGGACAATTGAATCTCGAAGGCGCGGTGCGTTTGGCAAAAGCCTACCGCACGGATCTGAATTTCAACACGGCGGCGACTCCCGGAAGCTCGCTTCTCGCGACAGGCACAACCTTCCCGACACCGACCTCGACGCTTAACGGCACAACATTCAGCTGGTCGCAGGGAATTCTGACAAATCACGCTTATCTGAAAGGACAAAGTCTCGCCAGTACTTTTCACAACTCATACAAATACAATATGTGGTTTGAAAAAGGCGTCGAACACAATACCGCCTATCAATATGTTCTCAACAGCAATTTTTACAATCCGGCAAGCATCACGCTTGTGCCGAAAGCGATGTTGAGCAACGGATCGACGCTTGGCGACGGGACTGTATTTCAGGCTTTCGGTGTTCTGGTCAGCGACGGCGTTCTGGTCAGCGACGGCGTTCTGGTGAGTGACGGTGTGCTCATTAGCGACGGTGTTCTGGTCAGCGACGGCGTGCTTATCGGCGACGGCGTTCTGGTCAGCGACGGCGTTTTGATCAGCGACGGCGTTTTGATCAGCGACAGCACGCAGGCAAACAATGTAATTCATGGTGATGAATAATTAAAAGGGGAAATTGGAGGAAAAATCACTATGAAATTAAAACTTGCATACAATCAAGCTGAAACTCAAAAAGTAAATTCTCTCGAATATATTATTTCAAATGCAGTCGCCAATTTAAGCCGTGTTCAGGTTTTGACCGAAAACAACACTCACGAAGTTTTGGGGTTCTTGAAAATGCGTCCCGTTCATACGGTCGTCATGACAAGCTTCATTCAGGATAACGGGATTGAAAATCCGTGCAATCGCGGAAAATTCTACAGCTACCGGAATGCCGCGGGCGAACTCGAAGGAGTTGCTTTGATCGGACATACGACGCTCGTCGAAGCCCGTTCGGACGATGCTCTGATCACGCTGGCACTCAAAGCCAGAGAATCCGAAACGCCGATCAACCTGATGATGTCGGACGGCAATTCGATCGAAAGTTTCTGGCAGTATTATTCGGGTGAAACAAAGCAGCCGCGCCTCGTTTGCGAAGAACGGCTCTTTGAAATCAAACATCCGGTAATGGTCCGCGAAACAGTTCCGGGACTGCGCCTGGCAACCGCCGAAGAACTGATGCCGGTTGCCGTCGCACACGCCGAAGTCGCGTTTGAAGAATCCGGCGTCAACCCGATGGAAAAAGACCGCGACGGTTATTTGAAACGTGTTCTGCGCCGCATCGAACAAGGCAGAGTTTGGGTTGTTTTCAATGAAGACACGCTTGTTTTCAAAGCCGACGTGATTGCCGAAACTGCCGAAGTAATGTATTTGGAAGGCATTTATGTCAACGCGGAGAACCGCGGAAAAGGCATCGGTGCAAACTGCTTATCTCAATTGAGCCGGGTTTTGCTCGAAAAAGTAAAACACGTCTGTTTATTGAGCAATGTTGACTTTCAGCAAGCCCATAACGCTTATCTGAAAGCCGGATTCAAATCCAAAGATTGTTGCGTAACAATGTTTGTTTGAAATACTTAGGTAAAAAAGGTATGGACAAAAAGTATAATATTGTTCATAATAGCTTTTGGCTTCGATAAGCCGTCCATACCTTTTTTAATTTCAAACCGCCCACAAATATGTTGCCAACTCATTTGAAAAGATTCTCACGAATGAATTTTGATGTTTAAATTCCGAATATTATTAAGTCTTTTTATTAGTCTGAAAAAGCCCTTCCGCGACTAATTTCCCGACTTTGACTAATAAGTTAAGTTTCATTCCTCTTGGGAAAATATATGAAAACGCAGGAAATGACAAGAAAGTATATGTTGGGAGTGATTGCTATCGGCTTTCTCTGCCTCGTTGCTGCAGCTGTCAAACTTCCTTTTGAAAAAATCGACCTGCGATTTCTGTTTTTAGCCGCTTTTACGATCGGATTAGGCTCACGGATCACGATCCAGCTTCCCAAATTTAAATCACACATCTCGGTTTCCGATACTTTTATCTTTTTCGCGCTGCTTTACTTCGGCGGAGAAGCCGCGATTCTGTTAGCGGCAATCGAGGCTTTTTGTTCGGCGTGGCGTTTTTGCAACAAAAAAATTACCGTCTTTTTTAACGCCGGAGCAATGGCTCTGTCAACCTCGCTCGTGGTCGCCGCGCTTTACTTGTTCGGGATCGACACCGAACACGAACTGCACGGTCACACGATCAACGATTTTGTGACCGCCGTTTCCATTATCGCGCTCGTTCAGTTTTTCGGAAACACGGGTTTGTCCTCGATTTACGGCGCGTTAAAAAGCGAAAAACCCTGGTGGGAAACCTGGAAAACGCACTATTTGTGGATTTTCGTGACTTATTCGATCGGCGCGCTCGCCGCCGGAACGCTCGTTAAAATCGTTGATGCGGTCGGTTTCAGCGCGTTGATCGCGACCATTCCGATCATTCTTTTCGTCTATCTCACTTACCGGATGTATCTCAAGAACGTCGAGATGTCGCTCACGCAAGCCGAGCAAGCCAAAGACCACGCCGAAATTCTCGAAAAACAATCCGCCGCGCTTGCCGAATCCGAAGAGCGTTTCCGCTCGGCGTTTAATTACGCGCCGATCGGCATTGCGCTTGTTTCGCCGAACGGCATCTGGCTGAAGGTTAATCGCGCGCTTTGCCAGATTTTAGGCTATACGGAAGAAGAGTTTTTAACGCGCGATTTTCAATCGATGCTTTTTACCGAGGATCTGGGCAATACGTTGATCAAACTTCACGAACTGCTTTCGGGCAAAGTTCCGAATTGCCAGATGGAGCAGCGTTATCTCCATAAAACCGGCAGAACCGTCTGGGCTTCGTGGAGCGTTTCGACCACCACGCATTCCCTCTCCGAACGCCCGAACCTGATCTTTCAAATTCAGGACATCACCGATAAAAAACTGGCGGAAGAAAAACTGCAGTACGAAGCGGCGCACGACGCGCTGACCGGCTTGCCGAACCGCGCGCGTTTTATGTCGAAGCTCGAACAGGCACTGGCGAAAGCGCACGAAAATCCGACCTACAAGGTCAGTGTTCTGTTTATCGACCTTGACCGTTTTAAGGTCATCAACGACAGTCTCGGACATCTGATCGGCGACCAGCTTTTGATCGGAATTGCCGAACGTCTGCGCGAATGTTTGCGTCCTTCGGATATGGTCGCGCGCCTCGGCGGCGACGAATTTACGATTCTGGTCGAAGGAAAATACGAATCCAAAGAAGTGATCCGGATTGCCGAACGCATTCAGGAAAAATTCCTGATCCCGTTTGATCTAAGCGGGAATGAAGTTTACAGTTCGGCAAGTATCGGAATTCTGCACGCGACCGAAAATCATCGGATGCCCGAAGATCTGATGCGCGACGCGGACACGGCAATGTATCAGGCGAAACGCGCCGGAAAAGCGCGTCACGAAGTCTTTGACCAGGATATGCACGAAGCCGTCAAAGAAATCCTCCAGCTCGAAACGGATTTGCGGCGAGCGGTCGAAAAAGACGAGTTTTATATAAATTACCAGCCGATCTATTCCTTGATCACCGATAAGATCGACGGTTTTGAAGCCTTGGCGCGTTGGAATCACGTGGCTTTCGGCGACATCCAGCCTGCTAAATTCATTCCGCTCGCGGAAGAAATCGGTTTGATCGACGTGCTTGGCGAACATATTCTGCGAAAAGCTTGTTCGCAAATGCAATCCTTGAAAGAATCGATGCCCGATTCGTCGTCGTTGATCTTGAGCGTCAACCTTTCATGCAAACAATTTGCCAATCCGAATCTCGTTACTAAAATCAAGCGCGTTCTTGAAGACACGCAGTTTCCGAGCAATAAACTGAAGCTCGAAATAACCGAATCGGTCTTTTTCGAACATCAGGAGAACGCCGTCGAAATGCTCAATCAGCTTCGTGAAATCGGCATCGAAATCAACATTGACGATTTCGGCACCGGCTATTCGAATCTGAATTATCTGATGAAACTCCCGATCTCGACGCTCAAGATCGACCGTTCGTTTATCAGCCCGATCGAATCCAACGGGAACAATTCGGAAATTGTCCGCACGATCGTGATGCTTGCGCGAAATCTGGGGATGAAGGTCATTGCCGAAGGAGTGGAAACGAAAGCGCAGCTCGACGAGCTCAAAAAACTCAACTGCG
>DATLOR010000001.1:0-26494 GCA_035536135.1 Pyrinomonadaceae bacterium | reverse complement strand
ATCGTAAAGTCCGAAAGTGTTTGGCTTATAGCTTCCGACCGCCTTTGTTTGACCTAAAGGTTTGTCGTCCGTCGAGGTTCTGGGATAATCAAATTGAATATTTGCCTGACTCGAATTCAGACTATTGCCGAAGGCAAAAAGGGTCGTCGTTCCCGCCCGCGCGGCATATTCCCATTGCGACTCCGACGGCAGACTATATTCATAACCGTCATTTTTGGCGTTTAGTTTTTTTAGAAAATCCTGTATCTCGTTCCAGCTAATATTTTCGACCGGACAATTGGCGCCGCAGGTTTTGTTTGAACTCGGATTATTGCCCATAATTGCCTGCCATTGTCCCTGCGTGATTTCATACTTACCCATCCAAAATCCTTCTTTGATAGTTACTTTATGTTTGGGCGTTTCCCTATTGAAACCGTCGCGCTTACATTCCTTCCAAAAAATTTTACATTCCTTCAAGGCTTGATCAATTTCTGCGTCCGAAGAACCCATCATAAACTCGCCCGGCGGAATCCAAACCAATTCGATTTTATATAGATTTTGGGGCACTGTTTCAGTCTTAAGCGGTTCTGATATTTGCTTCTTTATTTGTTCCGAATTTCCGTTTTCCGGCACGATCGGCACTTCTGATTTTTTTTCGTTTGTCGGCTCAGATTTATTAGTTTTATTGATCGGAAGCGGATTAATTACGGTGGTTGTCTTCTGTTCCGCTTTAACAAAATAAAAATCTTGTAGTGTATTGCCTTCCTTCCAGGGCAATTGCTGTTTGTTCGATTTCTGCCAAACGTCTGCCGAAAGGGCTTTGACCATTTGGTCGTATTCGAGATTCGGACGCTTGATCTGTTTGAGCAAGGCTTCGGTAAAAAGACCGTTGCGACCTGCGCCGTCCGAGGCGACTTTGCCGGGTTCGGTCGCGTAGAGAACGAGCGTTCCGGTTGGCGGCGAGATTTTTGCTAAGCCGTCCGAGTTTGAACTATCGCGGAACGAGCGCCACGAACGCGCGAACGGATTGTTGCGGCACGCATCCAAAATGATGATGTTCAAATCATTTTTCGCCGTCATCATCTTTGATAATACAAGGCTGATCGGAACTGCCGAGTAAGCGACTTCGTCTTCTTCGGGAATGTCGGCATCGACGGGGACGAGATAATTTTCGCCGCCGACCTGGATGCCGTGCCCGGCGTAATAAAATAAACCGATTCCGCCGGAACCGGCGAGCTTGGTGCCGAATTCGCGGATCAAAGTTTCGGTCTGCCGTTTGGTTTGATTCGTGCCCGAAATGACTTCAAAACCCAAATCCGTGAGCGTCTGCGCCATATCCGCCGCATCATTCGGCGGATTCGGCAAAGCTTTCGCTTTTGTATAGGCGCCGTTGCCGATGACCAATGCGATACGCTTTTGCGACGTTTTCTTATTGTCATCATCCTGCGTCAACTCACGCGTTTTCTGCGCCTTAACGCCAAAGTGCACAAACATCAGCGCCAGTAAAATACCGATCGCCGGAAGATTTTGTTTGTTAAACTTCAGCTTCATAATCGCCTCTATCTTACTGCCTTTCATTTTGAAATAAAGGCAAGCGTCAAATTCGCGCTCGAACCGGACAGAGCGAGCGGATTTTGTTGAAAACTCGTCGCTTTCTGAACATTGACGCGCGTGTATTGAAAAATCTCGCCCGCCGTAATCAGATTGTCGCCGTTCAGATCGGCTTTACCTTTCAAACCGTCAAGCAGCGCCCACGTAAAAACGCCGTGATTGCCCCACTTTGCGGATTCCTGGGAAACCTCGTTGACATCCGAAGAGGTGATGATCGCGCGTCCCGCCTGTTTGAAAAGCTGGTTCGTCAGATAAAAATTCGAGATATTGTTTTCGTCGTCTTCCTGTACGAGATCTCTGCCCGAAACGAGCGATTGCGATTTTTGATTGATGCCCGCGCTGTGGCAGGTGTCGATCAAAGTAATCACTCGCTGCGCGTAAACCTGCGTGTCGAGAATCTGCTTGAGCTCGGTCATCGGAAAAGCGGTTTTTGCCATATCGACGACTTTTGTATCCGCCATCAGAAAATACAGGTTCTGCGGCGCAACCGGATCGGGCGCACCGTGTCCGGCGATGAATATGAAAACAAGATCTTCGCTCTTGGCGCGTTTCGCCGTTTCGAGCAAAGCCGAGCGCACCGCAAGCAGCGAGGCATTTTGATTAACCAGCAGTTTGATATCGCCCGACGCGAAACTTCCGCCCGCCGGAGTTTGCAAGAACGCGGCGATCGCCTGCGCGTCGTCGTCCGCAAAACTCAGATTTTTCAGCCCCGCATCGTTAAATTTGTATTCGGAAACGCCGACGATCACGGCAAATTTCCGTCCGCGAAAAACTTCCGCCTTGCCGCTTGCTTCCGGTTTTTCGATGACCGCCGTTTTATCGCCCAGAATCATCAGGTATGAAGCGTAATATTCGCGCCCTTTCCGGTCGGTCGCGCGGATTTCGATCACGTTTTTCCCCGGAAGCAGGTCGTAGCCGCCCAAACGGTCTTCGCGTCTGCCGCAATGGACGATTTTTCCCTGCGCGTCGAGCTTTTTATCGCAGCCGCGATTGATCCCGTTGCCGTTGAGCGTGACGATGATCTTCCCGTAATCGATCTCGGCGGCATAAGGCTCAAGCACGCGGAATTTCAGCGTCGGAACTTCCTTCAAAGGCAGCCGAACGACCGGCGCAATGTAGCGCGTCGCGGAAACTTCGGGCACTTCCAAAACAAACGGCGCACGCGAGGAAAAGCCCGTCTGCGCCGAAGCGAAATTTGTCAGAAGAAACAATAAAACGGCGGTAATTTTGAAGATTTGAGATTTCATAGAAATTAGATAAACGGCTATTTCTCCACGAAAACTATGACAAATTACCCTGGTTTTCGTGGAGAAATTTTTCAAATTAAAGGCAACTCAGTTAAGGCTTTGTTCCAGCCGTGACGGTTTTGACGTTGATCACCGGCGAGGCATTCCAGTTAACTTCGCCCGCTTCCTGCATAAAGTCGTAGATCGTGCTCATATTCGGAGGAAGCGCGCCGCCGTTCGATTGCTGATACATACTGACGTATTGTTTGAGATCGGCGACGATTTCCGTGATGTTGTTGGTCGTGCGTCCGCTCATTTTCGTCAATGCAAAATAAAGCCTCGACTGCGGATTGGCGTTGCGTTTGTCGAGCTCGATGGATTTGGCAAACATCTGGAGAGCCATTTCCTTTTCGCCCGCTTTGCGCGCCGTCAATTTCAGAACTCTGCCGTAGTAAAAATAACCGAGCGCGTCGTCCGAGCGAACCGCGAGCGATTGGTCAAGATTACGGGCGGCGAGTTTATACATATCGTAATAGAAGGCGACGATGCCGTTATCGCGTTTGAGAATCGCCATAATGTTCTCAAATTCGCCGTCGCCCGCCATGATCTCGCCGTTTTGAATTTTAGCCTTCAGATCCTCCGCCATTTTTTCCTGGTTTTTCGCCATCCGGTTGATCGTCACGGCTGTGTTGCGGTCGATCGAGAGCGATTTTCCGCGCAGATTGGTCGCGCCGAAGGTCGTTTTGGCAAGCGTCGCCGTATTTGCGCTCGCGAT
Organism: Pyrinomonadaceae bacterium; assembly: GCA_035536135.1. Lineage (GTDB taxonomy): Bacteria > Acidobacteriota > Blastocatellia > Pyrinomonadales > Pyrinomonadaceae > JAFDVJ01. The sequence goes on along the minus strand of DATLOR010000001.1, from coordinate 22,903 downwards.
CATCGCATTAACGGCTTTGCGGCGTTCTTCCGTGCGTTTGCGGTCGGCAAAACGGTCGAGCTCGATGCGCGGGTCTTCGATCGCGACGGTTTTCAGCGTGTCGTAAAACGTCTGCGATTCGCGGACATCGTAATTGCGCTTGAGCATATATTCCATCGCCAGCTTGTCGGCTTCGTCTTCCTGCGCGAGCGACCATTCAAAGGATTTGCGGTCAACCAATTTGGCGACCGAGCCGCCGATCGCCGCGCCGAAGATCGCCATATTGAACATCGTTCCCGCGCTGCCGCCGGCTAAACCGCCGAGCGCCGCTCCGGCAATTGCGCCGAAGATACTGCCGCGCCGTTCCTGTGCCTTGGTCGCTTCTTCGATCCACTTGGCAACCAGCACATCCTGTTTCCAATGATCTTTTTCGACGTGCGCAACTTCGTGCGAAAGAATGTAGGCAAGCTGTGCTTCGTTATCAACGAGCGAGAGCAAGCCGGTCGAAACATACACCGTGCCGGTCGAAAGCGAACGCGCATCAGGCATCGGGTTGACCGTGATCTTAAAGCCGTAACGCTTTTCGGAATTATCCGGAACGAGCGATTGACCGACGCGGTTGACGAAATCCTGCGCCGTCAGATTGTCGTAAAGCGTGTCGTTGCTGCGCGGAAGCTTGTCGCCCGAATTGGTCGTGACGTAATCGTTGCTGTCGAGCGTATTGTATTCAAAAGCAACCCGCGCATGTTCGCGCTGCAGATTGCGGTATTCAAAGTCAACATCGTCCCTGAATTCGTCATCTTTACTATATTTTTCGAGCGCTTTGGCGAGTGTTTCTTCGTATTTGCGGACTTGCTTGTCAAGCCGTTTTTCGTCTTTATCGTTTTGTTTGGCTTCTTTTTTCTCATCCTTGGTTTTATCGTCTTTTTGCCCGACGGCAAACGTCGGCATCAGCAATGCCAAAAATACAACTCCCGCAAGGATACGAACCGTAACCTTTATTTCTCCAGCTTTCATTTCTTCGGACTCCTCTTCTATGTGATTTAAAAAGTGTTAAAACTCAACACACAAAAAATGTATGATGACGCGATATGGTTAAGTATGAAACCTTCCCTTGTCCGAATCGTTACTGCTAAAAATTTATGTATGAATCTTTTACTACGTTTTTGGGATAATTACAAGGTTTTTTTTGAAATCGTGATTTTCGGCGGTTATTCTCGCAACCATTTCTGCATTTGCGGAAACGGAGCAATGCCGAGTTCAACGGCTTTCCTTTCCGAAAAAGCCATTGCATTTGTTTCCAGTCCGTTCAAGCCGATATATAAGCCGAGATTGAAACCCAATAATAAACTTTCGGATTTGCCTTTGTAACCGCCTTCGTGAAAAACAATTCGCGGGTCAATTCCGAGATGAAGACAGGCGGCATATGACCAGATTATTGCCTGCGTTTCCAGAACGCCGAGATTAACATCGGGCAAAATAACTTCGTCGCTTAAACTTGTGCGCAGATTGGCTGGCGCAACTGCCAGATGTCCGGCTTCGTGCAGTAAATCACCGGGAAACGCGAGTTTTTCTTCGTCAACCAGAAGTTTCCCTTCCTTGACTAAAATCCCCGGCAGAAAAGTCTCTTTGTCCAGTTTGGTACTGATTACGGGAATTCCGATTTCATTCAAAAAATCGGCAATTTTACTGGTTAAATTATTTTGAAAAGCGCTCTTTTCCGTCATTTTTTAATACAGCTTAAAAAATTGAATAAATAAACGGAGCCAGCGCGGAGCTCTGTGCCAGAATCAACAGCACGCTCATTAAAATCAAGATGAAGATGATCGGAATCAGCCAGTATTTTTTGTTTTGGCGAAGATACAGCCAGATCTCTTTGACTAAAGATATTTTACCCATAAATTAAATTTCTTAAAAAAGCCGTTCAAAACGCTCTTTGGTTTGCCTTGTCGTTTCGCGCTCCGTCCAGTTGCTTTCGCCTTTCGTGCCGCTTCGTCGCCGAAGCGGGTCGCGCCCGATGATTCTCGAAATCAGATTATATGGCACGAACACGAGATAAAAAAGCAAGGTCAGCAAAATAATGCTGTTGATATGACCTAAAAACATCGCTAATTTCATCCAGTAAATATGAAAAAGTTTCGCGGGTTTCGGCAGGAAAATTCCCGTCAAAGCAAAAATTGCACTCAAGCTTGCAAAAACGATCGCGGCGGTTTCGCGTAAGCGATAAAAATTCCACGCGGCGATCAGAAAGAAAACTGCGGCGACGATCAATGCCGTATTTCGCGCCTGCTTTTTTGTAACCTGCTCAGTTTCAACCGGTTTCGGAGTTTGTTCGGCGGCGGGGTCAAGCGGTAAATTACCGTTTTGCGCGCGTTTATCGAGCACGATATCTTCCATCACGAGAAAATCCATCTCGGTTTTCATAAAGCATCGGTAAGCGTCTTGCGGCGTGCAAACGATCGGTTCGCCGCGTACGTTGAAAGACGTATTGACCAGAATCGGGGAACCCGTCAGATCGTTAAATGCTGAAATCAAGCCGTGATACGCCGGACTTTCTTCCTGACCGACGGTCTGAATCCGCGCCGAATAATCGATATGCGTGACCGCCGGAATCGTCGAGCGGCGCAGATTGAGTTTCTCGATCCCGAAAAGCTTTTGTTCATCTTCGGTCATCGCGACGCGCAGGTTTTCGCGAACGGGCGCAACGAGCAGCATATATGGCGAATCCGCGTCGAGCTCAAAAAAGTCGGAAACCTTCTCGCGCAAAACCGACGGCGCGAACGGGCGAAATGATTCGCGGAATTTTATCTTTAAATTCATCTGCGTCTGCATTTTCGGCGAACGCGCATCGCCCAGAATGCTTCGCCCGCCGAGCGCGCGCGGACCGAATTCCATCCGTCCCTGAAACCAGCCGACAACCTTTTCGTCAGCCAGATATTCGGCGACCGTTTCGTACAACTTGGGGCGCGGTAATTTTTGATACTTTGCGCCGACCGAATCGAGAAAACTCGTTATTTCATCGTTTGAAAATGCCGGTCCGAGATAGTAATTTTTCTTGCCGTTCGATTGATATTTTGCCGCCGTGCGCTCGTTTCCGAGATACTGATACCAAACCGAAAGAGCCGCGCCGAGTGCGCCGCCCGCATCGCCCGCCGCCGGTTGAATCCAGATATTTTCAAAAATCTTTTCACGCAAAATTCGCCCGTTACCGACGCAGTTCAGCGCGACGCCGCCCGCCAGACACAAGTTTTTTTCGCCGGTTTCACGTTGGACGTGACGCGCGATTTTGACCATCGCGAGCTCGGTAACTTCCTGCACGGAACGCGCCAGATCAAGATGAATTTGTCTTAATTCGCTTTCAGGCGGGCGGCGCGGTTCGCCGAAAAGTTCGTCAAAAGCCGCGTTGGTCATCGTCAGTCCGGCGGCAAAATTGAAATATTTCATATTGAGCCGCAAGCTTCCGTCTTCGTAAAGCGTGACCAATTCGTCCAAAATCTGCTGCGTATAACGCGGTTCGCCATACGGCGCAAGTCCCATCACTTTGTATTCGCCCGAATTAACCTTGAAACCTAAGAAGTAGGTGAACGCCGAATAAAGAAGTCCGATCGAATGCGGAAAATGCAGTTCTTTTTGCAGGTGCAGTTCGTTTCCCTGCCCGTAACCGTAGCTCGTCGTCGCCCATTCGCCGACGCCGTCCATCGTGACAACTGCCGCGCGTTCGAACGGCGACGGGAAAAAAGCCGAAGCCGCGTGCGATTCGTGATGCTCTGTAAAAAGAATTTTGCCCTCGTAATTTAAGGCTTTCGCGATATTTTCGCGTGTCCAGAGCTTTTCTTTCAACCAGACCGGCATCGCCTTCAAAAAAGAGCGCAGACCAAGCGGAGCATAATCGATATAAGTTTCGAGAAGCCGCTCGAAAGTCAGTAGAGGTTTATCGTAAAACGCGACCAGATCGAGATCTTCGACCGTAATTCCGGCGTGTTTAAGGCAGTAATCGACGGCATTCGCGGGAAAATTATGATCGTGTTTTTGGCGCGTGAAACGTTCTTCCTGCGCCGCCGCCAAAACTTCGCCGTCGCGCACCAGACACGCGGCTGAATCGTGATAGTAAGCTGAGATTCCTAAGATATACATTCTGATTTAATAGCGGTATTACAGATTTTATGATGGAAAAACCTTTCGGAATAACTGATAGCTGATAACGAATAGCTCATGATTTAGTTATTAGTTTTCAGTTATTCGCTATCAGTTATTCCGAAGTTTAAAATTCCTTTTCAATCAACCTAAATGTGGAATACCGCCGAATTATTTAAAAAATTCTTCGCAGAGTTTTTGTGAAAGCTTTTCGCCCGCAATGCGGTGACCTTCCATGTTCCAATGACCGTTTCCTAAATTCGCGCCGAAGCCGTGAAGAAATACTTTATTTTGCTCGGCGTAAACTTGCAATTCGGGCGCGAGATTATAAACCGTAAAATTTTCGCGCACGCCCAGATTTTTAATTCTTGTGTCGGGATAAAAAATATCGCTCGCGCCGATTTTTTCCAAAAATGCCTGACGAGGTTGAGCTTCGGGGAAAACCTGTATGCCGTTGCTCAAGGTTACGACCAGAAATTTCGCGTTTTTACTTTCGACCTCGCTGCGCATTTCGACGAGCAAGCCTTCGGTCACGCGCCACGCTTCCTGCCAGACCGCTTCGTCGGGAGCGCGGTAGATCAAATTATCAATCCCGACATCTTCCGCCCGAACCGTTGAAATTTGCGGCGCTGTCGGTGAGTTTTCGGGTTTCGATTGATCTGAAATTTGCTGCGTAACTGTTGAAGCGCGTCTTTTTGCCAGATAATTTTTGATCGAATACTGCGCCTGATGCCCGAGTTGAACAAAGCGCAGATTATCTCTGAGCCAACCGCCAAACTTACTGAGAGTTGAATTTCGCCAGCGAAACGCCGAATTTTCGCGAAACGAATTATCCAGTTCGAGTTTATTATCGCGATAAACAAAATACGGTATTTCGTCGGTTTTCTTCAAAGCACGAATATTGTCGGTCACGTCGTTGTTGGTCGTAAAAGCGAGCAGAACGACATCGGGCGAATAATCCCAAACCTGTTTTTGCAAAGTGATCAGTTCCTGCGCCGTGCCGTAACCGGAAACGCCGAAATTTATCACTTCGACCGTTTTTCCGCCGAGCGCGGAACAATTTTGAAGACGATTTTCAGCCACCTTCCAAAAAGCATTTTCAAGCGGAACCTGCAAAGCTTCGGCGTAAGAATCGCCGATCACGGCGATGCGTAAAGCATTCGGCGGCTTCTGTTTAGAATGTTCCGCGTCGCGCAGCCCGTCGCTGTTGATGCGGACATAGCTTTCGCCTTCTTTGCGGTACCAGCCTTCAATGCGCGGCGTTAAAACATAGCCGCGAAATTCGTCCGCCGAGTAAAATGTCGGGAACGAATAATTGACGATCCGCAGACAGATTTCGGTGATCGTTAAACCGATCACGAGACTCATCAAAAGCAAAATAAACTTTACAAAGAATCTCTTTTTTCGGCTCCAATTTTGAGTAATTTCGTTTTGCTCCATCCCTCGATGAAAAGATGTTAAGGATTTTTAAATAAATTGTCCAACTTCTTAAGTTCTATCATACTCTAACATCTTTCAATAATTATATTGTCTAAATTGCCCGCGACAGGTATAATTGATCGTTTGACTTTATGAGTAAAAAAATCGCCGAAAGCTACAAACAGAAACTCGCCAAGGAAGAAGGTTGGACCATCAAACATGGTGCGTCGCTGCGCATTGCGCTGTGCTACCCGAACACGCATTCGATCGGCATGGCAAATCTCGGAATGCACACGATGTATGAGCTTTTCAACAAAATTCCCGAAGTTTCCTGCGAAAGAGTTTTTCTGCCCGACGATCTTGAGCTCAAAGAATACGAAAAATCACGCACGCCGCTTTTATCTTTAGAAACTCAAACGCCCGTTAAAAATTTTGATGTCGTCGCTTTTTCGATCTCGTTTGAAACCGATTATCTGAATATGGCGAAAATGCTTCAGCTTTCGGGCATTCCCGTCTGGGCTGAGGAACGTAATCATTTTCATCCGCTCGTTATCATGGGCGGCGCGGCTTCGTTCCTTAATCCCGAACCGATCGCCGATTTTACGGACGTGATTGCCGTCGGCGAAGGCGAAGTGCTTGCTTTTCAGCTCGTTGACGCGATTTTAGAGCATGGAAACAAGGAAGATATTTTATTAAATCTCGCGCGGATCGGGCGCGGTTTTTACGTGCCGTCGCTTTACGATGTCGTTTACAATGACGACGGCACGGTTTTCGACTACATTCCGAAAGAAAAAGGCGTTCCTAAAAAAGTCGGACGCACTTTGAGCGCGATCAATCCCAAAGAAGGAACTCTGCGGCGCGCCCTGAAACGCGGCGAAACCGAGCTTGCCGATTTTTTGATCAATCAGGATATTTTCTGCCCTTCGACTTCCGTGTGGTCGCCGGGCGCGGAAATGGGCGACCGCCTGCTGGTTGAAATTTCACGCGGCTGTTCCCAAGGCTGCCGATTCTGCTGGGCTGGCTACAATTATTATCCGCCGCGCGTCGTTCCGGCGAAAGATATTCTGGCAAAAGCGCGTGAATGGCGCGATAAAACCGACAAAATCGGTCTGGTTTCAACCGCCGTCTGCGATCATCCCGAAATCTCGACGATTCTTAAAGAGCTCCGCGCGATGGATTATCGAATCTCGGTTTCCAGTTTACGGCTCGACCAGATTTCCGACGAATTGCTCGACGCGCTGGTTGATTCAAACGACCAGCAAATCGCCGTCGCGCCCGAAACAGGTTCGGACAGACTTCGCCGCGTGATCAATAAAAATCTGACAAACGACGAGATCGTCGATATTTGCGGCGCGGTTTTCGATCGCGGAATGCTTACGGTCAAACTTTATATGATGGTCGGACTTCCGACCGAAACGCAGGAAGATCTGGACGAAATGTTCGTGCTCGTCGAGCGCATTAAAAACCGGATGCTCGAAGCCGGCAAGAAATTCGGTCGCGCCGGAAAAATTATTCCTTCCTTGAACGGCTTTGTGCCGAAACCGAACACGCCTCTGCAATGGGACGGAATTTGCGATGAAAAGGAATTAAAACAAAAAATTAAATACGTCTGCAAAGGTTTAAGCCGAATTCCGAACGTCGAGGTTCGTTTTATGTCCGCGCGCATCGCCCACGAACAAGCCTTGTTTTCATCGGGCGATCGGACAGTTTCAAAAGTCATCGAAACAGCGGCGCGAAACGGCGACAATATCCGTGAAACCTTGCGAAAATTGAATTTTGACGATTCTTTTCATATTTCGCGCAACCGCAGTTACGACGAATTTCTGCCGTGGTCAATCGTCGATTCGGGACTTTCGTTTGAATTTTTGAAAGAAGAACACGAAAAATCGCAGGAAGCGCTTTCCTCAAAACCGTGTCCGGCAGTCGAAAAATGCACAACCTGCGGAGTTTGCCCGACAACCTGGCTGGCTGATGCGCCGACCAATCTGGTTCAAATTCAGCCCGCGAAAATTCAGCAGATCTTAGCCGTCAACGCTTAATCTTTACTGCTTATCCAACCGCTCAAGCCGACGAAAAAATCAACCGCGCCAAACACGATAGCGCCCCAGAAAACGATATACTTTCCGCCGCCGCCCGCCGAACTATAGCCAATCACGGTGGCAATTGTGCCGCCGATTGCCCAGAGTGCGCCGAAAAACATCTTTCTCAAAGCCGCGCTCGCATCCGGACTTGATTCAGATTGGTTTGGATATGAATTTGAGTTCGAATAGCTGTAAGCATTATTCGGCGCAGTCTGCCCGTATGCGCCGTAGGCTTGATTTGTTTGTTGAAAAGAATCCTGCAGCTGACAATTACAGCGTTTGCAGACAACAGCATCTGCAAAATTCACCAATCCGCATTGGGAACATTTCAGACTTTTCATATTTACTTAAGGATTTGATTATTCTTTGGTTAAAAATCCGGACGGTGTCGCTGTGTGGTCAAATTCATATTGATAGTTGTAAATACCAAAAGGCAAAATCGGCACGTCTTCCGTGTAAGCAACACGTGCCTGAATCACTTTGTTAACCAGCTTTACTTCGACAAAAGCATCCGGCGGAACATTATTGCTATCAACCGAGCTTTGAACCTTTTGCCGGACCATATCAAGCGGCGACATTCTGCCCGGCATTGCCAAGCCTTGGATGACAGCCGTATGCATATCTTGTTTTAAGCTTTCACCCGCGTAAGCAACCGGAATGAAGTGGTAACCCGCGTTTCCGATCAAAAATAAAATGACCACGACAATTAAAAACTTAACACCTGCTCCGCCGTGTTCGGAACTTCTTTTTTCTACTGCTTTTTTCATTTTTTGGACTTTCTTCCTCGAAAATATATTTCTTTCAGGATGACTTTATTTTTGCAGAATTTTTTTGAGAGATTCTTTAAGAGATTTTTGGGAAATCTCTTTGTTTGACAAAATTACCGGCTCGCCGATTCCCTTCAACAAAATCCATTGAAGCGTCTGACCGATATTTTTTTTGTCAAAAGAAAATGCCTGAACAACTTTCTCGATTTCGATGTTTTTTGTGTCCGGCAATGTGCCGACATCGTGAAAAACATCGTTCAACAATTTTAATTCATTTTCATCTAAAATTTCAAGCATTTTCGACAGTTCTGCGGCGAATAAAATTCCGTAGCCGACCGCTTCGCCGTGTTTGAAATATTGATAATCGGTAACTTTTTCGAGTGCGTGCCCGAGCGTATGCCCGAAGTTCAATATTTTGCGTGATTTAGCATCCGTTCTACCTGCCGCTTCGCGTTCGTCGTTCATCACGATCTCCGCTTTGAACGCCACTTGGGCGGCAAGTAAATTTTCGAGTTTTGTTAAAAAAGCTTCGCTTGAGAAGTGTTTTTTGAAATTTTTCAGCGGATAATTTTTTAAAAAATCGGCAGTTCGGTCAAAAAGTTCGCGGTTTGAGATCGCGCCGTGCTTGACGGCTTCGCAAAATCCGGCGACAAGCTCGCGGTTCGGCAGCGTTTTCAGCGTTTCCGTATCGATCAAAACGCCGTTCGGCTGATGAAACGCTCCGACGAGATTTTTTCCGAAATCCGAATTCACGCCCGTTTTTCCGCCGACCGACGAATCGATCATGGCAAGAAGCGTCGTCGGGATCTGCAAAAAAGCGATGCCGCGTAAATAAACCGCTGAAGCAAAACCTGCTAAATCGCCGACGACACCGCCGCCGAGCGCGATTACCGCATCGGTTCGCGCCAACCTATTTTCACCGGTAAATTTCAGTAGATTTTCAAACGAACGAAGATTTTTGTATTTTTCGCCGTCCTTCATCAAAAAAACAAAAACCTCAAAACCTGATTTTTCAAGGCTTTTTTGCGCGATTTCGCCGTAAAGCCGAAAGATTTTGGCATTTGAAACAATGACGATTTTGGAAGTATCGGTCGAAAGACAAGTTCGTGCCCAATCGCCGCAAGTTTGAAGCAAACTGTGTCCGATTTTTATTTCGTAATGGTGAGAATTGTTGTTGAGTTTGACGGAAACCTGTTTATTTTCGCTCATGTTCAGTAAAATTTTGCGGTTTTCACCGAAAAAATGCAATAGAAAAAGCCGTAAGTTTTATAAATAACTTACGGCTCGAATTCTTTTAGTAAGCAGGCGAAGCAACATGGAAGTGTACCGCACCTGCCAATGCGTAGTAACTGTCCTCACCCCAGCTACCACTAGAGACGGAGGCTCCACCAACCGTCTCGATTGAATTGAATATACACCTTTTCAGACAGACTTGGCAAGCCCGATAAATTTATTTTTTATATTTCCGGGAAAACCCAAAAATCGGCAAGCGTTTCAAGCCGAACTTCCGGAAAACTCTCCTCGATCGCTTCCCGCATTTTCTCTCCGGCTTCGAATTTCGGTTTGTTTGCAAATGCATTTTCGCGCTCTTCGGTAGATCTCCATTGCGCGTAAGCGTAGAAAAACCCGTCATTTCCGCGATGCAGACGCGATCCCAAAGAATCGAAATTTTCACGATAATAAGCGGTAATTTCCGACCACGCTTCAATGAACTGCGCTTCTTTTTCGGGTTTAATCTTCCAGCGATAAAGCACTATAAACATAAAAAAATGTGGTAAAGGGAAAAAGTTTGCCGCTTGAAATAACAAAAACTTTTCCCCTTTTAGTCATTTTCACTTTTCCACTTTCATCCGAGGCTTGTTTTGATAACGTCTGCCAGACGGTGCGCCTGCGATTCGATCTGCGTTTGATTTTCGCCCTCGATCATCACCCGCGCCAGATTTTCCGTACCCGAATAGCGAAGCAGAAGCCGACCTTTGCCGTCGAGTTCGGTTTCAAGCAGTTTCGAGGCTTCGACAATTTCGAAAACTTCCTCAAACGGTCGTTTTTCCTTGACTTTGACATTGACCAGAATCTGCGGATAGCGTGTCAAGCCTTTTGTCATTTCCGAGAGACTTTTACTTTTTTCGTAAAGCGATTCGAGAAGAAAAAGCGTCGTCATCATTCCGTCGCCGACGAGACTTTTTTGTGGGAAAATAATATGTCCCGACTGTTCGCCGCCGACCGCCGAACCGGTTTTTAATAATTCTTCCAGAACATATTTGTCACCAACCGCCGCCCGTAAAAGCTTAATTTTTCTTGTATTTAAGGCAATTTCCAAACCAATATTGCTCATCACCGTAGCAACGACGGTTTGATTGTTAAGCCGTCCGTGTTCGGACAAAAATTGCGCCATGATCCAGAGCACCGCGTCACCGTCAACCAGATTTCCCTGTTCATCAACAAACAGCGAACGGTCGGCATCGCCGTCAAAAGCAACACCGAAATCAGCGTTTTCTTCCAAAACCTTTGCCTGCACTTTTTCGAGATGAAGCGAACCGCAGTCTTGATTGATATTTTTGCCGTTGGGGGCGCAATTTATCGCCAAAACTTGGGCTCCAAATCTTTCAAAAAGGCGCGGTGCCAGATCCGAAGCTGCGCCGTTTGCGCAATCAACGACCATTTTGAAGTTTTCAAGCCGCAAATCCTTGAATTCTTCCGCCAGATAGTCCAGATAAGCCGTTTGATATTCGGCGGATTTTGACGAATCAACGGCTGAGAGCTGACCGCTGATGGCTGATTGCTCCTCAAAAATATCTTTCTCGATCGCGCGTTCCGTTTCGCCGTCGATCTTTTTGCCGCTCGGCGCAAAAATCTTAATTCCGTTGTCGTAAAACGGATTATGCGATGCACTGATCACGATTCCGGCATCGAAATCAAACTTTTTCGTCAGGAAAGCAACGCCCGGCGTCGTGATAATTTCCGCCGATTCACAATCTGCGCCTTCCGATTTTGCGCCCGCGTGAAAGGCTTTTTCAATCCATGTACCCGATTCGCGGGTGTCGCGTCCCGTGATAAATCGCGGCGTCCGACCGAGTTTTTCGCGAAACTGCCGCGCCAGTGAGCGTCCGACGGTTTCGATCGTTTTTTCGTCCAACGGAAATATCCCGGCTTCGCCGCGCATTCCGTCCGTTCCGAATAGTTTTTTCATAAAATACTAACCAAACACATCTAAAGCAGGAGCAAAATTATTTTATACAGCAAAATCTTTTGCGCAACAAACTCAAATTACCATAATTTTTTTTTGTGGAAAGCATAAATTGCCGTAAAACATTTGACAACCTTTTGCATTATGAGCGAATCTTTATACACGCGGATTTCCAAAGTCCGCGAAGTGTTACCCGAGACTGCAAACAATTTGTCCAATATCGTCGCCACTTCTATAGATTTGCTGTATGAAAAGAAGTTTACTATTAATTTGCGCCATTCTAATTTCGGTTTCCACTAATTTTTCGCAGGAGGGGTTAAAACCTGTTCCGACACCGCCCGCGCGGGCAAGAATTGTCGGAGCGACGCCGACGCCTTCAAAAACCGTGGTCGTCACTAACAATCTGCCGCCGACACCGACGCCGACGCCGAAAATTGTCGTGATTGCGACGCCGACACCCAGACCGATCGTCGCAGCAACGCCGAGTCCGACGCCTTACCCGACTTACAATACGAGCCAGACGTTAACGCTCGGACAAATCAAAAGCAAGCTCGAAGAAGCAAGGCGCGAAATGTCGGCGCGACCGATCACGATTGCCGATACGGACGGAACTTTTACGACCAATTCCGTCAGGATTGCCTTTTACGATTGGGACACGCGCAAACTCGACTATATCGTAATGACCAAGGATTCGTTTCTGACCAAAGACGGCGATTTTTTCGTCACTTCGGCAAATTCCAAATCGTTAAAAGTCAAGATCGTTCGTCCAAACGGGGTCAATACGCCGATCATTATTTCGGATTATACAAACAAAGTTCATCTGCCTTTGATGGTGCAGTATCCGGTCGAACGCGGCGGAACATATTACGAAACGGCTTATTATATGTCCACGCATCCGGGTCTGGTCACGCCGGAAGTCGTCAATGCCGGAAAACTTTACGTTCGCAACACGATTGAGATCGCGCGTGAAAAACTTCGCCAGAAAGGAATCTTTATCTCACCGAAAGTGACGGACATTGCCGAACGTCTGAGCATTGTCGAACACGTCGACCATTATCGTTTCCGCACGGAATATCATCCGAATATTTACAACGACATTTTTGCTCTTTACGCACTTAACGAAGGTCAAACGTATCGTTATTCGGTCAGTTCGGCGGGCGCGGGCGGAATGGTACAGATGATTCCCTCGACTTATCTGATGGTTCGCAACCGTTATTACAGCGCAAATTTGATGCCTGATTTTGTTGAAGGAATGCGCAACCACGTCAACGCCGCGACCGCGATGCTGCTTTATATGCAAATGACCTATAACGATCTGATCGCGAGTCCGACCGTTTTCGAGGCGATTCAAAACGGCACGGCAACGGAACTCGAATTAATGAGCGCCGGATATAATTCAAACCCGGCGAAACTTCCCGGCTACATCAAACGCGGCGGCGCAAACTGGCGAAACCTGATCCCGCGCGAAACGCAAATCTATTTGCAAATTAATGCTTCGATGGACAGATTTGTTCCGATTGTTCCGCGCACTAAATAAAAAGTCTCAAGTCAAAAGTCTCAAGCCCCAAGTTTTAAGTCATACAAATTTGACCTGAAACTTGGGGCTTTTTTTGACTTGGAACTTGAGACTTTTGACCTGAGACTTAGTTACGCGCCTTTCGCGTCGGCTTTGTAGGCAGGCAGCGTAACGCGCGCTTTCGGCTCTTTTTTCAAGCCTAAAGCCCAATCCGCCTGCATCAGCGTGTGAATATCGCGTGTTCCTTCATAAATGACAGCGGCTTTGCAGTTTCGCAAATAGCGTTCGACCGGATAATCGTTCGTGTAGCCGTTTGCGCCGTGAACTTCGATCGCCATCGAAGCGGCGGTTTCCGAACGCGTCGTCGCCTGCCATTTCGCTAAGGAAGCGGCTTTCGCCGACGGTTTGCCTTCGTTTTTCAAGTAGCCGCATTTGAGCCAGAGCAGATGCGTCATTTCATAATCGGCTTCCATCTCGGCGATTTTTTGTTTGACGAGCTGGAAATTAGCGATCGTTTGCCCCTGCACTTCGCGCGTGTTCGCATACGCGACCGAAGCGTCGCGCGCCGCACGAATCACGCCGGTTGCGCCCGCCGCAACGGTGTAGCGTCCGTTTTCCAAACTGAACATCGCGATTTTGAAACCTTCGCCTTCATTTCCGAGCATATTCGAACTCGGGACGCGAACATCCTGAAGCGAAAAATAACCCGTGTTTCCGGCTTTGATACCGAGTTTTCCGTGCAGAGTTCCCGACGAAAAACCCGCCATCGTGCGTTCGACGATAAAACAGCTGATGCCCGAATGATCGCGCACTTTTTGTTTTTCGAGATCCGTCCAGCAGAAGAAAAGGAAATGATCGGCAACGTCGCCCAAGCTGATCCACATCTTTTCGCCGTTCAAGATCCAATCGTCGCCGTCGCGTTTCGCGTATGAGCGCATCCCGACGACATCCGATCCGGCGTTCGGTTCGGTCAAACCGAAAGTCGCTAGTTTTTCGCCTTTCGCCTGCGGAACGAGATATTTTTGCTTTTGCTCTTCAGTTCCCCAGGTCAGCAAAGACAAGGAGTTCAAGCCGACGTGAACGCTCATCGCGACGCGCAAAAAGGTGTCGCACGCTTCGAGCTCTTCGCAGACAACGCCGAGCGAGATGTAATCAAATCCCGCGCCGCCGTATTCTTCGGGAATGCAGACGCCCATCAATCCGAGGTCCGCCATTTTCTTGAAAACGCTTGGTTCAAAATGCGCCTTTTCGTCCCATTCCTTGATAAACGGCGCGACTTCGCCGTCGCAAAATTCTTTCACGGTTTTCTTTAACGCAATATGGTCTTCGGTTAATTCAAAATCAATCACAGTTTTTAATTTTCCTCTCTAATAAGTTTTATATGATAAAATTCTGGCAAGAAATTCCAAAAAACCAGTTTATCATTTTGTAAAAATTTGCGCTAAAACCTAAATTAAAATCAGGGCTAAATTATGTCGTCTAATAAACTAATAACAAAAATTTTGTCTGCGTGTTTGCTTATTTTATTTTTTCAAACTTTTGCTTTCGCCCAAAACAAATCAAACGAAAAAATTCCGGCAATGCCGAAACTTCTCAGCTTGCGCGAACAGATGAACGTGCGCGGCGCGTGGCTCAAAAAGCGTTTCGACACTCTTCTTTTGCCGATGATGCGAAAGCATAATGTTTCGATGTGGATCGTCACGAACGAAGAATTTCACTCGGACGCAGTCACGGAATCGATCGTGCCGCCGGTTCCGATGGTCGGCAGACGCGATTTTTTTATCTTTTTCGATAATGGACAGACGCTCGAAAGATTCGCCGTTGTGCGTTACGAGGAAGAACAGCTCAAGAAATTTTACACACTGATCAGTCCGCCGCGGGACAAAACGGCTGACATCATAAAAAAAATCGTCGAGGAGCGCAACCCGAAAACGATCGCGCTGAATATGGGTTACGGGCGCGGTCAGGCGGACGGCATCACGCACGATGCTTATCGGTTTTTGGCGGAAACTCTCGGCAAAGATTACGAATCGCGCTTTGTTTCGGCGGGCAATCTCGTCACGGATTATCTCGACACGCGCCTTGCGGAAGAGCTCGAACATTACCGCACGGCGGTTTTGGTCACGGATATTCTGACGCGCCGCGCTTTTTCAAACGAAGTTATCACGCCCGGTAAAACGACCGTCGGCGACGTTCGCTGGTGGTTTCTGCAGCAGATCAACAATCTCGGTCTGACGACCTGGTTTCAGCCCGACCTGCGCGTTCAGCGGCAGGCGAAAGCCAATTCAAATTCACAGCAATTTTTGGCGGTCGCTGACGAATCAATGGTTTTGGAACGCGGCGATCTGATCCATATCGACTGCGGTTTGATCTATATGGGACTTTCGACCGACTGGCAGAAACAAGCTTATATTCTGCAAAAAGGCGAGCGTGACGCGCCCGCCGGTTTGAAAAACGCTCTGAAAAACACGAACGCTCTGCAGGACGCGATCTTCAAAGCGGCGCGTGTCGGGATGACCGGAACAGAGGTTTACGAGGCGGCAATGGCGGAAATGAAACGCCAAAACATCGAAGCGATGATCTATTCGCATCCGATCGGCACGCAGGGTCACGGACTCGGCGCGCCGATCGATTTTCGCCGCACACTCGGCGCGTCGCCCGAGCGTTTTCGTTTGGGATCGTATATGTCGATCGAACTGAACACTTCGACCGTCGTGCCCGAATGGAAGAATCAAAAAGTGACGCTGATGGCGGAAGACGATGCGTTTATGACCGAAAAAGGCTTTGAATTTTTCCGTCCGCGCCAGACCGAGCTTTATTTAATCAAATGATTCCAATCTCCGAAGCCTTAAAAATTATCGAGCGCGAAACTTTCACGCTTTCGCCGGAAACGATCGAGCTGGAAAACTCGGTCGGGCGCGTGCTGGCGGAAAATATCGAAGCCGACATGGATTTGCCGCCGTTTGACCGCTCGCAGATGGACGGTTTCGCGGTTCGTTCGAATGAGACGAAAACCA
This sequence comes from Pyrinomonadaceae bacterium, assembly GCA_035536135.1. GTDB lineage: Bacteria > Acidobacteriota > Blastocatellia > Pyrinomonadales > Pyrinomonadaceae > JAFDVJ01. Next base: position 6,803 of record DATLOR010000001.1, on the reverse strand, counting down.
CGCCTGTAAACTTAAAAATCATCGGCGAATCGGTTGCCGGAAAAGGTTTCGACCAAACAATGAAATCAGGCGAAGCCGTGCGGATCATGACCGGCGCGCGCGTCCCCGACGGCGCAGACGCGGTGCAAAAAGTTGAATTAACAAAGGAAAAGGATGGGTTTGTCGAGATTTTAGAACCGGCAAAGCTGACGCAAAATATCAACAAATTAGCCTCGGAGATCAAAAAAGGCACGAAAGTTCTTGCCAAGGGCGAGGTTATCAGCGAGCAGATGATTGCCGCGATCGCGTCGTTCGGATATGCCAAATTGAAGGTTTTTCAAAAACCCCAGATTTCGATTCTTTCGACCGGAAGCGAAATTGTGGAAATCGGCGAAACACCGCAAAAAGACCAGATCCGCAATTCAAACTCGATGATGCTCAAGGTTTTAGCGGAAAAAGCGGGCGCTGAGGCTGAAATTTTGCCGCAGGTTCACGATGATTTTGAAACGCTCAAAAGCCACATTGCCGAAGCCGCGGGATGGAAGTCCCAAGTCCCAGGTCCCAAGTCCCAGGTCCCAAGTCGCAAGAAAGCAATCCGAAATCCAAAATCCAAAATCCAAAATCCTGATCATTACGGGCGGCGTTTCGGTCGGCGATTACGATTTTACAAAACCTGTTTTGCGCGCGCTCGGTGCGGAAATCTTCTTTGAAAAAGTTTCGCTCAAGCCGGGTAAGCCAACGGTTTTTGCAAAATTGAATAACACTTTGATTTTCGGACTGCCGGGCAATCCGGTTTCGGTTGCCGTCACGTTTTATTTATTTGTCCGCCGGGCGATTTTGCAGATGCAGTCGGCAAAACATTGCGGATTGAAACGAGGTTTCGCAGTAGTTTCAGATAAAATCAAAGGCGCGAAAGAACGCGATTCCTATCTGCCCGTTTCGCTTTCGACCAGTGAAAACGGCAATTTGACGATCGAATCTTTGCGATTTTCGGGTTCATCGAATTTCATCGCCTTCGCGCGCGCCGACGCTCTCGCTCATATTCCGCAGGGCAAAAATCTCGAAAAAGATGCGATTGCCGAGATTTTGTTTTTGTAATTTCCGCGCGAAAATTGTAATTTCATAACTTATGCAAGAACCGGTCGCGCTGGCGCACGAAGCAATTCACGAAACCGCCGCAAACATCCTGCAAACTGCCGAAAGAGGCAAAGTTTTAGACGTTCCGGCGGGCGAAGGCGCGCTGGCTTTGCGTTTAAAGAATCTCGGGTTTGAGGTTTTTTGCTGCGATTTATACACCGAGTTTTTTAAGCTTCCCGGGACGGAAATAAAACCCGGAAATCTGGACGGGCGGCTGCCTTACGACGATCGAACATTCGATTATGTCGTCTGTGTCGAAGGCTTGGAACATATCGAAAATCCGGCAAATGCCTTTCGCGAGTTTGCGCGGATTTTGAAAGAGAACGGAACCTTGATCGTCAGCGTCCCGAATATTATGAACATCGAAGAGCGTCTGAAATGGCTTTTCAACGGCTACACTTCGCATTTCAAACCGTTATCGGGCGAGGAATTAGCCGATATTGAAACAAAACACGGCGCAATGGCGAAATTGGCGCTGCACGTCAATCCGATCGGTTATTCCGAGGTTCGCTATCTTTTAGAGAAAAGCGGTTTTACGATTGAAAAAACCTATCTCGACAAGCCGAAAAAAAATTCGTGGGCTTATTTTCCGATCGTCGGTTTAATAAAACTTGCGGCGCGTTTTACTTCGGAAAAGAAAAGAAAATCGCGCTGGACGGATGAGCTGAATTCCGACGAAGTTTTGCTTGGCGGAAACACTTTGATATTTAAGGCAAAGAAAAATTAGCCACGAATAGTACGAATAAATCAAATCAATAATTCGTGCTATTCGTGGCATTCGTGGCAAAAAATATATGAAAAAGCTTTCGCATTTTGACGAACAAGGCAGGATAAAAATGGTTGACGTTTCGGAAAAAGAAACGACTTCGCGCCGTGCGGTGGCGTCCGCCAAGATTTTGCTCAACGAAGAAACGATAAAAATCCTGCAATCGAACGAAAACCCGAAAGGCAATCCGCTCGAGATTGCGCGAATCGCCGGAATTATGGCGGCGAAACGTACCTCTGAGCTGATTCCGCTCTGTCATCAGATAAATTTGTCGAAAGTCGACGTGCGCACGGAAATTACCGACACGGGCGTTTATCTCGAAGCCGAAGCGAAAACCGCATCGCAAACGGGGGTTGAAATGGAAGCCCTCACGGCGGTTTCGGTTGCCGCCCTGACGATTTACGATATGTGCAAAGCCGTGCAGAAAGACATTGTCATTACGGACATTCAGCTCGAATCAAAAACGGGCGGAAAAAGCGGTGATTTTGTCCGCAACTAAATTTCCCTCTGAGATCATCAAAAATACGGATTGATGAAGAAAAATTATGATTCATTTAAATTGACGAATTTTCCCGTGTTTGCATAATTTTCTTTTGCTTTGACGAACTTTACGGTAGAATAAAACGTAAAGTTTACCGGAGATTTGAAAAGGAGTTTTACCGAAAATATGAAATATAAAGTAGCCGAAGATTCGCGTCCGCAGCTGACGCTCTTAATTGTTGCGACGATCATCAGCATCGGTTTGTGGCTGATTTCCAAGTATTTTTTCCCGTCGTTGAGCTATCTGGTTTATCCGCTCCAGCTTTTCGCCACTTTTATCCACGAAGGAAGCCACGTTTTAGCGACCGTTTTAACGGGAAATTCGGTGCAGAGCCTGACGGTTTCGCCCGACACGAGCGGCGTTGTCTGGTCTGAATCTTCGGGTTGGTTTTCGCAGCTCCTGATCTCAAGCGCCGGTTATCTCGGCACGACGGCTTTCGGAACGCTTCTTCTCGTCTGGATGCGCTATAACTTTTCATCGCGCAAAGCGCTTTATGTTTCATCGGGTTTTGTCGGTGTGATGACGGTTATTTTCGGGCTTCTGATACCGATCTGGAATGTCTTTTCTCTCAAAGTAACACTCGTAAGCATCATTTTTACGGTCTTTTCGGGAGCAGTTTTGACCGCCGGACTTTTTGCGCTGGCACGTTTCGGTACGCTCAAATGGGTCAATTTCGGACTCGCGTTTCTCGCCGTTCAATGTTTGCTCAACGCGTTTTTCAGCTTGATCGATCTGTTTTTTATCACGGCGACGACCGACATGCATTCGGATGCCGTAAATATGGCGAAAGCGACGGCGATTCCTTCGATCGTCTGGGTTTTTCTGTGGATGGGCATTTCGATCGTGATGATCTCGGTCGGGTTGCGGCTTTATGCGGTCAGCCAAAAAGGTAAACAACACGATTTGCCGTTTGAAGACTAATAGTCAAAAAACTTAAAGTTAAAAAAGCTGTCTGTGATAAAATTGCAGACAGCTTTTTTATTTTTAACGGGCATTAAAATTTATGAGAAAATTCGTTTTATTTTCACTCATTTTATTCAGCGTTTCGGGCGTTTTCGGTCAAATAAAAAAACCGGTTCCGCCCACGCCGCCGATTCCTTATTCCCAATCGCGGCAGGCGGTTGTTGTGACAACTAAAGATTGGTCGGCGGTACAGGGCAAAGCGCAGATCTTTGAGCGCAAGTCGGCAAAAGCAAAATGGAAAGCGGTCGGCGAATCGTTCGCGGTCGTGGTCGGGAAAAACGGTCTCGCGTGGGGCGCAGGACTCAACGAACTGCCGTCCGAGACAGGAATGATCCTGATGAAAAAAGAAGGCGACGGAAAGGCTCCGGCGGGAATTTTTTCTTTGACCGAAACTTTCGGCTCATCGGTGAAACCCGATTTCGTGAAACTTCCCTTTACACAGTTGGAAGAATTTACCGAATGTGTTGACGACACGAAATCTTCGCATTACAACAAAATCGTCAACCGGATGCAGGTCGGCAATTTTGATTGGCAAAGTTCGGAAAAAATGCTCGCGGTCGGTGCGGAATACGATCTGGGCGTTTTTGTCGCGCATAATTCGAATCCGGTGACAAAAGGCGCGGGATCGTGTATTTTTCTGCATATCTGGAAGGATGCGGAAAGCGGAACGGCAGGCTGTACGGCGATGACCCGCGAAAATCTGGAAACGATCTTGACGCGGATTGATGCGGCGAAAAATCCGGTGCTGATTCAATTGCCTGAAGACACTTACAAACAATACCAAACCAAGTGGAAACTTCCCCGACATTAAAAACCCTCCGCGAATTGCCAATCGGCGCACGGCTTTTGATTCGCTCGAAAACCGATTGGCGAAGCGCGGTCGTTTCACGTTTTGATCTGGAAAAAGCCGTTCTTTCGGTTTGCTCGCCGACCGGCAGAACCTACCGTCTGCGGCGCGATCTGGAAGCCGAAATAATCTTCGATGGGAGAATTCCGATTCTCAAAATCGAAACCGAAGAAAACTGGCGCGAAAATTTTACAAAATACGATTTTCGCTGGTAATTTTTTTATGGAATACAAGTCCCGTTGGCATTTCCGTTGTTAGTCCAGGAACAACGGCAATTGACATTGGCGCACGGGACCGCAGCCGTGCAAACTTGTCCGAGCCTTCCTGCTGACGGCGAGTCGCAAAGACAAGTTCCGCCGACCACACAAGCCGAATTGGCGTGAACGGCTAACGGCGCGACCAAAGACGTGACGACCGGCAGAGCTATGATCGAAGCCAGTCCGACTTTTCGGATGACTTCGCGCCGCGAAAGTCCTCCGAATTTTTCGTTCAATTTGTAATCTTCCTGAATCAGATTTTCTTTGCTTAACTGGTCAAGCGCAAGCCAGACAACATCTTCGTTGACCTGTGAATTCAGCTGTTTTCCAAGCAAATCGTTTATTTCCGCGATGGTTCTCTTGCCGTCGCAGCTTTGCCAAACTAAAGCTGATGTCTGGTTCAAACAAAATGCTTTATTCTCCGTTAAGTCGTAGATCAAGACCTCTCCATTAAGTTCCTGCACGACGACATTTTCTTTTCGGCTAAGGGGTTTGCCTTCTTTCTTCAATTTCGACCTCCAAAAGTTTTTTTAAATTTTAAATTACAAAAATCCAAGTTGGGCAAATTTAACATCTAAACTCACTTACTTGAACAGTTTAGTCCTTCAAATTTCGGGATTATTTAGTTAAGACTAACGGATATTTTGCACAAAAGAGCTATAAAATTCAAACGGCGCAAGATAATCTGTCAAAATCGGAATTTCGCCGGAAACTTCTGTGTCGTAAAGATTTACCAAAAGCATCCTGATTTCTTCAAAATTGGGCGGAAAATTTACCAAATGATAAATCGAACCGAACCAAATGGAAAAAAACCACAAATTGACCTGAGCCCGTAAATTACGATAGTTTAAATGATTAATCGTAAATAAAAAAAATGACGCAAGACTTTTCACCACAACCGAAACGAAACACTCAAACAGCAAAAAAAATACCGAAAGGCGATTTTACACATCAATTTAATATCGAATCTTTCGGTGTAAAAATCGGTTTTTCGACAAATTCGGCGGAAGCCCTCAAAGCCGTCAAAGCAGCCGTCAAAATTTATCTGCCCGGTTGTTTCACGGAAATTGAAGAAACCGGCACTGACCATAATTTTTTGTTCGTTTGGCACAAGAGCGAACGCGATACGCTTTATAAAAACGGCGAAAAGATCATGGATCGCGAAAGACGCGAAACTTCGGTTGAAAGCGTCGCTTCGCATATTCGTTTAACCGTTGCCGAATTTGCCGTCGGGCGCGTCTTTATCCACGCGGGCGTGATTGCCTGGAAAGGCAAAGCGGTGGTGATGCCGGGAAGGAGTTTCCACGGAAAAACGTCTCTGACCGTGGCACTCGTCAAACGCGGTGCGGTTTATTATTCGGACGAATACGCGATTCTCGACGCGGAAGGCTTTCTGCATCCGTTTCCGAAAATGCTGTCGGTGCGCGGCGAAATTAACGATTACAAACAGATCGATTATCCGGTCGAAAAATTCGGCGGCGTTGCCGGAACGGAAAAGATCCGCGTTCGATTGGTTTTGGTCTGCGAATACAAAGAAAAAGCGCGGTGGAATCCTAAAATTTTGAGTCCGGCAAAAGGAATTATTGAAATAATTCAGCACACGATCCCGATCCGCCACAATCCGCAGTTCACGCTGGAAGTATTGAACAAAGTCGCAAGCGATGCCGTAATCGTCAAATCAAAACGCGGCGATGTCTCAAAATCCGCCGATTTGATTCTGCAATTTATTGACGCTCATCTTTAAGAAATCTCTTCAAAAAGTTTACCAACAGGCGAAAAAAAATTAAGTTAGCGAGTTAAACCCTCATAGTTACGGATCCGCTTTTGGCATTATCAGATGAATAAACACAGCAGAAAGCTCCGCACCCCCGATTTAAATCAAATAAATCGAACGATACGGAAAACCGCAAAAAAGTAAAAAAGCCTACTTACTTGAATCTAACTGTTAATTTAACAGCAGAAACGCTTTCGGCTATTTTTTAGAACCAGTTTCAAGTAAGAAATTAAGGAGCACAAGTTCCAGTAGCATTTCCGCTGTTAGCAAATCTGCAGACACAGTTCACATTGCACGTTGAGACTGTCGCCGTGCAGATAGTTCCCTGACCTGTATTCGGAGTTTGACAAGTGCAAGCTCCGCCTGCAATACAAGCAGAATTGGCATGAACCGCTAACGGCGCAACCAATGATGTAACGATCGGCAAAGCGATCATCGTTCCCAAACCGACCTTTTTGATAACTTCACGACGCGATAAACCTTTGAATTTATCGTTCGATACCGTTTGTTTTTCAACCAGATTTTCTTTGCTTAATTGA